>JANOGE010000022.1:0-27982 GCA_031414035.1 Chitinophagaceae bacterium | reverse complement strand
TGTTCCTTTTGAGAGTATGATCATCATTTTTTTAATGGCTCCATTATTTTCACTCATAATTGACAAATTTTAAATGGTTAAATACAACTGGCCGGTTTGGGTATGCCGGCTATTTTAGTTGCGGTTTTTAAAGGTGCTGTTGGAAATAACTGGTAGAACTCTTTGATATCTGTTAGTCCGCTTTTTCCAATACGCCTGATACTGAGCGCAACCTGGTTCTTATGTTCGTTTTGCAGATACTTTAATATTTCCCAATGCCTTGTACTTAAGGGAATATTGGCTTCTGCTGCAAGGGCTTCTCCAACTTTTTCATCCCATTGATTAAAGTCGGTTAAGTAACCCTCTTCATTTACGGTAATGTTTTTACCTGCTATAGTCTTTTCCATGATTTTTATTTTAAAGATTTAATAATTTAAGCATAATGTTTTCCACTTTCTGACATGGTTGCTGATACAAATGGAATATGTGTTCCTTTCAATAATACATTCCAGTATATCCACCTGAAAGCAAGCTTACCCATATGATTCATCCTGCTTTCTTTTAACAGCCTAAGTGGCCCGATTCCTGCAAACGGAAAACTTCCTTCAACCGGCTCATGTGTATAATTAAAATCGATCAGCAATGCTTTTCCGTTACCGGTTTCAATAAAGCAGTTTGCATGCCCGTCAAATTCTTCTTTCAAAGGCTCCCCATGTACAAAACGAAGTATGTTTTCAGTTAATATCTCTGCTTCAAAGTGAGCAACGGAACCGGCTTTGGAAGCGGGTATATTACTGGCATCACCTAAAACAAAAATATTTGTATGCTCCTTTGACTGCAGGGTGGCTTTATGTGTAGGTACATAATTCAGGTCATCCCCCATTCCGGATCTTTCCATAAGCGCATCTCCTTTATTGGTAGGCACTGTAACCAGCAAATCGAAGGGGATTATTTTACCTCCATAATCCACAATTTCCTTTCTTTCATTATCAACTTTTTCTATGGCAAAATCAGGTTCTATGTTAATCCCCTTTTCCTGCAATAAATGTTCAAGCGCTTCTGTAGCTTTTGGTTTTGTAAAAGCACCGCTTAAAGGTGTTACATAAGTGATCTCCACCTTATCCCGCATGTGCTTATGTTTGAAAAATGAATCGGCTAAAAAAGCAAACTCCAGAGGTGCTACCGGGCATTTGATGGGCATTTCGGTAATATGCACCACCAACTTACCACCTTCCCAATCTCTCAGTTTATTGCGCAAAGCCAAGGCTCCTTCAAAAGTGTAAAAATCAAAAACAGATTTTTGCCACTCAGATCCGTTCATGCCTTCTGTTTCTTCCGGAGCAATTTTAGCTCCTGTTGCAATTATCAGGATATCATACGCCATTTCATCACCGCCGGTAAGTTCTATTTTATTATCGGCAGGCAAAATGCGGTTAATTTTATTTTTAACCAGTTTTACATCCTTTGGAATAAACTCCTCAATGGTCTTAATAATATCTTCCGGAGCATAAATATCAAATGGCAAAAAAAGATAACCGGGTTGATAATGGTGCTCTTCCCTTTCATCAATGATGGTTATTTCCCAATCGGGATGTTTTAACTGATGATGCAGGTGATTGGCCATCATGGTACCTGCTGTTCCTGCTCCTAAGATTACAATATGTTTCATACAAGTTGGTTTTAGATTGTTTACACGAGTTCAGCTATTTTTATTCCCGGTTTGAAAACGATTTTTGCTTTAACAGAATTAGAGATCAGGCAGGCCGCTTCTGATTTTTCCAGGATACGGATAGCTTTTTCTTTATCCGCATCCGGAGCAATGGTTAATACCGGAGACAACATCACTTCACTCATCAAATATTTTCCATCCACTTTTTCAAGTGTTCCATTGGCATTACTTTCAAAATGTATAAAATCGAATTTGAAATTTTCTGCAATGGCCAGGAAAGTGGTCATCAGACAACTGTTTACAGCAGCCACCAATAAATGCTCCGGAGACCAGATACCCGGTATTCCTTTTGGAAATTCGGGAGGCGTTGCCACTTCTATATTTGAATGTAAAACGGGAGAACTCATTAACCCTTTTCTGCCAGATTCCCAATTCACTTTTACTTCGTAATGATAAGCGGCTTCCATAACATCTTTTTTAAGTTTATAATCTAATTACAACTCAAAATTGCGACGAAAACTCTGCGGATTGTGTAACTTATATCACACTGAACACAAAAATGATCAGCTTCATACAGGAAGCTGATGTTGGTCATACAGGGAGTACAATACCACTTTGGGGAAAAGAACCTGGTACGATGACTAATTCGAATACAGGTACAGGCCTATACTAATGCTCTGTTAAAAGCATTACAAAGAGCCGGAACAAATGACCTCACAATTAAATATTTTAATTGAAGCTACTTATTTATTTATTTTTGGCCGGGCAGGTATTTAAACCCACCAAGGTATAAAGCGGACAAAAACTTATCAGGCTTGTTAATACAAAAACGCCAGCCAACACTAGCAATACAATGCCCAATGTGCCGGTGATGGTATTGGTAAAATATAAAACAGCAACTACTGCTGCCAAAAGCAGGCGAACTATGCGATCTGCATTACCCATATTCTTTTTCATACTAAATAATTTAAACAGCAAATTAAACAATTGCACTTAACTCCTTTGTAACAATTATTACAAAACATTAACCACTTGCCTTTTTAATTAATATAACAATACCCCAAACCAGTAACACACAAAGGATACATACTGTCAGTAGTTTCATCCATGACGGCCAATTATTCATGATGCTGCATATATTTCAGGTAAAATACAATATTAGGTTGGACTTATTTTATTCTTTTCAGATAAACTTTGATAATTTTCCCATTTGCCTTACTTTCCTTTCCGGTATTATCAAAGAAAATATTATTGGCAGTGCTGTTGATGCCGCCAACTATATAACCGATCAGGGTTTCTTCATTTTTCATTGAACTGGCATCGGCAATTCCCTCTTTATACATTCTGGTATCCGGTGTAAAAATAAATTCTGCAGCAGCACCCAAATATCCGGGCATCTGTATTGGTAAATAAATCTCTTTTTCCTTTTCATCTTTTCTGATAATAACACTGATCGTTTTAGTAAAAGGCACATCTTTATTGTCGAAAATTTTGCCATTGCTGCCTGGAAAATACCTGGCTATCCCTCCAAAAAATACAGAATACATAGAAGCTGCAACCTTATCATACAAGGGCATTACCGCACTGTGATAATGACTGAACTTCTGCTCAAAACCAGTATTCACTTTATAACTTCCACCTACAATATCAACAAAGTTGGTAAATGGTATATCTTCCCTGTATTGAAATACACCCGAAAACATGGTATAACCCAATTCGTCATTTTTAAATACCTGTGGTACTAAATTATAATCTCTACGGTGAAGATTGATACTATCTTTTACTGCCGAATAATTTTTTATGAGCGGTGCGTCTTTATCATATCCAATTACAAACTTCCTGATCTCATTTGTATACGCCTGCCTAAAACCAGGACCATGAGCGGGACCATGCGGATTATACCTGCCGTCAAACCTTTGTCCACCGGCTAATAAAAATGTATCTCCAATTTTTGCCAGTCTGCCGCCTGTTACAGCCATTCGTTCGTCCCTGATCTGAACAATGGAATTATTTATAATCTTGTTATTCAGAATTACCGTTATCAATTCATCAACTTTAATTACTGTTAAATACGGAAATGTAATATGGTCATCTGACGTTTTACTGTATCCATATCCACCGGTTAATACAAGACTGTTTCCTGTTTGATAAAACTCCATATTGGTGCTTTGTAATTGCTCCGCTATAGTGTTTGGTAAATCTTCCAATGATTGCTTCCACACTTGTTTTTTTACAGGGTCAACTACATAGATATATTTATTTTGCCCTTCTTCATCAAATGTAGCCCAGGGTTGCCTTCGGTGAAGCCCGTCTTTTCTGCCACCAACCAATAACCATTTGCCCTGCCAGGTTGCATATGCATAAGATTGCAATGCAGGCAGGTTATTGATTTCCATTTGTTCGAGGCGTATAGTAAATGGAAATTTTTGGTTTATAATTTGGGCATCGGTAATATTTTCTATCAGACTAAATATCAACAAAGCCGGAATGAATTTGATTGTTTTTAGAATCTGAATGGATTTTAACAACTGTTTCATGAAGTAAAAATTTTCAATGAGTAGAATAAAAAACAGCCTTTCGGCTGTATTTTTGGTTTCTTCAAATACTAAATTTATTTCTGTTACCTTTTATAGCAGCTTTAATTATGCTTTCATCACTTTACTCTGGCAAACATAATCGGTTCTTGGTACTGTGGTATTACTGATCGCCTTAAAGCCACCTTCAACCTCTGTAAAATTTCTGTACCCACGGGCCTGCAAAATAGATGCTGCTATCATACTCCTGTACCCTCCGGCACAATGAATGTAAAAATGTTCCCCGGGGTTAATGTCTTTTATCCAGTCATTGATAAAAGCCAGTGGTTTGTTGTACGCTTCATCAACATGCTCTGCTGCATATTCAGTTTCCTTGCGGATATCAATTATTTTATCTTCACCGATCTTTATTTCTTTGGCAAATTGCTCTGCAGTAATCCTGTCGATCACATCTGCTTCCTTACCTGCTGCCAGCCATGTTGCAAAGCCCCCTTTTAAATGCCCAAGTACATTATCAAAACCAACACGGCTTAAACGGGTTACGGTTTCTTCTTCTTTACCCGGATCAGTAACCAGTAACAAGGGTTGTTTTACATCTACAATCAACGCACCTACCCAAGGGGCAAAATCCCCGTCCAGGCCAATGCTCACGGACTGTGGGATAAAGCCTTTGTAAAATTCAGTATTCGTACGGGTATCCAGGATCAGCGCTTCGGTATTTTCTGCCGCTGCTTCAAATTCATCAGGTGTTAATGCACGCATACCGTTGTTAAACACAGTTTCAAAACTTTCAATCCCTTTTTTATTCATAGCCACATTCATTCCAAAATAGCCGGGAGGTGCCTGTAAACCTTCAGTAACTGCTTTTACAAAAGCTTCTTTATTGGGTTGGTTTAAGGCATAATTCATTTTCTTTTGATTGCCCAGGGTATCTACGGTTTCCTTCATCATATTCTTACCACAGGCACTGCCGGCACCATGTGCAGGATATACGATCACATCATCGGCCAGCGGCATTATTTTATTATTTAAACTTTCGTATAGAATACCTGCCAGGTCTTCCATGGTCATGTCTGCAGCTTTTTGAGCAAGATCGGGCCGGCCAACATCACCTAAAAACAACGTATCACCACTGAAGATGCAATGATCTTTACCGGCCTCATCTTTCAAAAGGTAAGTGGTACTTTCCATAGTATGGCCCGGCGTATGCAACACTTTAATGGTTACATCACCAATTTTAAATTCTTCGCCATCTTTGGCAGATATAAATTCAAACTCAGGGTTGGCATTGGGACCGTACACAATAGCTGCTCCAGTTTGTTTTGCCAGGTCCACATGTCCTGATACAAAATCAGCATGGAAATGGGTTTCGAAAATGTATTTTAATTTCACTCCATCTTTTTGCAACCTGTCTAAATAAGGTTGTGTTTCACGAAGCGGGTCAATAATGGCTGCCTCGCCATTGCTGGTAATGTAATAAGCACCCTGTGCCAAACATCCGGTATAGATCTGTTCAATGTTCATGGTATAATTTTTTAAAATTTTATAATGCAAATATCCTTCCTGTTTTTACAACAGATGGTAACATTAGTTGCATTCAATGCAGTACGTTACTTTGGTTACTTTCATTTACGGGTTCAGATTTTTTAATGGTTCTGATGGCTTAAAGCCATCAGAACCGTCACTTCAATGGTCCCGACGGCTTGCAGCCTTCAGGCCCGGCCACTGCACCACTGTTAAATATAACAAAAAAGCCCGGGCTTTGTACCCGGGCAACAAATTTTAAAAAGATAAAAAGTTACAACATCGTTGTTGGGCAAACATAATCTGATTTGGGTACAGCGGTTTTTGCCATTGCGGTAAAGCCCCCGATCACATCTGTAAAATTATCCCAGCCCCTTTGTTTAAGCATGGAAGCTGCGATCATACTGCGGTAACCGCCTGCACAATGTAAAATAAAGGGTTTGTCTTTTGGAAACTCAGCCAGGTGATCATTGATCTCGTTCAATGGTATATTAACTGCATCCAGGATATGCTCCGATTGAAATTCACTTTTCTTCCTGATATCGATCGTTAATTGCTTTCCTCCCGCATGAATTTTTGCAAACTCTTCTGCAGTAATTCTTTTTACGGTATCCACTTCCTTGCCGGCTTTTTTCCAGCTATCAAAACCACCTTCTAAATATCCAATAGTGCCATCGTAACCAACCCGTGAGAGGCGTATCATGGCTTCTTCTTCATAACCAACATTACATACCAGTAATATTTCCTGTTTTATATCAGGTATCATTTCGCCCACCCACTGTGCAAAGCTTCCGTCTAATCCAATGCTGATGCTGTTGGGAATAAATCCGGCAGCAAAATCTGTTGCATTCCTTGTATCCAGTACCAACGCATTCGTTTCATTGGCTACCGCTTCAAAAGCTTCTGCAGATAAAGCTTTATGCCCCCTTTCCAAAACCGTATCCAGGCTTTCATAGCCCTGTATATTCATCAATACATTTTTGGGGAAATAGCCGGGAGGTGCTGTTAAGCCGGTAAGGATAGCTTTAATAAATTCTTCTTTACTTAACGCAGGATTTAATGCATAGTTTACTTCTTTTTGATGTCCCAGCGTGTCGGTGGTTTCTTTGCTCATATTTTTACCACAGGCACTGCCGGCGCCATGATTGGGGTAAACGATCAGGTCATCACTCAATGGCATGATCCTGTTCCGAAGCGAATCATACAGGTAACCGGCTAATTTCTCCTGGGTAAGGTCTGCAACAACATGCTGGGCAAGGTCCGGCCTTCCTACATCACCAATAAATAAGGTATCGCCGGTAATGATACCATGTTCATTGCCATTTTCATCGATCAACATATAGGTAGTACTCTCCATGGTATGGCCTGGTGTATGTATTACCCTCACCGAATAATTACCCACTTTAAAAACCTGGTTATCTGTTGCTGTAATTACTTCATAAGCAGGTTTTGCTGTTGGACCATACACAATTTTTGCCCCGGTCTTTTTGGCAAGGTCCAAATGCCCGCTTACAAAATCGGCATGAAAGTGCGTAAGAAAAACATATTTAATGGTAGCATTATCTTTAGTCGCCCTGTCAATATAAGGTTGTACTTCACGCAATGGATCGAAGATGGCTGCTTCTCCGTTGTTCTCCAGGTAGTATGCTGCATGAGCTATGCATCCTGTATAGATCTGTTCAAGTTTCATAATGATTAATTTTTAAATTGATGAATGTATGCTTTGCAAATTTCTATTTTGAATGGCTATTTTCCGGTTACAATAATTATATAAACAGATGATCTTCGTCATAAAAACCGACAACTGTTCAATAAAAAAGGCAGCCTTTTAACTACTTTAATTGTATATTTTATAAAGACCTTTTAACCAGGTACCAATCTACCATTTCCAGGTTACTTGCTTTACGTTCTGCAAGACCTTCAACAGTTTTGGGTGCAGGTACAATTACTTTATCGCCGGGATGCCAGTTAAGCGGCACGGCACATTTATTTTCATCAGATGTCTGCAATGCAAGTATTACACGCTTGATCTCTTCCATATTACGGCCAATATTCAGCGGGTAATACATGATAAGGCGGACCTTTCCTTCAGGGTCAATAATAAATACGGCCCTTACTGCAGCTGTTTCACTTTCGCCGGGTTGCAGCATACCATACAGTTTAGCCACCTTCATATCGATATCAGCTACAACCGGGAAATCAAACAATACCCCTGTTTTTTCCTGGACCGCATTTACCCAGGCAATATGCGAATGGATACTGTCGATACTCAACCCCATTAGTTTGGTATTGTGTTTTGCAAAAAAATCCTTTTCCAATGCAAAGCCACTCAATTCTGTGGTGCATACCGGCGTAAAATCTGCCGGGTGTGAAAACAGGATCACCCAACTGCCTTTACTGTATTCTGAAAATTTCAAAGGGCCTGTAGTGGTTATTGCATCAAAATCCGGGGCTTTGTCGCCGATCCTTGGCATGGTATTCATCATTGTATTTTCCATATTTTTTATTTTAGAATGTAAATTTCAGCATAATAGATGATGCTGTTGGTAACATTGGTTACAGATAAAGAGAGGCTAAACAATAATTATTTCGGGGAGAGTATAACAAATAACTCTGTCTCTTTTCTTTTGGAAAATGAGTTATGGCATGATTCAAATATTACCGGTTTGAAATACTTTTCAAACAAAAGTTTGTATGCTGATTGGTTTCCCCCAAACGGCGGGCCCTGCTGTTCAAATTCCCTGTTGAACAGAACCCCAACCAGTTTGCCGCCCGGTGTAAGCAGTTGATGCATTTTGGCAACATAGTTTTCTCTTAAAGACGGATCAAGTGCACAGAAAAATGTTTGTTCAAGTATGATATCATATTCGCCGGTATGCTCAAAAAAATCGCCCTGTATTATTTTTATGTTTGCATTGCCTTGATATTTTTCCTGTAACCGTGAAACCAAAATGGGTGCAATGTCAATAACGGTGATATTGGTAAAACCCAGCTGAAACAGGTAATCCGCTTCATAGGAATTACCGCAGCCCGGAATCAATATCCGTTTATTTTTATCAGTAAGCTGATCAATATATGCTTTAAGTGGTGGAGATACTTCGCCCAGGTCCCAGCCTGTTGTATTGGCATTGTATTGATCGTTCCAAAAGGTCTCATCAAGTGGAAGACCGGAAGGAACTATTCCCGGTTTTTCTTCTTTACTATTTTGATCGTCTTTAATTTCCACTTATTTAAAAAACAGTTCTTTAATAATAATATAAATGCCCATTACCAATACAAACCAACCGAACCCCTTTTTTAGTTTCTGTCCGGGAATTTTTTTAGCTAACAGTATACCAACTAAAATACCTGCTACTGCAAATGCAGTAAATATACCCAGCAGTTTCCAGTCTATAACTTCACTGCCCTGCAAATCACCAATAAAACCGATAAGTGATTTTGCTGCAATAATAAAAAGTGAAGTGCCAACAGCCAGTTTCATGGGCATGCGGGCAAGTAATACCAGTGCAGGTATAATTAAAAAGCCTCCGCCTGCACCCACCAGTCCGGTAAGTAAACCTACAACAGCCCCTTCCAGCAAGATCATCGGATAATTATAAACCCTGGGCGCATTTTCATCAGTTTCTTTATGCTTACCCGGCCTGATCATACTTACCGAAGCCAGTATCATTACCACTGCAAACAATAACATTAATGCAATTGATTTGGTGATCACCAATGAACCTATTGTGAAAAGTTCGTTTGGAATGAATGGCACCAGCCACATACGGGTAGCATATACAGCAGCAATAGAAGGAATGCCGAAAATTAAAACCGTTTTAAAATCAACCCTTTTCTGCATGGCGCTTTGCACACCGCCTACCAATGCCGTTGAGCCCACAATAAATAAAGAATAAGCCGTTGCCAAAACCGGGTTAACGCCCATGATATATACTAAAATGGGGACCGTTAAGATTGAACCGCCACTGCCAATTAAACCTAATGATATACCAACAATTATTGCCAATACATAGCCCAATATTTCCATGGTTTTTATTTGTATTATGCAAAGATGAGATTATTAAAATAAAGAGCGTGTTACAATAGTTACATTGGAAATTACGAAAGTAGAATAATAATTTTGTGGCCTCGCCAGGAATCGAACCTGGATCTGGGGCTTCGGAGGCCCTTATACTATCCATTGTACTACGTGGCCATTTATTCTTATTTACCCAGATGCGAAAAATTACTGCCGAATATTTTTACTGCAATGGCCAGCAATATTACACCAAAAAATTTTCTGATCACTGTCATACCATTGGGGCCCAACACTCTTTCTATCCATTTTATAGATTTCAAGACAATAAATATTACAATACAATTAATAAGAATACCAATGAAAATATTCACATCAAAATAATTGGCTTTTAAACTCATTATAGTGGTAAGCGTACCTGAACCGGCTATTAACGGAAAGGCAATCGGTACCACACTGCCGCTTTTGGGGTTACCATCCGTTTTAAAAAACTCAATGCCCAATACCATCTCTAATCCAATTATAAAAATTACAATACTGCCGGCCACTGCAAAAGACTGTACATCAAGACCCAGAATATTTAAAAACTGCCGGCCAATAAATAAAAATAATATCATTAAACCGCCGGATGCAATGGTAGCCTGAATAGACCTGATCTCACCCCCCATTTTGGCACGTAATGAAGCAAGTACCGGAACATTACCTACCATATCAATTACAGCAAACAATGTAAAGGTTACCGTAATAATTTCATTTAATGATACATTGCCAAAGTTCATTTCTTATGTTTTTAGTTGTACAAAGATAATCAGCTAAAAACAAAGTTGACAGATGCTTTCATTTATGGATATGTTTTACGCCAGACAGTATGTATTCTTTTTGCAGATCACGTAAACAATTAACACAAAGGCATTCATCAAATGTAGATTCTATATAAACCCTTTCTTCCGGTGCTAATTGTATGGTATTGCACTGGCACTGCATAATATTTCCTGCTTTACACTCAAATACAATTTGGCAACGGGGACAGTGTTTTTCTTCGTGTTTTATCATCATTATAAATTTAACCGGGAAGGAGGAAAGATGAAAAATTTAATTTTTCATCTCAGACATTAAACGTCTTCCCGACTTACGCACAGAGTGCTTTGCACCGGCTATAAAACCTTCCTGCCGTCAGGCAGGTTAAAAATTCAAATTAACACCCGCCATAAAATTAAAACGGCGGCTGTTATACCCTCTTACTTCTGAATATTCCTCGTCGGTGATGTTTTTAAGATCAACAAATGCTTTTATGTTTTTAATGATGTTGTATGTTGAGTAAAGATTCCAGACATAGTATGCAGGCATCTCTATAGGCCCTGCATTATAAACGCCTTCATAGCGCTTGCCAATACTCTGAAGCCCAATATTCATGTTCCAGTTTTTACAAAGCTCAATGCCCACATTTAAATTAATGGTTTGCCGTGGCCTGCGGTACAGGTTAAAAAAGGCGGTGTCTTTAGCGCCGGTTTTGGTTTCAATTTTACCATCCAGATTTACATAATTGGCATTGAGCGTAACTTTTCCAAAGTCAATGCTGGCTTCCAGCTCCAGCCCTTTATCATTTTGTTTATCGGCATTGGTATAATATCCGTAAGGCGGATTATTACTGTTTACAAAAACTATATTATCGGTAATATTTCTGCTAAAATAAACAGCCCGCAGGTTTATATTATTTTTATAGTATTGAACTCCCCCTTCGAAACTTAAAGATTTTTCCGGGTTAAGTTCACCTGCCGGAATCCTGTATTCGGAATAAACCTGGTATAAAGAAGGCGCTTTAAAACCTGAGCTGATGTTACCAAAAATCTTTATTGAATTTTTAATTACATAAGATGGATTAAAAGAAAAAGTAAACACATTGCCATATTTATTAAAATTATTGTAGCGGCCTCCAAGCTCAACATTAAACCCCTTAATATCTTTTATAACTATCGAAGCATAAGCTCCAAACTGGTTAACTTTTACACTATCATCACTTAGTGTTGGCGAAGAATAAGGGCCAAACATACTTACTGAAGTATAACTTTGACCGGATAATTGATTGCGGTAATCGGTACCCACCAACACCTCTATATTTTTTGATAAAGCAATATTACTGTATAGTTCTGCAAAATGCGATTTACCGGTATATTCCCCGGCACTGTAATATGAAAATCCGCCCCTGCCCGCAGAATCATCCAGATAAACCCTGTTTATTTTGTTGTAATTATAATTAAAATGCAGCATACTTTTGCCAATATTATAATCGGCACCCAAACCAACCAGTGTATTTTTATTTTTGATGGTATAATCTGCATCGTCTTTAAATGGCCCTGCATCCGCATCCGTTTTATAATTGCTTAACTGTGTGTTTGCACGGATAGCAATCTTGCTATTTATTTTCTGGCTGATATTGGCCCTGAAAACATTTTCATTCATCCCATCTTTATCAAAATTGTCTATCCCTGTTTGATATTGTGCCGTTGAAAATCCTTTGCTGTATAGTTTACTATATTGAATAGAATAGTTTGTATTCTTTACAGTACCATTTAGTCCAACAGAACCTTTAAATGTATTATAACTGCCTCCCGCAAGATTTGCTGTTGCATTTATTTTTTTAGCACCCCCTTTTTTGCTGATGATATTAATTACACCTGCAATGGCATCACTGCCATATAAAGTAGATTGGCTGCCTTTTAAAATTTCAATTCTTTCAACTTGTTCAACACTGATCAGGTTCAGATCAAAAGCTCCACTGATGCCTGATGCATCATAAACCGGAATGCCGTCCAACAGGATCAACGTCTTGCCTGCAGCGGCCCCACGTGTATAAACATCCTGGTTGGTACCCAAAACATTACTGCTGCCATTTACAATAATACCGGTTTGGGTGTTCAACATTTCCGTTAAGGATTTGCCACTGCTGCGCTGCAACTGTTGCTGATCAATTACGGTAACCACTTTACCGGTTAATGATTGCTTGATGGGAAATTTTGTAGCTGTTACTACTACTTCATCTAAATTTTTTGTACTGTCTTTTTGTGCGTACAACTGACTGCTGATTAAAACAGCAGCCGCAATAAAAATTTTCTTTTTCATTTTTGAAAAATTTTTTTTGTGACTGCTTCCTGGAAAATGTGTTTGGTGGAAACACCAACCACGGCGTGAAGAGATATAAAGACCCGTAAGCCATTACATTTCCTGCCTTTCACCCGAAAGCTTTAAATAGTGTTAATGAAACTGGCAGGTCTTCTGGCTTAGGCTTTTACCTTCCCATCCTGAATTTTCAGAACAGTGGTTTGTATTTTTTTAGCTCCATTCTTCCTCCCCCCGGGGGAGGTTAGGTGGGGCCGCCTTTACAGCTACGGGGATAGCTCCCGCATTTAACGGGATTCCCTTTTAATCCCAATTTGACATCGGGAACCAAATTCGCAGCAAATGTAGGGAGATTAAATTTTCCATCTTAAAAAAATTAAATGTATTTGTATTCAGCATTGCAAATTATATCTATCTTATACCCATGAACAAAACAACTCAAAAACTGAATCTCTTTTCCCTCACCATGATCGTGATTGGATTTGTAATTGGTATGGGGATTTTCAGAACAGCTGCAACCAGCGCAAAAGATGCTATTTCACCTGCTGTTTATTTCAGTGCCTGGGCTATTGGCGGCCTTGTGGCTTTATGTGGTGCATTAACTTATGCCGAGATCGGCAGCCGTTATCCTGTTACGGGCGGGTATTACAAAGTTTTTGCAAAAGCCTATCATCCCAGTATTGCTTTTGCCATTAACTGCATCATACTGGTAAGTAATGCTGCCAGTGTAAGTGGTGTAGCATTGATTGGCAGTGGTTATTTATTAAAATTATTCCCCGGCAACTGGACCGACATTGATAAAGCATTGTTGAGTTCTGCAGCCATCATTGTTTTTTATCTCATTAATTTAAAAGGATTAAAAACCAGTTCTACGGCGCAGAATATTTTAATGATGATAAAAATTACGATGGTGATCGTTTTAATATCAGCCTTGTTTTTCCCTGATAAATATGCAGTAAACGACATTGCAAAAGCAGTGGCAGCACCCGAACAGGCCTTTACCTGGATAGACTGGGTTAAAAGCCTGGGCATAAGCCTTATTGCTGTATCCTTTACCTATGGTGGCTATCAGCAAACCATTAACCTGGGCAATGATGTACAAAATCCTTCAAAAAATATTCCGAGGGGTATTTTTATCGGCATCATCATTATTATCGGTTTATATATGCTGGTAAACCTCAGTTATTTTAATGTAGTTGGTTTTAACCAAATGAAAGGAGAAAGGGAAATTGCCTATCTGGTAATTGACAGGATATTTGGCTCTGGTGGTGCATCTGTTTTTTCTGCCTTTCTTTTTTTAGGTGTTCTGGCTTATGTAAACGGCTCACTGCTTAGTAATCCCCGTGTTATGTATGCCATGGGTGATGATGGAAGCCTGCCCAAAATATTTGCCCGTCATAATACACAATCAAACGTAATCACTTTTTCGTTAACGGTTTTTACTGCCCTGTGTATCATTATCCTTTTCTTTGCACAGGAGTTTGAAAAGATATTAACCTTTACCATCTTCCTGGACAGTTTTGGTATGATATTAAGCTGTGCCACCATTTTCTGGTTTCGTAAAAAAACAAAACACCTGGATGGAACCGGTATTTATAAAATGAAATTTTTTCCGTTGATGCCGGTGATTTTTATGCTGGCTTATCTTTTTGTGGCCGGCAGTATAACCATTGCCGACCCTAAAGCTGCATTCACAGGTGTTGCTGTTTTGGCCGTTTTTGTTATTCTGTATTTTGTATTAAACAGAAAGAAAAAAGATAATCCTTCACCGGAAAATTAAAATAAATGGATATCTCCTACATACTAAATGAGTTTGCCGAAGACAGGGAAAATTATTTCAACGCCGTATCTCCGCCCATTATGCAAACAAGCAATTTTGTTTTTAATACGGTTGATGAAATGCGTAAAGCGTTTGCAGATGAGTATTCCACGTATTTATACAGCAGGGGTAAAAACCCGACGGTAGATATTTTAAGAAAAAAATTAGCTGCTTTGGATGGTGCCGAAGACTGCCTGGTGTTTAACAGCGGTGCTGCCGCCATCTTTGTTGCGGTATTGGCCAATGTAAAAACCGGTGATAACATTGTTTCTGTTAATAAGCCTTATACCTGGGCACAAAAAATGTTTGATCATATATTACCCAGGTTTGGTGTTACCACCACCTATATAAATGGAACAACTATTGAAAATTTTGAAAGGGCCATATTACCAAACACAACTGTTATTTATTTAGAAAGCCCCAACAGCTGGGATTATGCTTTACAGGATTTAAAAGCCGTTGCCGAACTGGCAAAATCTGAAAACATAATCACCATCATTGATAACAGTTACTGTACACCACTGTATCAAAAACCCATTGAAATGGGTATTGATATCTCCATGCAAACCGCCACCAAATACATCAGCGGCCACAGTGATACGTTGGGTGGTGTATTAAGTGGCAGTAAAAAAATGATGGAACGGATTTTTAACAGTGAATACATGACTGTGGGCAGCGGAATATCTCCGTTTAATGCCTGGCTGTTGATAAGGGGCATGAGAACTTTACCTGCCAGGCTCGACAGAATTACTGCATCCACAAAAAAAGTAGTTGAATTTTTAAAGCAACATTCAAAAATTGAAGCAGTACTTTTTCCGCTCGATGAAAGTTTTCCGCAATACCAACTTGCTAAAAAACAAATGCAGGGTGCCTGCGGCTTATTGACATTTATTATAAAAGCAGGCCATATTCAGCTGATTGAAAAGTTCTGTGAAGACCTTCAACACATTTTTATGGCTGTTAGCTGGGGTGGTCACGAAAGCCTGATCATACCCAAATGCGCATCCATACAAAAGGGCGATTTTGATGCCCTGAATATAGAACATCGGATGGTAAGGTTGTATATTGGGCTGGAAGACCCCGATTATATAATTAAAGACCTGGGACAGGCGTTGGAAAAGTTGATTTAGCCAGCTTACCGTTTGTACAATTGTCTTGACTTTTTTACATGCAGATGAATTATTTTTGTTGTATGCGTTACAAATTTTTAACCCTGCTAATTTTTCTGACATTTACGGCATCTGTTAAGGCCCAGGAAAAGTGGAGTTTGTTGAAATGTATTGAACATGCCATGGTAAATAATATTTCGGTTAAACAGGTTGATTTACAATCCAAATTTTCAGAGTTGCAGTTAAGGCAAAGTAAACTGGGTCAACTGCCCAATTTAAACTTCAGCGGAGGGCCGGCTTTTGGAAATGGCCGTAACCAGGATCCAACCACTTTCAGTTTAATTACACAAAGTTATTTATCGGCCAATATGAATCTGCAGAGCAGTGCCGACATTTTTAACTGGTTCAGTAAAAAAAATACAATTGCTGCAAACGAATGGGAATTGCAGGCAGCCAAAGCCAATACCGATAAATTAAAAAATGATATTGCACTTACCGTTGCAAATGCTTATTTACAGATCCTGTTGGCCATGGAACAGGAAAAGATTGCTGCCGTTCAGATGCAACAATCAAATGCTCAATTGTTCAATACCCGTAAACTGGTTGATGCAGGAAACCTGCCCGAACTTAATGCTGCGGAACTGGAAGCACAGGTAGCAAGGGATAGTTCTAATCTAATAAGTGCTAAAGGAAGTATTGCACAAAGTATTCTCACTTTAAAATCATTATTGGCCATTGATGCGGCAGCGGCTTTTGAAATAGAAACACCACCGGTTGAAAAAATACCTGTTGATAACATTGCTGATTTACAACCTGAATCTGTTTATGGTTTAGCCATGGCCAATATGCCACAGCAACGGTTTAATAATTTTAAAATTAAAGCTGCGCAAAAAAATTCTGCTGCTGCTAAAGGAAATTTGTATCCCACACTATCTATGTTCGGCAACTTGGGCAGTAGTTATAATAACAGAGCCAGGGAAATAACTGGCGTTACTTATAAAAACGCAACTATTGGAGAAGTGACAGTTGGTGGTATACCTTACGATGTTTATGCCCCTTTCCCCGATTACAGTTCACAAAAACAATCTTTTTTTTCTCAGTTAGATCAGAATTTTCGCCAATCAATAGGTATAAACCTTAGTGTTCCTATTTTTAACGGCAGCAATGCCCGTACTAATTATGAAAGAAGTAAAATCACGATAAAAAATCAGCAGCTGCAAAAAGAAGCAGATGATCAAAAACTGAAACAGGACATTTACCAGGCCTATAATGCGGCTGTAGTTGCTTTGGAAAAAATAAATGCCAGCAAAAAAAGCATGGAAACAGCAGAGCGTACATTTAGTTTTGCAAAGAAAAGATATGATGTAGGATTGATGGGAACTTTTGAATTAATTACCAATCAGAATAATCTGTTCAGAACAAAACTGGAATATACTTTAAACCAGTTTGATTATGTTTTTAAAATGAAAGTGTTGGAATTTTATAAAGGGCAAGGATTAAAGTTGTAATAATGAATTATAAATTATGAAGTATGAGTAAGTCGCTTAAATGGATTTTAATAAGCCTGGGAATTTTGGTGGTACTTTTAGTAGTACTTTCCAAAACAGGTGCTTTTGGTAAAGACGAAGGCCTGAAAGTTACTGCAGAAAAAGTTCAGAAACGCACTATTACTGAAATTGTAAATGCAAGTGGGAAAATTTATCCCGAAATTGAAGTAAAAGTCAGCCCCGATATAAGTGGTGAGATCACCGAACTAACTGTACAGGAAGGCGACTCTGTAAAAAAAGGGCAGGTACTAGCCCGTATTTATGCAGACATATATAATATTCAACGCAACCAGGCCGCCAGTGGAGTAGAGCAAAGCCAGGCACAGGTAGCCAATTCGCAGGCAGCCATAGATGCACTTAAGGCGCAACTGGAACAGGCGCAGCGCATTTATGACAGGCAGAAAAAACTGTTTGATGATAAAGTAATCAGCCGTAATGAATTTGAGGGGGCCGAAGCCAATTTTAAAAGTGCGAAAGCCAATTACAATGCAGCTTTACAGGGTATACGTGGGGGACAGGCAACCGTACAAAGTGCCAGGCAAAATCTTGCAAAGGCAAATACAGATCTGGGCCGTACTGTAATTGTTGCACCAATGAATGGTGTAATAAGTTTACTCAGTGTAAAAAAAGGAGAAAAAGTTGCCGGAAACAGTTTTGCTGTAGGAACAGAAATTCTGCGTATTGCTGATATGGCAAAAATTGAAATAAGGGTTGACGTTGGTGAAAATGATATACCAAAAGTTAAGCTTGGTGATAGTGCTAATATTGAAGTGGATGCTTACAGCAACAGAAAATTCAAAGGTATTGTAACCCAGATAGCCAGTAGTAATATTGGCGCCGCCACGCAAAGTGTATTAAGTTCTTCCAATGATGTTACACAATACAAGGTATTTATCCGTTTATTACCCGAAAGTTATATGGACCTTATAGGCAAAGGTACATTCCCATTCCGTCCGGGAATGAGTGCCAGTGCCGATATACAAACCAAAACACACACAAATGTTTTAAGTCTCCCCATCAATGCAGTAACTACCCGTGATAAAAATGACAGTGCAAAAACGGATATAAAGAAAACGGATGAATCAGATGTAAAAGCAGTTTCCCCATTAGTTGATGACCTGGAAGTAGTTGTTTTTGTAATAGGCAAAGATGGAAAAGTAAGTAAGGTAAAAGTTAAAACGGATATCCAGGACATCAATAATATTGAAATAACGGAAGGGTTAAAAGAAGGAGACCAGGTGATTACCGGCCCTTATGATGTGGTAAGTAAAACACTTAAACCCGGCAAGAAAGTTAAAGTGGTAGACAAGAAAGAGTTATTTGTAAAGAAATAATATTTTAAAGTAATTCAAGATTGAAATACATTGAGATTGAAAATTAGTATTGCCCTGCTGCTTTTTGTATTCACTAAAACGGCAACAGCACAAAGTACCACCAGCCTTACCATAAATTTATCTACGCTTAAAAAAGATACCCTCAGCAATATTACCCTGCAGCTTTATCTGCTTCCGGATAGTTCATTAACAGCGTCGCAGGTATATAAATACGGTGGAAACCTGTTTTCCGTATTTAAATTTTCAAAATACATTCTACGTATTTCGTCTGTTGATTTTGAAACTAAAGATAAAACAGTAGCGGTTGCAGATAAGCCTGTAACGGTTTCGATCATTGTAAAAAGAAAGATAACTGATCTGCAAAATGTAACCGTAGTCTCCAAAAAACCTTTACTAAAACAGGAAGATGATAAAACTATTGTTGATGCTGAAGTATTGGCCAACAGCAGTACCAATGCCTATGAAGTACTGGAAAAAACGCCTGGCGCTATTGTGGACCAGGATGGCAATATATATTTAAACAGCCTGACCCCGGCTACAGTTTTTATTAATGGCCGTGAAATGAAATTAAGCAGTGAAGACCTGGCTTCTTTATTAAAAAGTCTGCCTGCAACCAGTGTAAGTAAAATTGAGATACTCCGTAATCCTTCTGCAAAATATGATGCGGCAAGCAGTGGCGGTATTGTAAATATTGTTTTAAAAAAAGGGGTAAAGCTCGGAAGCAGCGGCAGTATTAATGCCGGTTATTTCCAGGGTGTGTACAGTACCCAAACAGCGGGTTTCAACATCAATAAAAGTGCCGGAAAGATCAACAGCTATTTAAGCTATCAGTTCACCAATAAAAATAATTATGAAGAACTCAACTCCGACCGGTTGATAGGAACAGATTCCTCGCTGCTTGCACAAAAAGCATATACTACCTACCCTTCATTAAATAATTATATGGGTGGTGGAATTGACGTTGCTTTTACAAAAAAATTCAATGTAGCCTATGACCTAAGGATAAGCAACAGCAATAATAAAAGCAATGGCTTAAATTTAATAGATATTTATAAAGTTCCTACGCAGCTGTTGTTGGGCAAAAACCAATCGGATATCAATACCAGTAACAAGGCCTTGTTCATAGGCAACAATATTTCATCCAAATACAAAATTGATTCTGCCGGCAGTGAATGGACGGCTGAACTGGATTATAATTATTACAGCAACAATAACGTACAAAATTATACGAATTACTATTACCTTCCTGCAAAGCCACCCGTATTTGGTGATGGGACAAATAAAAACAAAAAAGATATTTTTGTTGTACAAACTGATCTTTTACTAAAACTACCAAAAATATTTACCGTAGAAACCGGCTTTAAAATTACCATCAGTAACAGTAATAACAGTGCAGCCTATTTTTTTGAAACCGGCAACAGCGGGACCCAGGTGGATGTATATCAGACCAACACTTTTAGATACAAGGAAACCATCAGTGCTGCATATTTACAGTTAGCCAGAACTTTTTACGGTTTCACGTTAAAGCCCGGCCTGCGTTTGGAAACCACCAACATTAACGGCAGGCAACTGATCCCGAAAGACACCAATTTGTCCATCAGGCGAACGGATCTGTTTCCTTATATATATTTACGCCATAAACTTTTTAAAATATTTGGTACCCAACTAATGGGAAATGCCATTTACCGCCGCAGTATCAAACGGCCATATTATGAGATACTGAACCCCTATCCAAAATATGTTGACCAGTATTTATTTGATGTGGGCAATCCAAAACTGCAACCCCAGTTTACCACCAATTATGAAGTGAATGTAACTTATAATGATTTTCCCGTTCTGGCTTTCGGCATAAATAAAACCAGGGATATTTTCAGCAATGTTACCTACCAGGATGACATTACAAAGATTGCTTACCGTACCTATGATAACTTAGGTGTAAGTAAAGAGTTTTATTCCAGGATACTGGGTGGCATACCTCCGGGAGGTAAATATTTCTTTTACATAGGTGCACAGTATAATCATATAGAATACGAAGGCTTTTATCAAAACCAGCCGCTGAATTACAGGCGGGGCAGCTGGTTGTTCTTTATGTACCAGGAATTGAAAGCAACAAAAACATTAACGCTTAATATGCAGGGTTTTTTGCGTACAAAAGCCATTCAGAATTTTTACGAGCTGGATAATTTTGGCGGATTATTCTTATCAGCCAATAAAAGTATATTAAAGAAAAAAGTAAATATTATTTTTTCAATGAATGATGTTTTACGAACCAATCAAGTTTCATTTAGATTAAACCAGGGAAATATAATGGCAAAAGGAAGCAGGATAAATGATACACGCAGATTGGGTATCACATTACGCTACAATTTTGGGTTAAGCAAACCAAAAGAAGATAAGGAGTTTGGGGCACCTGTGGATAGTAAGGAAAATCAGGTCAGGTAAAATATTTTTCTGCAATAACCAGACTTTCAGGTTTACCAACATCAACTAATTTATCGCCACTATGGTCATAACCCATGATGAGATAGTCTTTTGCAAGGTCAAGATAGGTTTCGGTTAATGAGAATTTTCCGGTCTGTTTAATAAGAGAAAATATTTCGGGCTGAAAGATCACAACGCAACTGTAAGCTTTTTGTACCATGCTGGGTTTTATCCCTCCTCCTTTGGAGCTGTTTAAGTGGGGGCCCTTTTCTTCATTTGTTTTTACATTTCTCCATCCGCAAAGCCGGTTGTTTTCATCAAATAAAAAATAACGGGATGTTTGCCTGTTGGTAACGCCGAAAGAAATCAAAGGCTTTTGTTGCCTGTGAAATACCAGCAGTTTATTCAGATCCAGATCAGTAAGAATATCTACATTAAGCGTAATGAATGGTTCAGCGCTTTCCAGTAAAGGTCGTGCTTTTAGTAATCCTCCACCAGTTTCCAAAAGTTCATCACGTTCATCACTTACAATAACATTACTGCCCCAACCCTTATTTTTTTTTAATGCATCAATGATCTGACCAGCGAAATGATGGACATTTACTACTACATCTGTGATTCCGTATTTCTGCAAATATTCAATATTACGTTGCAACAAAGATTTGCCATTAATCAATGCCAACGCTTTAGGATGTGCATCTGTCCAGGGCTTGAACCTTGTACCTAAGCCTGCGGCAAATATCATCGCTTTCATTTTATCCAGTTATCTTTATTGGCGTGTATTAAATTTATCTTCACTTTAAATTTATTTCGAAGGTGCCTGGCCAATGCCTCTGCGGCATACACACTACGGTGCTGGCCCCCTGTACAACCAAAATTTATCATCAGGCTTTTAAAGCCACGTTTAATATAATCGGTTACAGAAATGTCGATGATACTGAAAACCCCATTTAAAAATATGGGCATATCGGTTTGCTGTTCCAAAAAATCCATCACCGGTTTATCAAGACCATTTTGCGCTTTATACACCTCAATCCTGCCCGGGTTTAAAATACCCCTCATATCAAATACATAACCTCCACCATGATCAGAAATATCAGCTGGAATTCCCTTTTTATAAGAGAAGCTGTTAATGGTAAGCACCAACGGGGTTTCGGGTGTTGCCTGCACCGGCGTAAACTCCTGTATCACTTCATTGCTGATGCAGATCTCCAATACCTTTTTAAATTCGGGCAAAGCAATCCCCACATTTTGATTATCTATAAACCATTTCAAATTTTGTAATGCCAGGGGAATGCTTGTTAAAAAATGGGCTTTACGTTCAAATAAACCCCGAAAACCATACGCCCCAAGTACCTGCAGTAATCGGATGAGTACATAACCATTATACTGGCTCCTGAATGTTTCCCTGTCAATAGGTTCATCAATGGTTTTTTCAAATGCATCAATATATTCTTCCAGAAGGAATTGTTTCCAGTCATCCGGTAAATTTGCCCTGGCCTGCCATAACAAAGACGCTACATCATATTGCGGTGCTCCTTTCATGCCCCCCTGGTAATCTATAAAATGTACACTGCCCTCAGGCTTAATCATTATGTTCCGGCTCTGAAAATCACGAAACATAAAATACTTATATTCAGTGTGCGAAAGGTAATTACTCAGTGCCTCAAAATCATCCAGTAGTTTTTGTTTATCGTAAGGCCGGCGTAAAGCATCTAAAAAATAATATTTAAAATATAACAGGTCGGCCATGATGGCCTGTTTGCCAAATGAGGCATTGGTCAGGCATTTTTTATAATCGAGCCCTTCGTGACCTTTTACCTGCAGCAGTACCAGTTGCCGTAAACTTTTTTTATACAGATCGTATACCTCAGCGGTAAAGCCCTTCTCTTCCAGTTTATTCAGCAATGATGTATCTCCAAAGTCTTCCTGAATGTAAATATTTCTACCGGCGTTGATCCAGAATATTTCCGGTGTGGATAATTGCTTTTTCTTAAAATGTTTTGAGAAATAGATGAAGGATTCATTCTCTTTTAGATTAGCCCCATACGTAGCAATAAACGTTTTTTCCGGGGTATGAATACGAAAGTAATGCCGTTCACTGCCTGCCTGGGGGAGTTTGTCTATACCAGTGATGGCTTCTTTACTGTATTGATGGAATACTTTTTCTATTTCTTCTTTTACCGGTTGCATGGAGTTGTTCTTGGCGGTAAAAATAGAATATTATGCAGATATAATTTCTCTTGATGGCATTTCATTATAAGTATTACCAGCTAACTCCCGCCCGGCTTTCTTTTTATTTACTCCCCCCCACTGTTTAAAGAAAAAAGCAACCTCCTGTTCCTGGCACTGGTGTTTTATATCCCAAACCCACCATTCTTTCATTGGTCTGGCTTTTCTTCCGCTTTCTCCACCCACAATTGCCCAATCAATTCCTGACAAATTCAAATTCATTAATGGCCCAATTAATGGTTCGCAGGAAAGGAATTTGGTTTTGGCATTTGTCTCTCGCAAAAAGTCTATCCTGCCTGTTACTCTTTCATCTTCTACAGAGACTCCCATCCAGATATTATTAGTCCAGTTGAGTTGTTCATGTATTTCAAATAGTCTTTCTGCTCTTTTGGTAAGCACCTGGAAAATGTGTTGAGGATTATCATTCATCACAGCAAAAACCTCTTTAATAAATTGCACAGGTACTTCGGGATGAAACAGGTCACTCATGGAATTTACAAAAACCACTTTTGATTTTTTCCATGTGTAAGGAATATTCAATGCATCAATATGCGTTCTTATTTTAAACCCCTCACTATATTTTTCTATACCCATTGCCATTAAGCGCCTTGACATTACCTCGGCATAACAATATTTACAGCCTGCTGAAATTTTATCACAGCCTGTTGTTGGGTTCCAGGTCATTTCGGTCCATTCTATTGAGGATTGTGCCATTACAATTTGTATTTAGGTTTTATAACTTCATTCGCTATTTTCAAAGCTGTTGGGTTATTTGTTGCCATCATAAAGTGATACATGATTGAGTTCGTGCTATTCTTCATAACAAATGAATCTGAAACAAATTTAAAAACAGTGTTTAGTCTTTCTTTATAAAGCTCTCCTGCCCTATTTACTACATCTTTTTCCTTTTCAACTATTGTCTCTATTCCAAATAAAGTACTTTGCTCTTTTGTTTTGTAAAAATGCGCTTTTATTGCATCTTGGCCTAAACCAAGAAATTTTTCTAATTTTAAAAGCCATGCATCTGATATATTCCCATCATTTTTCAATAACCTAGAAATACCCATACCTGTAGGAACTAATATCCATAAGTCAACTCCTAATTCCTTTAATTCTTCAATTGAACTCCAATTAACAGCTATTCCATAAGGATCAATAAAAACCAAGGCTCTAAAGTTTTTATTAGCTTTTAAATAATTTGCCATTCGCACAAGCTTTTCATTACAATCAGCGCTTACAACATGGGCATTTCGTCCAAAGTAATTTTCCTGAATTCTTTTTTCTAATTCTACTTTATTCACTTCATCTAATTCGACGAAATAATATAAATCAAATGGTGCAGGGTCTACAATATCTAAAATACGCAATGCTGTTCCCTTTTTTACTTCTTCCTTCTCATCTGTTTCAATAATACCAGAACCAGCAAACCCATCAAAATACATAGTTTTAGCCCAAGATTGTTTATCCATGATAGTTAAATAAGCTTTTGTATAGCTAACTACAATTTCCATTTTTTCTTCTGTCCAACTTCCTCCAAATTGGTTCATAATTAAAAATTTATTTTATTAATTATAAGTTAATCTAAAACAACCTCCCCTGATGCCCCGGCCTCCTGAACAGCTTTGTATTCAAACTCCACTCCTCAGCATTCATATGATACAGCTTGCCGTATTTTTTATATTGTTGTGCCACCATATCGGCAATGCTTCCTTCGCCACGCATACGTACCCCCCAGCGGCTGTCATTCACTTTTCCATCATGACCTTGTTCAATAAGGCTCCATACTTTTTCGGCCCGGTCCGGTAAATTTTTAAACAGCCAGTCGTGAAATAAGATTTTAATAGCCCCATTTAAACGGATAAAAGTATAAGCTGTAAATGTTGCTCCTGCATCTGCTGCACCTTTCATAATGCGCTGCATTTCGTGTTCATTCAGTCCGGGTATCATGGGGCCCATCATGATGCCCATTCGTACCCCCGCATTGCTTAACTCTTCAATTACTTTTAATTTTTGTTTGGCGGTGGTGGTACGTGGTTCCATTATGCGGCGCAGGTCCTCATTAAAAGAAGTGATAGAAACCATGGCAGATACAATTCCTTTTTTTGCCATTTCCTGCAACAGATCTTTGTCTTTTAAAATCCATGAATTTTTTGTGAGAATACCTACGGGCTGATTGAATTCATTACAAACTTCTAAAAGTTGCCTGGTTAACCTGAATTTTTGTTCGGCAGGCTGGTAACAATCGGTATTGCCGCTGAGCATGATGGGTGTGCCCTCCCATTTGGGATGGATTAAAAATTTACGCAACAGCTGTGGGGCATTTTTCTTGATCAGAATTTTTTGCTCAAAATCCAGTCCGGCACTATAACCCCAGTATTCATGAACATTACGGGCATAGCAGTAAATGCAACCATGCTCACAACCGGCATAGGGGTTCATGCTGTAGCTCATGCCTACATCAGGACTTTCCACTTTATTTACAATGGTTTTCGATTGCTGCTCTATATATTGGGTTGCGGTATTGCTTTCTTCCCAATCGTCAATACCCTCGACATGTGTTTTTACTGTTTCCGTTTTTAAGAACCTGTTCTTCGTATTTATTTGTGCTCCGCGTCCATGTAAATATTGCTGTACGTCCGTTTTTACAGATGCAGTAACTTTAACCTGGTCCTGTTTTAAATTATTTGCCATATTTTTATTTTATGTGTTTTCATTATGCGTTAACCAAGGAGAAAGCCGAAATTGAAATTCAACTGGGTGTAACCTGGGATGATGAATGGATGCCCGTTTTTCATGCCGATGGCTTTACATTTTTACAAATGCCGGTCATTACCCAAAAACAACCCGGCAGTGTGCAATTGTTTAACTGGGGCCTGGTTCCGCATTGGGTTAAAACAATAGCCGATGCTGATAAATTAAAAGCACTGACACTGAATGCACGATCCGAAACCGTATTTGAAAAACCCTCTTTCCGTTCTTATATCCGTAATAACCGTTGTCTTATTCCTTCTGATGGTTTTTTTGAATGGATGGATTTTCAAAAAAAGAAATACCCGCACCTGATTCAAATGCAACACAGGGAACTTTTCTGTTTTGCAGGCATTTATTCATCCTGGACGGATAAAGAAACCGGCGAACATTTAAATACATTTTCCATACTTACTACTGATGCCAATCCCATGATGGAAAAGATCCATAACCTTAAAAAAAGAATGCCGGTGATTGTACTGCCACAGCTCTACAAAAAATGGTTAACCCCTGATCTTACAAAAGAAGAGATCAGCGCATTTTTTATTCCTTATCCGGAGTCAGCAATGCAATATCATACCATCAGTAAACGCATCACATCCAGAACGGAGAATAGTAATGTGCCTGAAGTATCAGCCCCTTTTACCTTTCCCGAGCTTACCCTTTTAAAATAAAACACCCTGTGCTGCAGATACCGGCAAACACTGAAACTCGAACCTTTTCACGATCTGGTATTTTTTTTCATTTTTACAACGCTTCAACAAAAGGAATGAATCGGCCAGGAACCTGCCAGTGAATTTTTTGTGCAGGTATTCCTTCATCGCTTCTAAATATTTTTCTTTGGGTATCCTGCCTGCCAGTGCCATATTCGGGTCGAGCAAAAAATGAGGGTCATCCCCTGTTGCTTTCATTAACCGCCTTGCCTGTTTCAGGTTCTTTATTAATTGCAACACCCTTGGCTGGTTGGCTACACGTATAAAAATGGCATGCATGGGATAGCTGCCATAGTCCTGTAATTCTATAACAAATGGTTTTTCTTCCATGGCTATCAGCTGCAACCGCCGGATGATCTTTTCTTCCGTCATTTTTACGGCTGTAAACCGAACCAGTGAAACATTCGGCCTTCCTGCCTGCGGCTGAAGCAGATGGTACTTTTCCGTCAACAGCAGCCTGCATTTTTCGATCTTATGCCGGAGTTCTTCATGTGGATCTATTACCAGGAGATATTCATACAGCCGGTTGCCCGGTAACTGAAATGGCGTGTCCATAAAGAATAGATTTTAAAATTAAAAATTTGTTTCCCAATCATTTTAAATATAAATTTACTAAATTATTTAGCAATTTAAAAATATATTTATATGGACGTGGAAAAGTTTTTTGCTGCCGGTTACAACGGGAGCAAGCGGTTTACACAATTGGATGTACCTACCGCCAATGCAACAGGGTTTGGTGCTGCCGCTGATGATTATATGGAACGGGGCATTGACCTGAATGAACAATTAATACGCAACAAGCCAGCTACCTTTTTTATGCGGGTGAGTGGCAACAGCATGATCAACGCAGGCATTTTTGATGCGGATATTGTTATTGTGGACCGGAGCATCAAACCGGTGAATGGAAAAATTGTGATTGCCATCATAGATGGAGAAATGCTGATACGGCGCTACGAAAAAACATTTAATAAGCTGCGGCTGGTGCCGGAAACGCCTAAACTGTCGGCCATTGAAGTGGGTGAGTTTAGTGATTTTAAAATTTGGGGAGTAGTGATTTGTGTAATAAGGAATATATGAAAGCTATTATAGATTGTATTTTCGAATAATCCAGGAGGGGCTCAGCAATGCCGCCCGCCACTCGGGGGCAAGCAAGGTCGAGGTACACCTGAAATATGAATCCGGATCTGTTAGTATTCATGTAAAGGATAACGGCGTCGGCTT
>JANOGE010000021.1:0-6211 GCA_031414035.1 Chitinophagaceae bacterium | reverse complement strand
GATCATTTTACGAAGTTGTTTTATTTTATGTAAAGTGTGTGGTATAAATGATTGTCCGCCAAAACCGGGGTTAACACTCATCAAACATACCAGGTCTATGTCTGCAAGGATATCTTTTAATGATTCTACAGGAGTATGAGGATTTACAGCTCACCGGCCTGCATGCCCAAACTTTTTATCTGTTGAATATTGCGGTGCAAATGGGGACTGGCCTCAATGTGTACAGATAATATATCGGCACCTGCTTTTTTAAAAGTCTCGGCATAATTACCGGGCTCTTCGATCATTAAATGCACATCGCAGGTCTTGGTTGTGGCTTTTCTGAAAAATTCAACGAGCATAGGTCCGAAACTGATATTGGGAACAAACCTTCCATCCATTACATCAAGGTGGTACCAGTCTGCTACACTTTCATTCAGCATTTTACATTCCGATTCCAGGTTTAAAAAATTGGACGCTAATAAGGATGGGGCGATGATGGGCATTTGAGTTATGAGTTATGAGTTATGAGTTGGATAAGTTTCAAATGCAAAGTTAACTATATAAGCTGACTGTTAAAAACATCATACTCTAAAAGTCCCCTTTCGGGGGATTTAGGGGGCTTCCCAATCTTACCAGCGCAGCTTTAGCTTCTGCAAAGTCCGGTGAGTACATCAATGCTGTGTGGTATTCTTCAATAGCTTCATTGGGCTTGTTTAACTTTTCGAGGCAACGGCCACGCCAGTAATATCCTTCATCAAAATTATTCTGCAGGGTAACTGCTTTATCTAAAACGGTAATGGCTTGTTCATATTTACAAAGGTCATATAAAGCAATTCCTTTTTCACGATAAGCAAACATATGCATATAATCCAGCGCCAGGCATTTATCAAAGAAACCGATGGCTTTGATCTTTTCTCCAGTATAAGTAAAATATAAACCCTTTATAAAAAATGCTTCCTTTTCAGTTTCCGGAAGTTTTGTTTGCTGTAAGGCATCAGCCATATCAAGAGCTTTTATATTTTTTGTTTGTGCGTACACTGAACCAAGCAAAATAAAATAACGGGGCGAAGGGTTTATTTTCAATGCAGTCTCAAAAGAATTAACAGCATTCAGGGTATCGTCATTCTCAAAATACAGTGTTCCTTTTATGTCCCAGAGCCGGTCACTTAAGCTGTCTTTTTCTAAAGCTCCCTTTGTGGTTGCAATGGCTTTATCATAATCAGCAATGTCGCGGTAAAATTGAATCAGTTGTTCTTTTAATAAAAGCGAATCCGGGAATTTTAAAATTGAATCTATTAGGATTTTTTCACGGGCAGAAGAGGACTTAACTGGGGTGTCCTTATATTTTTCTTCCTGATCCCGGTTATTACAGGCTATGATAGATATCAGTAAACCCAGGCATGGCAGTATTAATTTCATCATCATGCAAAAATAAGCGCTGCTGTAATTCAGCAGATGACAATTCTCTGACAATCTAAAATTTAACATAAATTACTTTTGCTGCATAAAATAAAAGGATGAAAAAAATATATTTTTTAAGTGTACTGAGTATTGTTGTAATTTCTTTGGTTTCATTTAAGAGAAATACAATTGATAATAGTAAAGTATATCAAAACGATACCCTTTTGTATGAAGGCGAAAAACATTTTGCCAACATGCAACAGCTAACGTTTGGAGGCGATAATGCCGAGGCATATTTCAGCTTTAACGGTAAGTATATTGTTTTTCAAAAAACATCTGCAAAGGAAGGCATCCTTTGCGATCAGATATATATCGGTAAAGTACCTGGACCAGGCGAAAAATTTGAATACAAAAGGATCAGCAACGGTAAAGGAAGAACCACCTGCGGTGCATTTTTAAAAGATGGTAAGCATATCGTTTTTGCGTCTACTCATTTAGACGCTGACAACTGCCCCCCTGTACCCGACAGATCAAAATATGGTAATAAGTACATCTGGCCCTTATACAGCAGCTATGATATTTTTATGGCTGACCTTAACGGAAATATAGTAAAACAACTTACTAATAGTAAAGGGTACGATGCTGAAGCTACCATTTCCCCGGATGGTAAAAATATGCTTTATACCAGTACAAAAGATGGCGATATTGATCTGTATATTATGAATTTGAAAACCGGTAAAGAAAAAAGAATAACCAATATATTAGGCTATGACGGCGGCGCATGGTTTAGCCCTGATGGCACAAAAATTATTTGGCGTGCCAGCAGGCCCAAAACCGAAACCGAAATAAAAGAATATAAAGATTTATTGGCCGAAAATTTAGTGGCACCAACCAATATGGAAGTGTTTACCGCCAATGTTGATGGCAGCAATATAAAGCAGGTAACCCGTTTTGGCAACGCCAACTGGGCACCTGCTTTTATGCCCGATAATAAACGCATCATTTTTGCAAGTAATCACCAAAGTAAAAGAGGTTTCCCTTTCAATCTCTTTATTATAAACGAAGACGGCAGTGATTTACAGAAGATATCAGCAGAAAAATCCTTTGATGCTTTTCCCATGTTCAGTCCTGATGGGAAGAAAATCATTTTTTGCAGCAACCGCAATAACGGCGGTACCAGGGATACTAATATATTTATTGCTGATTGGGTGGAGTAGGAGAAACCTATAGGGTTTCCCGGGCCGCATAGCAGCGCTGCAAACCCTATAGGTTTAAGGCAGCAGCCTATTTCTTCATTTCCCTGTAAAATATCTTGCTTACGATCTTCCATCCGTCTTTAGTTTTCAGCAGGCTCATGATGTCGTGAAAATAAAATGTGGGATATTCAATCGTGATTTTAGCCGTGGCTGCATTGCCGTATACTTCCACCGATTCTATCTTTGACTTACGATCTTGTTTTTTCCCGGAATTTTTGTTACCGGCCATAAAATCTTTTAACGAAACGATCTTCAGCGTGTCATTACGCATGTACTGCATGAGGCCGGTGGGACTAAATGCTTTGGAAAAAGTAACACTGTCACCATTCGTACCTCCGTCAATGTAATAATTGCAAACGGTTTTTACGGCATCTATTTCTTCCTGTGGTGTTTGTGCACTTGCTGTGCCGGCAATGCCAATTGTAATAATAAATAAAGCGATTATTTTTTTCATGATTTTTTATTTAGATTTTCTGACAGCAATTTTATCAACAATGAACCAACCTTCATTGGTTTTAATGAGGTTGAAATAATCTGTAAATACATCTTTACCGGTATCAATTTCGGTTTTTGCGCTGGCGATATTTTCGGTTATGTCCAATGCTACAATCCTTGTGGTCAATCCTTCGGGTCTTGGTCTGATTCCTTGTTTAAAACGGCCAAGGTATTCGGCCCTGTTTAAATTTGTAAACTGGCCATCTCTGAAAGATTTCAGGTGACATGTGCTGTGCATGGCCTTGCCTATCTTGCTGGTATCGCCGGTTGTCCATCCTTCGAAATAATACCCGATGGTTGTTTGCACCTGCTGTAATTCAGATATTTCCGTTTGTTGGGCTTTTAGGGTATTGCTTGAAAGTAATAAAAATGTAAAAGCTAAAATGGTCAATTTCATTATGGTAGTTATAGATGAATTATGATTTTATCAGGCAAGCATTTCTTTTACAGCTTTTTTGTAAACACCCATTTCAGCTTCCGTACCGATTGTAATCCGGGTCCATTTTTCTTTTTCTTCCACGATACCGCCGCAAAGCAGGTTTCGTTTTTCCAGTTCTTTTTGCCACTCGCCTTTGTAAGCTTCAACCGAGTAATATACAAAATTAGTTTGCGATTCTATGTATGGCATATTCATAGATTGATACAGAGAATAAAGTTTGTTTTTTTCTGCCTGGTTCTTTTGCAAAACCATCTTCAAGAACTCAGTATCGTCCAGCGTGGCGTTGGCGGCGGCTACTGCTGTGGCGCTTGCCCCGGCATTGGGCCAGGGTTGCATGCTGTTGAATAATTTAATAGTATCGGGGTGAGCCAGTGCATAACCGATACGGGCACCGGCCAGTCCAAATAGTTTTGAAAAGGTTTTTAGCACAATCACATTTTTATTGGCACTCACAAAATCGGCCATGCTGGGCTGGTTGGTATATTCCAGATATGCTTCATCAATGGCCAGCATGTATTTGCTGCTCATCTCTGCCACAAAATTTTTAAGGGCAGCAGCATCCACAATGGTACCGGTTGGGTTATTAGGGTTGCATACATACAATAGTTTGGTATTAGTTGTGATGGCTTTTTCCATAGCTGACAGGTCATACTTTTTATCCGGCGTCAAATTGGTTCTCGTCATGGTTGCGCCCAAATCCAAAGCAGCCCTGCGCCATACCCGGAAGGTATTGTCGGGTGCTACAAAATGGCTTTTATCCCTTGCCACATACTGCCCAACCAGGCCTAATATTTCAGAGGATCCTGCACCGATGATCACATGATCTTTCGTAAGGTTAAAACGCTTGCCTATCTTCTCCCTTAGTATGGTGGTATCATCCCAGGGATAGCGATTGGATTTTATTATGGCATCATTCATGGCTTTTCGTGCCATTGGCGAGGGGCCATAAGGATTTTCATTGCTTGTTAGCCGAATAGAATCATCAGGAGGTTTAGAGGCAAATGTTTCACTTAAAGCAGTAATCGATCCAGGGGCAAGGGTTAAACCTGCCAAAGCAAGGCTGCTTTGTTTTAACCACAAACGCCGGTTAGTACTCATAATAAATTGTTTTATGAAAGTAAGTTATCACACAAAAAGTATAATCTATTGCTGACAGATACAATTTATTTATCCGGTATAACCTGAGGCTTACTGGTTAAAAAAAGGGTTTAATGGATTGGCAAAACGATTTTTTACTTTTTATTGCTATGGATACGATATTACCTTGGCCCCAGTTCAATTACTTCGGCGTCTTTCATAGCGGTACCGTCAATTACAAACCTGATGATGGTCCTTACTTTATGCCATCCCTGTTTACCGGCAGCACCGGGGTTCATGTGCAGGCAATTGAGCTTATCATCATACATGATCTTCAAAATATGGGAATGGCCGCTTATAAAAAGTTGTGGCCGCTGCATTAATATTTCCTTTTTTGTTCCGGGATTGTATTTTGGCGGATAACCCCCAATATGTTTCATCATCACTTTTACCCCTTCGCACATAAAGACCAGTTGCTCCGGAAATTCTTTTCTGATGTCCTGCCCGTCAATATTTCCAAATACTCCTTTCAATCTCTTTTTTTCCTTTATCCTCCTGGCTACTCCTTCGCTCCCAAAATCCCCGGCATGCCAAATCTCATCACAATTTTTAAAATGTTCAAAGATGGCTTCATCCAGGTAATGATGTGTATCAGATAGCAACCCTATTCTTGTCACGTTTTTTATAATTATTAAGTGTAAATTTACAATAACAAACAAAGCCAATGCTTTTTCACCGCAACTTTACGTATTATATTGATAAGCGCAGATGGAAATATATTTTTCTGCTGGCTTCCCTGGAGTTATGCGACCTTGGATAATTATACGGCCCTGAAAAAATTATCAATTATCAGTTAAAAAATTATTCATTACTTATGTCACATTATTATACACTGGGAAAAATTCCACACAAACGGCATACGCAGTTTCGTAAACCGGATGGAAATTTATATGCAGAACAACTTTTTTCAACAGAGGGTTTCGCTGATGATTATGCTTTACTGTATCATTGCTATGCGCCAACGATGATCACCAAAACGGATGAGCCCATTGATGTTTCACCAAAAATAGCCGAAGAGAAAATGCTGAAGCACCGCAGCTTTGAAGGTTTTAAAGTGAAGCCAGAAGCGGATTACCTGCAAAGCCGGAAAGCCATTTTGGTAAATGGGGATTGTCATATTGTACTGGCTGCACCACAAAAAAGTATGACCGGTTATTTTTATAAAAATGCCGATGCCGATGAAATGATCTTTGTACATGAGGGAACCGGCAAAGTAAAAACACAGTATGGCGAATTGCCATTCAGTTATGGTGATTATATTATGTTACCCCGGGGAACTATTTACCAGATAGAATTCAATGACGATAAGAACCGTTTATTCATTGTTGAATCATTTTCACCCATGCGTTTCCCGAAACGCTACATGAGCAGGTTTGGCCAGTTGATGGAGCATTCCCCTTTTTGCGAACGGGATATCAGAACCCCACAGGATCTTAAGACACATGATGAGCAGGGTGACTTTTTAATTAAAACAAAAAAGAAAGGCATTTTATATGGCCTG
>JANOGE010000020.1:0-10403 GCA_031414035.1 Chitinophagaceae bacterium | reverse complement strand
TTCCTTCAATTTTGATCCATGCCTCAACGGTAAATGCCCCAGCACCGGCATTTAATCCGGGTGCTGCACCAAAGGTTATATAATCTTCTGATCCATTAAAATCAAGGGATGAATTAATAGTAGGATCTGCCTGGTTAAATCCGGTTACCCATAAAGGATTTCTTACCATTGTACCGGTAGCCCCACCAACTACAGAGTTGATCGCTGAAGTGCCCGAACCTTCATTTAATCCCCACCGGCCGGCTAAACCGATACCACTTATTAATTGTGAATTAAAAGTTGCAAATATTTCAGCATCAGTTCTTACTACATTCCAAATTCTTGTTTCATCAATCCTTCCGTTAAAGAATCCGGGTCGTTGAGAACCTCCGGTATTTAATGTAGAACCGATACAGGCACTCACATTACTAGCAGACTGTGGTGTAAAATTTCCACCGGCACTTAAGGTTGTGTTGAGAACCCCGTTAATATATAACTTCCATTCATCAGTTGCTGTATTATATGATGCGGCAACATGGGTCCAGATACAGTTGGAAAGTATGCCGCCTGCACCTTTACTTACAACCGGGTGATTGGCTGAAGTGGCATTGTCTTCAAAATCAGCCACCAGCCGCATATCGGAAAGCCGGTATCCCAAAAAATAATTTATATCAAGGGCGGCACTCTCTGCTTCTGCCCTTCCTTTGGTAATGATGGGTACTATGCCGGTAAGGCCACCCGTACCGGTTTCGGTGGTAGAAGCATATCCTTCAATCTTTATCCAGGCTTCTAAAGTAAAATTGGTAAGCTTTAATGAAGCATCATTGCCAAGATTTACATAACTGGTATCGGTAAACCGCAATGACTGGGCCTTTGCATTACCCGTTAATGCAACAATGAAGATAATAATTACAACGGGGTAAAGAAATTTCATGTAGCCTGTTTTAGCCTTTTTAAAAGCGGATCTTCATGGGTGAATTCATTACGGCTTTCAAAAGTTTTGCCGGCGGGGCTTTAGATAAGAAGGAGTAGCACAAAGTAAAACTTTTAACTGATAAAAGGAAGACATTTGTTTTCTTTGCATTCAACATGTCTTTATTCATCACCTCTTTAAACTCGGGCAGCAACGGCAATTGTTATTATGTAGGAAATAACAGGGATGCTGTTTTAATTGATGTGGGTATCTCCTGCCGGGAAACGGAGAAGCGGATGAAACAAGTGGGCCTTTCCATGAAAACAGTAAAAGCCATCTTTGTTTCCCATGAACATGGTGATCATATTAAAGGGGTAAGCACGTTAGCCAATAAATACGATCTGCCCGTTTATATAACGGCCGGTACTGCTAAAAATGGGCCAATATTAATAAAACATATTTCCAAAACCTTTACCGCAAATGAACCCGTTGCCATTGGTGAATTATGGGTTACTCCTTTTACCAAACAACACGATGCCGTAGACCCACATAGTTTTATCATCAGTAATAATGGAACAACAGTGGGTGTGTTCACCGATATTGGCGCCCCCTGTAAACAGGTGACCCGTTATTTTAAAAAATGCCATGCTGCTTTTTTAGAAGCCAATTATGATGAGGAGATGCTGGAGAATGGAACGTATCCTTTGCATTTAAAGAACAGGATTCGTGGCGACCAGGGACATTTATCAAACCGGCAGGCACTGGAACTGTTTACCAGGCACCGTCCGCCGTTCATGACCCACCTTTTACTATCTCATTTATCCAAAGAAAATAATGAGCCGCAACTGGTAGAACAATTATTTACACCATATGCAGATGGCACTGCCATTATTATAGCATCGCGTTACCGGGCGACAGATGTTTTTAGAATTACAGCAGGTGACACGAATAAAGACAATACCTTTTCAAAATTTTTAAAGCCGGTGCAGTTGGGTTTATTTGAATAAACCCGGTACTTTTTATTTAAGGTATTTATTAAAGTATGCTATCGTTCTTTGCCAGGCCAGTTTTGCAGCTGCTTCATTGTATCGTGTGGGTGCCATGTCATTATGAAAAGCATGATTGACCCCTTCATACATAAATAACTCGTAGCGGATATTATTTTTCTTAAGTGCTTCTTCATATACCGGGATGCCGGCATTAATTCTTTCATCCAAACCACCATAATGTAATTGTACAGCCGCTTTAATATTACTCACTTCTTCAGCAGCCGGTTGACGGCCATAAAAAGCAACGGCAACTTTTAGTCCTGCAACTTTTACCGCAAGGCTATTACTCATGGCGCCGCCCCAGCAAAATCCAACGCAACCTGTATTGCCGGTATGATCTTTACGGGTGCCGAGGTAATCAAAAACATTGATAAAGTTCTGCAGGTTATTCTCTGCCTTCAATTCCTGGAATTTCTGACGGGCCTCATCTTCATTGGCGGGTGTTACTCCTATTGCAGATAATGCATTGGGCGCAATGGCCAAAAAACCTTCTTTAGCTGCACGACGTGCCACATCTTCAATATGTGCATTCAATCCCCTGTTTTCATGAATGATAATTATTGCCGGGTATTTTTTTTCTTCTTTTGGCCTTGCCACATAGGCTTCCATACTCCCGGGCACTCCGGGGTAGCTTATCCTTTCTGTTAAAAGGTCCTCATCGCCGGTAACTTTCATAATGCCTGCATTCACTTCAATTAAAGGAAGTACCAACATGGCAGCTGTTATGCTTCCGGTAAGTAAAACCAGGCGGCGTATAAATTCACCCCTTGATAACGGGATATGTGTGTAATCATCGTAGAGATCAATAATATTCTGGTCCATGCATTGATTTTTCTTTTAAAATTAGGACAAAACATTTATTCAAACCCGAAATACAGGAATGACAAATTCAATTGTGCAGAAGTTTATTTTTTGTAACTTGACGTATGGACAAACGAACCTTTATCAAAAACATTTCATTGCTGGGCGCTATTCCCGTCTTCAGCAATTTTGAAAAATGGAGTAAAAAATATGATCAGGTAATACCAGCAGAATTGGCTGCCGATGAAAGTTTCTGGCAAGGCATCCGCGGTGGTTACAGGCTCAAAACTGATTATATCAACCTGGAAAACGGGTACTACTGTTTTCTTCCGCAGGAAACACTGGAGCATTTTATCAACCACGTACGTGAAATAAATTACCAGGGTGCTTATTATATGCGTACCAGGCGGTTTGATGATAAGAAGGTTATGGCAGAAAAACTGGCGGCACTGGCAGGTTGTTCTAAAGAAGAATTGGTTATTACAAGAAATACAACCGAGGCATTGGATATGGTAATTGGTGGTACGCATTGGCAGGCCGGTGATGAGGCAGTAATGGCCGAACAGGATTATGGCGCCATGCTGGACATGTTTAAACTGGTTGCCAAAAGGCATGGCGTTGTCAATAAAATTATTTCTATTCCTAATTTTCCTGCATCTGATGAAGAGATCGTGGACCTGTATGCCAATGCCATCACTGCCAAAACAAAATTGCTGATGGTATGTCACATCATTAATATTACCGGACAGATATTACCGGTAAAAAAGATATGCGATATGGCGCACCGCAAAGGCGTAAAAGTATTGGTGGATGGGGCTCATGCTTTTGCACATTTTAAATACAACATACCCGATCTGCATTGCGATTATTATGGAACCAGTTTACATAAATGGCTGAGTGTACCTTTGGGAGCAGGTTTTTTATATGTGAAGAAAGAAAACATACCGGATATTTGGCCCTTATTCAGTTCCGGTTCGGATAGAAAAGAAGACGATATATACCGGTTGAATCATACCGGCACCCACCCTGTTCATACCGACCTGGCCATTGCAAATGCCATTGATTATTATTTGAAAATAGGACCCGAAAGGAAAGAAGCAAGACTTAGGTACCTGCAAAATTACTGGACCGAAAAACTAAGGAACCTGCCGAATATAATTTTGAACACTCCTGCAGCGGCAGAAAGATCATGTGGTATTGCCAATATTGGCGTTAAAGGAATGAAACCGGCTGAACTGGCAGATGTATTGATGAAAAAGTATAAGATTTATACCGTAGCTATTGATTATGCCAATGTGCATGGCTGCCGCATCACTCCTAATATTTATACTGCACCTGAAGAGCTGGATCAATTTGTAAAGGCACTTAAAGAATTGGCTGCCATTTAATTTTTAATACCCGCTTTTTGTTTGTACATGATCAATGATAATGGAGATTAGTGGATTAACGGCCTGTTACAATACTTTTCCATAATTGTGTGCTGTACCTTTACCCATAAAAAAACACTACATGGAATTTATAGATTACTATAATATATTAGGGGTTGATAAAAAAGCAACGGATGAAGATATAAAAAAAGCATACCGGAAATTAGCCAGGAAGCTGCACCCGGATATTAATCCAAACGATAAGGAAGCCCATCAAAAATTTCAGCAGATCAATGAAGCCAACGAAGTATTAAGTGATCCTGAAAAAAGAAAAAAATACGACCGGTACGGCAAGGACTGGCAACATGCTGAACAGTTTGAAAAACAACAACCCTCACAGGGGCAATCAACATTTACCGGCGGACACCGGTCCTCCCGCAATACAGAGGGTGACTTTTCAGATTTTTTTGAATCGATGTTCGGGGGACAGGGCCGCAGCAGGCAAACAAAATTCAGGGGGCAGGATTACCAAACTACACTAACGATTAATTTAACGGATGCCATGGAAACACATCAGCAAACGCTTGCGGTGAATGGTAAAAATATCCGCATTACCATTCCGGCAGGTATTGAGAACGGGCAGGTGATTAAATTAAAGGGTTATGGTGCACCCGGTATAAACGGAGGCCCGGCGGGAGATCTCTACATTAGTTTTTCAATTACCAACCATCCCCGTTTTAAACGTTCGGGGAACGACCTGTACACAACGGCTGTCATTGATCTGTATACAGCGTTGCTGGGAGGAGAAACTACTATTGATACGCTTAAAGGAAAAGTAAAATTGAAAGTGAACCCTGAAACACAGATGGGAACAAAGATCAGGTTGAAGGGAAAAGGATTCCCGGTATATAAAAAAGAAGGAGAAACGGGTGATCTGTATGTTACTTACGAAATACAATTACCCACTAAACTAACGGAGCAACAGAAAGCGCTTTTCACTGAATTGTCAAAACTTAAATAATTTATTTATGACAACCGAAGATATGATACCGGTAGATGATTTTTGTTTGCACCATCACATTGAGTTTTCCTTCATACGTTCTTTAAGAGAATCGGGCCTGGTGGAATTTACCGGTGCTGAAGAAAAATTATGTGTGCCTGAAAGCCAGCTGCCGCATTTGGAAAAACTGGTGCGGATGTATTATGAAATGGATATAAACCTGGAAGGTATAGAAACCATTACCCATTTATTGCAAAGAATGAATGATATGCATCAGCAGATCGTACTTTTAAAGAACAGGCTCCGTTTGTATGAAAATGAATAAGGAAAAATATTCAGCAATCGCCACCTGTTTTCTTTCTTACCTATCTCTCCGATGGGCTTTTTTGCCAGTTAAGGATCATCCATAATTAAAAGGAACTTTTACCTGTTCCCGGATTTGCTGCGGCGAACCGAGTCAGTTGGCTTACTGATCTTTTTTGCGGATCCCTCCGTTTTAGTTTCCTTCTTCCAACCACTTTTCGGGCCGGCAGGCCTGAGCCGGTCATTTGCCCGGTATGCGTTGCCTGTATCTTTTGTTTGCTTTTTAACAGACTGAGCATTTGAAACTGCGACAAAGCAGATACTCAATAATAAAAGAATGAATTGCTTTTTCATGGAAAGAGTTTTAACAGCTAAAAATACCTGTTTTTTTTTCAAACTACAAACCGGTAAAATCAATTATTGAATTTAACAACTTCAAAATCGCTTCCACGTATTTGTCCAAGTCTGCGGAGGTCATCATTGTTCCACCGCTCGTCGGGTGCACCACTTATGTAGAGGTTGCTTCCAATATCGGCCAGTATCAATCCATATTTTTTCATGGCACGCAGGATGACCTGGTTGGTGGCAGTATAACTGCTGATATCAACATTTGCTTTCAGCCTTATTCTTGCACCAAAGGGTAATGCATATTGTCCGCCGGAACTGTTTACTTTATGACGGGCAGGGTAAATATATGCCGGCTTAACATTGCTACTGGTCAACGTAAAACGGATCGGATGATCTATTTCACCTTTTACTATTTCGTCGTAACGCAACAGTCCGGGAAAAATGGGTAAGCCAGCTGCATCAGCCGATGTCCATCCTTCGGGCCGCATTTGATTGGAAGAAAAATTAAAAACAGCTCCCGAAGAAGCATCCCAATGATTACCATTCACCCTTGCATAAAAAAGTTCGTACAGCATTTTATTTTCTACATCCACCGCAATAACATGTGCATCACCATTACCATTTCCTTCTATAGGTGCTGTTAATGGCATCGGGTAAGGGCCGGGGTCACTTTCATCTCCATAGTCAGTAAAATTAATGGCCACTTTTGGTTCCTTACCGCAAATAACTATATAAGGAATACCGATTGGTGCGCCCTGCCATAATCCGCTACCGAAATCAGCTTTGATCACCGGAGCAGAAATACCAGAAATGATCTGTGTGTTGTATGGATCAATGGGCGATGCCGATATATCTTTATTCCAGGGATTATCTGGCGGAAAGACCTGTATATTTTCTGCTGCTGTTTTTGTAGCTGCACAGGGTGTGCCTCCACCATTTCCGCCTCCTGTACCTGATACAGGATTAACATCTACACCATTCTTGCTGCAGGAGGCAATGATGAGGATAATGATAACAATGACCAGGGAAAAAATGAGGGAGTCTTTATTTTTTCTCATAGTATTGGATTTAACTACACCATGGCAAAAATTAAGCCAATGAAACAGGCTTCCATGTATAATTATTGTTTTTAGTAATTCTACTTAGTAATACTTATTATGCCCGGCCATTTACCGGCCGGCAAATACTATTTGTTTTGCTTCTTCAGAAGATATGACGGGTATTACTTCAAAATCGGCGAGGTCTTCCCAACGGCTTATCCATTTCTGCAGCTTTTCTTCTGAAGGGCTTTCCATTACCTGGTAGCAAATACTTACGTTTTCATCGATCCAGCTGTTGATAAAGTGAACACCCCCGGGCAGCATCCTTCCTTTTTCTTCAAACCGGTTATAGATTTCTTTCACTTTGCCCGGATGAAATCTTTCAATTATCAGGTAAACCATTTTGATTATTTATTATAAAGAAGGGATATTACTTACCAATTTTTCCAGTACAAGAAATTCCAATGCCCGTAAATGTTTACCCGTTACGCTATCTTCTGTAAAAGGTTTCCGCTCTCCTGTATCTATGTAGCCATGTCGCTTGTACCAGTTGATCAGTTCTGTACGAACCGATATTACGGTCATGTAAACAGCACTGCAAAGTAAATGCTTTGCATATTCTTCTGAAGCAATTAATAATTGTTTGCCTATACCCCCACCCTGTAAATGCGGGGAAACACTGAACATGCCAAGGTAAATTTTATGGCCATATTGCTGCAGGTTTACACAACCGGTAATTTGCTGCTCTTTGCTGGTATATTTTAAAAAGACACTACCGGGCTGCTGCATCACTTGCTGCAACATATTTTCATCGGTGCGTACATCCCCTTCTATAAGATCAGCTTCTGTTGTCCAACCCTGCTTAGAACTTTCTCCCCGGTATGCACTGTTCAATAGATCCTTAATGGCAGAAATATCTGCCGTCGTTGATATTATAATATTTGGATTGGAGAATACAGGCCTCATGGAGTGAAAATAAGAATTCTCCGGAAAATGTTCAATTTTCTGGCACAAGCCATTTGGATTATACTTTAAAGGCTTAGTAAAATCAGGCTACCAAACATTCCAATCCACAGCAATCGCCTCATTTCTTGATGTAGGTTTCTGCATTCCTCTGGTAAGCTCAACTACCCTTGCCCCGACTGTCTTTTTTAATTCGCTGATCTTCATGGTGGGGTATTTATCCATGGCTTCTATCACACAATACGTGAACACGCCGTTTTTCAGGTCACCTTTTTCCAGTGCAAACTCGGTTCCCGCAGATGCTGAAATTATTGTTGCTCCCGTACTCTTGCCTACATTCACAAAAAGATTCTGCATCAGTTCAAAACTGTTTTTTAATCCTATTTTATTTGAAGTGACCTCTGTGCTTTTCATTTTTGTTCCCCTTGATACTACATGATTGGAATCAAGTGACTTCTTATTTATTTCCACCTGCCGGTATTCATCTTTATCCACTTCTCCACTGTGGCAGGCGTCTATTAAAAGCAGTTTTTTGCGGGCAGGAATGCTGTCGAGTAAATTTTCCAGTTCATCATAAGGCAACCCGTTTTCCTGCGGGTCATCAAATTTTACTGAATAAGTGGAGAGATAATAATCAAACGTTTTACTTAACATTCCATGGCCCGAATATGAGATGAAGACCTTATCATTAATGTTTGTTTGCCGCAGTTTATGCTTGAGCGCTTTTACATTATTTACTGTAACATTTTCATTAAACAGGGTATCAATAATAATATTATTTCCAAACTTCTCTTTCAGTTTAAATGCCAGGTCATGTATGTCCTTTGTACTGTATTGCAGATTGTATTGAGCATCTGCAAACTTATCAATACCAATACCAATAAAATAAACGGTTTCCTTTTGTTTAACGGCCGGGGTATAGTTAACTATTAAAGGCATACGGTAACTCTCTGTACCATTCACATTGGTGATGGAGGTTTCAATTCGGTTCTCGCCCTGCGATAATTTAATGGTAATGATTTTGTCAAAATTGTTTGAATTGTTTTTCCGGATACTGCTGCCCCGCTGGCCAAATACCGGCACTTCATTAATCCAAACATTATAGCGGTCGAGTTTATATGTACTGTCCGTTCCTTTAATATGCAGCATCATATTTTCATTTTTTTGTTCCGTTAAAATATTATCCCTGTTTACAAAATCGGCTTCGGGCACACTGTACCCATCACGGAAGGAGCTGGTATCTATGCCGAGTTTTTTAATACGTTTGTAATAGGCATTCCGGTAAGTATTAATTAATGTGGTATCCGGGTTACCGATGGCCTGCAGTACCAGGTCGGGGCGGTTATATTTTACATCCAGTTGTTCAAAGCTGATCACCTTCAGGTCTTTGGTAACATAGTGCAGCAGTCGGGCCGCCCCGGTAGAACTTTGATAATAACCGGAAGGGGTTTGTAACATGTAATCAGCACTGTCCACGGCAAAAAAAGAAAATACAAATTCATGTTTAATCATGTCATACAAACGGACCGTATTGTCTTCGCAGCTGATCAGTAATTTTCTACTGTCGGGACTGAAGTGTATATCAGTTATAAAATCATCCAGGCCAAATCCTCCCTCTACATCTTCGGAATCCGGTTTTCCTGGATAATGCTTAGATGTATCTACTGGTATTCCGAAAATGTTCATTACTGTATTAATGATCTCGTTCCTGGTTTCTTCCGGTACAGTCGAGTAATTCACAACATTGGCGACCCAGCCAACACGAACCATTCTGTTAGGACTGGTTTTATCTCTTACGAATTTTGCTCTTTCGTCAAGCGTATCTGCATAAAGTGGATTTTTAATCCTTTTCCTGGTAACAGGTATTATCGTATTGTCAATATGAAAATTACCATTCTCCATATTTAATAACAGGGTACCGCTGGAAGTGAAAACATAAACCTGCTTTCCATCAGTACTATAAACTGAATTCAGAACCTTATTGGTACGACCCGATAAGTTAACTGTGTTCTTTCCGGAAACAGCATCCCATATTTTAGCAGTAAGGTCAGCAGATGCGGTCAGTATCTTTTTCCCGTCGGGGCTGAACAGGGCATCATTCACCTTCCCGGCATGTCCTTTTAATTCCATGATGAATCTTCCCGTAGTGGATTCCCAGATTTTAACCTGGTTCCCCGAAGCAGTTATTATTTTTCTTCCATCCCCGCTGAAACGGGCAATGTTTACCCGGTCGTTAAAATCCCTCAATTTCATAATGACGCTCCCATTCTCTGCCTTCCTGACAGAAACGGTGGAATCCAGTTCGGGCATGATCATTTTTTTTCCATCCGGGCTGAAGAAGAGCAGGGATTCATTGTCATAGATTCCTTTATAAATAAGGTTGCTTAAAGTATAAAGCCGTTTGCCATTGCGTGCATCAAAGAATATGGCCGTTGAATAATTTTTACGGGGGTCGTCAAAATCCATTTCGTACCGGGTGATCTGTCCTGTTATGTTCCCGTCGGGGCTCGAAACAAACTGTTTATAACTGTTAAGGGCGGTTACCGTATCAACAAGTGCCGCAAATACGCTTCCCATTTTTTCACTGCCTGGAATTCCTTTGCCCATTGTTTCATCTACTGTAACAGTGCCGGTTTTTTT
>JANOGE010000019.1:0-38774 GCA_031414035.1 Chitinophagaceae bacterium | reverse complement strand
AACCATTGTTGAGCAGGTTGTAAATTATTAACCCCCCGCCCCCCTAAAGAAGGATAAATACAAAATGACAACAAAAAAAAAAAAAAAATTAATGCACCGTTTCCGGATGGTTGGTATTGCAGAAGGTATTTCGTTTTTGGTTTTATTATTAATTGCCATGCCACTGAAATATTTTATGCAAATTCCCGAAGCTGTAAAATTTACCGGGTGGGTACATGGAGCACTCTTTGTTGCCTTCCTGTATTTTGCTTTTGAAGTAATGGGCAGTTTAAATAAGAATTTTTTATGGTTTATGAAGGCTTTTGCCGCTGCCTTTATCCCCTGCGGTACATTTATTTTCGACAGGCAATTAAAAAAGGAAGAATCACTATTGACAGCTTAATCCGTTTCCTGACTATATGCCGGGTTTAGGTAAAGGCCTGTTTTTGTTTATTAATTGAATAAGAACGCTATTTATTTTAAATTTGATAAGATTTTTTATCAAATAAGATTAAAATGACTAAACAAATACCTTTAAAAAGATTTTCCTTTTTACTATTCCTTTTGATCAGTTTCAATCTTCTTCAATTAAAAGCTCAGGACAAAGCAGCAACCCTTCACCAGCTTAATTCGCTTTTGATCAACACGGTAATGGTTGATTTTTTTACACCTCCTGTTGCCAGCCGTATTTACGCATATCCCAATATTGCATTTTATGAATGTATCCGGCAGGATGATCCTTCTTTATCAACTTTAGCCGGTAAATTAAATGGGCTTAAAAGTTTACCTGCAGCCCCAAAAAATATAAAAGTTGACAACTTTATTGCAGCCTGCATATCCTATTCTTATGTTGCACAAAAACTGGTAGGTTCTGAATATAAAATTGAAGATTGGCGAAAAGTATTTATAGATTCCATTTTAAAAACCAGTGATACCCTAATTGCCAAAAACTCTATGCGATATGGGCGAACAGTAGCTGACAGTATTTTAGCATGGGTTCAAAAAGATAATTACAACCAATCACGTGGCTTACCAAGATTTACGGTATCAAATAAACCAGGCACCTGGCAACCAACACCGGCGGATTATGCGCAGGCCATTGAACCGCACTGGAAAACGATCAGGCCCTACACCCTGAAAACAGCTTCTCAGTTTTCGCCAAAAGAAAAACTACCGTACAGTATAAATAAAAAATCAACCTTTTATAAGACAATGATGGAGACTTATGAAATTGGTAAAAATCTTGATACCATCCGCAAAGCCACCGCAAAATACTGGGATGATAATCCAAACGTATCTGTGAACATGGGGCACCTGAATTATTTTATTCATAAGATTTCTCCTGGTGGGCATTGGCTTATGATAACACAGCAAGCCTGTATTAAAAAAAAGGAACCGGTCAGCCGGTCATCGCTTACCTATACACTTACTTCGATTGCATTGTTTGATGCATTTATAAGTTGCTGGGACGAAAAGTACAAAACCAATCTTATTCGCCCCATAACCGTGATCAACCAGTTTATTGACAAAAATTGGGAGCCTTATATTCAAACACCGCCTTTTCCGGAATTTACAAGCGGGCACTCTGTTATCTCTAATGCTGCTGCTACAGTTTTGACCGCGCTGTTTGGAGAAGATTTTGAATTTACAGATGAAACAGAAATACCCTTCGGTAATGATACCAGGCATTTTGATTCCTTTTATGAGGCCGCATATGAATCTACGATGAGCAGGGTTTATGGTGGAATTCATTACACCGAAACGGCACGTATCAGTATTGACCAGGGAAAAAATGTCGGAAAAAATGTCTTGACCCTGTATTTTTATCCCAGGCTTCCACCAAGTAAATTTTACAATGAGAAAAACAAATAACCTCTTTATCATTTTTTTTCTGTTACATTTTTTTACTGCTCCTGTTGCTGCACAACAGACAAATGCCGGTAAACTTTTTACGCTTATGCCTGAAAGCACTACAGGCATTGCTTTTAGAAATGACATTATTGAAACATCAACAATGTTCATGTACCTGTACGAGAATCTGTATGTTGGCGGGGGTGTAAGTATTGGTGATATCAATAACGATGGCTTGCCCGATATTTACTTTTCATCAACATTAGGCAGTAATAAACTTTACCTTAACCTTGGGGATTTTATATTTAAAGATATTACAGTATCGGCTGGGGTAAATGGTGGAGATGGTATTAAAACAGGCGTCAGTATGGTTGATATTAATAATGATGGTTTCCTTGATATTTTTATCTGTAAATCCGGTTATAAAGATCCCGGCCTGAGAAAAAAAATTCTCTACATCAATAATAAAAACGGCTCGTTTACCAACAAAGCCGCTGAATATGGTTTAGAAGAATCGAGCTTTACCATGCAGGCGTATTTTTTTGATTATGATAATGACGGCGACAAGGATGTTTATTTTGTAGATCATCCTACTGATTTCAGTAAGTCCATGACCATACCCGCAACGATTGTAAATGGTAAAATGGTATATGTAGAAGATACAGCTACCGTATTTGTAAGTGACAGGCTTTTTGAGAACAGGGGCGGAAAATTTATTGACGTGACAAAAAAAGCGGGCCTCATTAATCATGCTTTTGGATTAAGCGCATCCATTGCCGATATAAATGCTGATGGCTGGCCGGATATTTATACTGCCAATGATTTTAATAAACCTGATTTTCTGTATATCAATAACCGGAACGGGACCTTTACCAATAAACTTTCGTACTACATTAAGCATGTAAGTTTTTCATCAATGGGATCCGATATCAGCGATATTAATAATGACGGACATGAAGATATTTATGTTGTAGATATGGCTAATGATGACCCGGTGAGGCAAAAACAATTGTTTGCGGTAAATCAAAACTACGATAAGTTTCAACTGCTGCTGAAGTATGGTTTATTTTATCAGTACCCGAGAAACAGCATGCAGCTTAATAATGGTGATGGAACCTTCAGCGAAATTGCAAATTATGCCGGTATCTCCGAAACCGAGTGGAGCTGGGCACCATTGTTTGCTGATTTTGATAATGATGGCTGGAAAGACCTGTATGTAACCAATGGTTTAAAAAGGGATATCACAGATTGGGATTATAAAGTATTTATTCTTGATTCCATTATTAACAGCATGAATAAAGGCAAATCTGTTGATCTGAATTCCTGGTTACAAAGCATCCCCTCTGTACCTACAAAAAATTATTTTTTCCACAATAACGGCAGTTTAAAATTTGATAATTATACCGATACCTGGAGTGATGCTCCTCCTTCTTTTTCAAGTGGTGCGGCCTATGCCGATATGGATAATGATGGCGATCTGGATTTAGTGGTAAACAATGTTGATGGGCCGGCTTTTGTTTTTAAAAACAATAACCGTGAATTTTATCCTGAATCACATTTTTTAAAATTTCGTTTTTATAAAAGCCCCGATTCTAATAATGAAGTTTACGGGGCTACCGTAAAGCTTACCGGCTCAACCGGGCAAATACAATTTCAGCACTATCATCCGCAACGTGGTTTTTTATCCAGCATGGAACATGGCCTTCATTTTGGAACAGGCAATCAAACCGTGATCCCAAAAGTTGAAATAACATTTCCAAACCAAAAGAAAATTATACTTGAAAATGTTAAGGCCGACCAGTTGTTAACCGTTTATGAATCAAATGCGGTAACCATCAACACAACCATGGTTACAAGATCAAATCCCCTGTTCAAAGACATCAGTTCTTCAGGAAAAATAAAATATACTCAAACCGAAAATGAATTTATAGATTTTAAAAGAGAGCCTTTAATTCCGTATATGTGCAGCCGTAAAGGGCCGTATTTTACAAAAGCTGATGTGAATGGCGACGGACTCGAAGACATTTATATTGGAGGCTCAGCCGGATCGGAAGGAAAACTGATGTTGCAAAATGCCGTTGGTTTATTTACTGAAAAAAAACAGGCCGCATTTACTGCCGCTAAAAACCAGGAAGACATGAGTTCTCTTTTCTTTGATGCAGATAAAGATGGTGATATGGATTTATATGTAGTAAGCGGTGGTGCTGAGTTTTCGCAAGGGAATAAATTGTACCAGGATCGTATATACAAAAATGATGGAAAAGGAAATTTTACTATTGCCCCCAATGCGCTGCCTTCAGAAGGATATAACGGTTCCTGTGTTACTACCCTTGATTTTGATAAAGATGGGGATTTAGATCTGTTTGTTGGCGGGCATGTTATCCCAGGTAAATTTCCGAAGCCCGACAGAAGTATACTTTTACAAAACAATAAAGGCATTTTTACAGATGTTACCGGTCAATATGCCAAAGCATTGCTTAACCCCGGCATTATTAACCAGGCTGCCTGGGCCGATGTGGATGGAGATAGCATAAATGAATTATCAATCAGCGGGGAATGGATGCCATTAGAAATTTACAGTTTTGCAAACGGGCAGTTTGTTAAAAAACAAAATTCGGTTCATATCATCCTGCCATCTAAAAAAGATTCAATCATCAATATGGATGCATTGAGTGGCTGGTGGTATAACATGAAAGCTGAAGACCTGGACAATGATGGCCGTATGGATTTTGTGTTGGGCAACCGTGGTTTAAATTCCTCCATCAAAGGAAATATAAATGAACCCTGTACTGTTTATGCCAAAGATTTTGATAACAACGGAAGTTACGATGCCATATTGGGTTACTATAACAAAGGTAAATGCTACCCCTTGTACAGCCGCGACCAGTTGATTGACCAGGTGCCAGCCATGCGTAAAAAATTTGTACGGTACAAAGATTACGCCGGTAAAACCATGGATGATATTTTAACCGGACCGGAGAAAAAAGACATGGATATATATAAAACCAATTTTTTTGAATCGGGTGTTTTGATGAACGAAGGCAATAATACATTTCGTTTTATCCCTTTCCCTGAAAAAGCACAGTTCTCAACCATAAACGATTTGTTAGTAGATGATATTGACAACGATGGACTAAAAGATATATTGGTTTGTGGCAACTCAAACGACCCGGCTGTTATGGTAGGTGTTTATGATGCCACATCTGCTTTGCTGTTAAAAGGAAACGGTAAAGGGGTGTTTACATCAGTATCTCCTGCAGAGAACGGGTTAACTGTAAAAGGCGAATCCCGTAAAATGGTTTACCTGAAAGATAAAAATAAAACCACGCTGATCTTTTTAAAGAATAATGCAGCGGCACAGGTATTTGTAATGAAGTAAAAAATTATTTCAGCAGGAGTTTTTTAAACTTTTCTATCTCCGCAATTTCCAGGGCAGCCATATTCTCATTGTTATCAAACTTCGATTTTAAAAACAACAACCGTTTGTGTTGAGGATATTTATCCAGTATGGCTGTTATCATTTTTCCTACTGCATCATCTTTTGCCGGCAATGGTACCGGTAAAGTTGCCGCACCCCTTTCCCTTGTTGGCTTTTTTTTGATGATGGCTTCTAATGTTGCCAGCCTGCCGGGAGATATACTTTCTGTTTTACCAGCTTTACTATGTAGCCCTTCCAGTTGTTTTTTGCTCAATCCGCCACGGTTACAGTATTGCTGATGCAGGCTGTTTACAAAATTTGAGGCAGGATGGGCTTTAACCATTTCATTTAATATATCTAAGAGTATATCCATTTTATTGCTGGGTGAATGTAGGAAATGTTTTCTTCCCGATGATCTTTAATTCATCACCAGTCTGAATACATTTTCCGAATTCTGAAGCTGGTATATAACAGTCCACAGATAAATAATAAGCATGGCCATAATCATCTAATGTTGACCATGCCGGAAGATCAACCGCTCTTTGCATCGCAAATGTTTTTTGAAATGCGTGAATTACTTCCCCGGTTTGTGGATGCCTGGTTGGTACCACACATCTTGCACGGGGGCTCATTCCATACAAAATAACTTCACCAATCTTAAATTCAACAATCGTTTCTTTTTTATAAAATAACCTGTCTTCCCAAAATGCAGGCACATGATCAATTTCAAGTGTTGCCCTGAAACGTTTTCTTGTTTCTTCAAGCTCCATATTATTAAACCAGCTGCCAACTGTTTCAAGGCTGGCCGTTGATAAAACGGTCATGCCGCTCATTACCGGAATATCCAAAAATTTACCTTCGGTATTTTTTTGCAACAATACCGGTATTTTAAAAAATGCTGAAAGAAATTCATCAATTGCAGTTTTATCTTCCTGCAAATGAAACCGGTTCCAGGTAATTGCTGATTCATGCCTGAATGAAATGATATTATTCTCAAAATCAATTTCCGATCTTAATAAATGCACTAAAGCATTTGATTTCCCTTTTACGTATTTTCCATTACTGTCGAAAATGGCATATTCCCTGTCGTGCACCAAACAGCCACCATTGCCTATTTGAGCACTTTGTAAAGAAACCCCATCCAATGATTTAACCGGGTAAATGCTGATACTTTTTAAAATTGGTTTATTTCCCATGTTATTGATAATGATGCAGCTTACAAAAATAATCCACGCGTCCTGTTTTAGTTTTAGTTTTAGTTGATCCCAATTGATGTAAGATCGCGTTGTTTTCAGTGTCGTTAATAAATCTTAAAAAAGTAATAATGTATTGATTAAACCCGCAACCCAGCCTGTTAAAAATAAATATTTAAGGCCCGAAATAAAAACAATGGCTGGCTGTAAAGTAAATAAAATATTTTTTAATCCGATCTTGTCCAGGTTTCGGTTCTGCCCAAAAATGAAAAACCGATATATCCCCTCAATTTTAAAGTATTTCTGCCTTTCAGGTACATATAGGCTCTGTAGGTTTTACCGGTTTCAGGGTCATAAATATCCCCGCCCTTCCATTCGTCATCACCGTTAAATTTAAAACCACGCATTATTACAAGACCAAGACGGGGTTTACCTTGTTTGTTCTCATCAGGGTTTTTTGAATCCAGTTTTGGTTTTCCGTAAATATTGGGGTATTGCATCCAGACTATTTTTCCGTAATATTTTTCACCCGATCTGTAAATTTCAATCTTAGCAGAATTATCGCCCGGAGTTAACCAGATACCTGTTACATCATCTGCTTTGATTTGTGCTAAGCAGTAACATGTTTCAGTTAATAAAAAAAATGTAAGTATTACGAATTTAAATTTCACAAGTATCTTGTTTTTACAGCTGTAAATCTATAATTATCCGGAAGGATCTCTCCTGATTTTTATCTTACTTACTGTTAAACTTTTGATAGTTTTTGTAAGTAAAAAAAAGAATTTACAGGAATAAAAGACAGGTTACCGTTTCAGAATTTGAATGCTTATGGCGCAGCATTTTAAATATGCAGTACTGCAGTATTAATGGTTTGTTATTTATATTTTCACATTTCTTTGTAATAAACAGCAGGCTTTGCCCGGCAGGTAAAACAACATTCAGGTGTTAGGGTTGTTTTAACGTATATGACGTTTTAAAAAAGTTATGGTAAATTCATTACAGCAGTAGAAACCAATCCCTTATTTTTTACTGATCTGGTACATATTGCCACTATCGGTTACTGCGAACAGCATTCCATTATAATAAGCCACATCACGGAATCGTTCATTCTTATCTTCCAGTAATCTTTCTTCGCCAACCACTTTGTTGTTAACAATAACAAGCCTTGTTATAAGGGCACTGCTGAGTCCGCAAATGAAGAGGTTATTTTTCCATTCAGGTATAGTATTGCCTTTATAAAAAGCCATGCCGCTGGGGGAAATAACCGGATCCCAGTAATATACAGGTTGTTCCATGCCGGCTTGCTGTTGTATGGCATCACCAATTTTTCCACCACTATATTCCAGGCCATAGGTAATAACCGGCCAGCCATAATTTTTTCCGGGTTTAATGATATTGAGTTCATCACCACCCCTGGGTCCAAATTCAGCCTCCCATAATTCACCAGTTACCGGATGAATATCCAGGCTTTGTACATTGCGATTGCCATAGGAATAAATCTCCGGCATTGCATTTTTCTGATTCAGGAATGGATTCCCCGGAGCCGGTTTTCCATCTTTAGTAATTTTAAAGATTTTACCCAATCCTGAATTTAATAATTGTGCCTGAACCCGGCCCTTCTGAATTGATCGTTCCCCTGTGCCAACAAAAAGATTTTCATCCTTATCAAAAATCAGCCTGGAACCAAAATGAAAACCACTTTTTAAAGCCGGGGTAGCCCGAAAGATGACAACAGGATTCTCAATTTTTGATGCTGCTTCATTCAACTGGCCTTTGGCCACTGCCATCAGGTTTCCTGATTCATATTTTTCGGAGTATGACCAATAGATTGTTTTATTCCTTGTAAAAGCGGGATCCAATGCTACGTCCAGCATGCCTCCCTGTCCACCCGGATCAACTTCAGGAAAACCGGTGATCTTTTTTTCAAATACTCCACCGGTAGTATAAATTTGCATGTACCCGTTTTTCTCTGTGATCAGTAATCTTCCATCGGGGAGCGGGATAACTGCCCAGGGCCTTCCTAATTTTTCGGCAATTTTTTCAGCTTTATATGCTGTAACTGTTTTTACTGCTTCAATTCTTGTTTGTCCTTTAAATGCAGGCTTATAATCAGTATTCGCCTTTTTAGTTTCCACCGATTTAATTTTAGTGGTATCCAGGCTGGTAACCTCATTTACTGAAGCATTATTATTACTACATCCGGATGCATAACCTGAAATCAGGATGCCAGATAAGTATAAAAAAAATTTTGCCTGCATGTTTTATATTTTAATTGATGAATTGTAAAAATACGAACTGAATTTTTTCTTACACAATTATTGTTGTTAATAAAAAACGATTAAAGACATTCGTTTTATGCCCGTCCTTTTATTTTTTCCTGGGCTAAGCCAAAGGATTTTATCGATACAAAAAAAAGATTAAAATTTTCCTGGTGGCATCGGCAACAATACACTTGTTCTTTTTTTATACGCTTCAAAGGCCGGGTTACCTTTATATTTTTTTTCCAGCATAGGAATACCCGATACAAAAACAATCAGTAACGTAATAGTAAGCGGACCGATAATAAAGAAAAAGCTTTTATTCAATGGAATCGTAATAATAAAAATACCCCACCACATCAGTATCTCCCCAAAGTAATTGGGATGACGGGAATATTTCCACAGCCCTGTTTGTATGATGGTACCAGGTGTTTTACGTTGCTTAATAAAAACAGCAAGTTGCCAGTCGGCCACAGTCTGAAAATAAAAACCAGCCAGCCAGCAGCCTAAACCAATACAGGTAAATACATTCCATTGTACAGGTGTAGCCACTGCCGCATGTATAACAGGTGATAGAATGACAATTAAAAAAACGCCCTGCAGCAAAAACACCTGCCCGTAACTGCGCCAGTAAAACGTTTTACCCCATTCTTCGCGCCAGGCTTTGTAACGAAAATCTTCAGCTTTATTTTTATTGCGGTTATAAATGTGCAGGCTAAGCCGTAATCCCCAGAGTGTAACAAGTAAATATAAAAGTATGGAAACCGGTGAAGCAGGATAAGTATATAAAAGATAGCTGCAAATTACAATATAACCAATGCCCCAGGCAATATCGGCTATATCATTTCTTTTTTTATAAACGGCTGCTGCAAACCAAACCGTAGCATAAATAAAAATGATGATGAAGCAGTGTATGAAAATGGTTAACATTTAAGCAATCCATTTTACAATATAATAACCAGCAGTGCTTACAATGCCTGTAAGAACAGAGCCCCAGATGATATCTATAAAAACAATGGGCAGCGGCCAATCTTTTAAAGTAGCTAAATTGGTAAGATCATAAGTGGCATAAGTAAAAAATCCGAACAGGGCACCTGCGATAATAGCTTTAACCACTGAGTTTTTTTCAACTGCCGGCAAAATAGCAAAATAAAATATGCCGGTAATAAAAAGCAGGTAAAAAATAATAGCTGCCGTCCAGTTTACTTTATCGCTTAAAAAACTACCCAGGTATTTTTTGTACAGGCCTTTGGCAATAAAACCAAGCCAGGTCATATCCACTGCAAAAAAAACAACAGTGGTAAGCAGGTAACTGATGATGAGTTTATAAAATGGCATGGGTATAAAGTTAAACTAAATACCCAATAATAACACGGTTGGATATTTTGAAAAAATATTTATTTGTATCGCATTGAAAAAAAGGATGGCTGGAAGTGTTATCAGCTGGGACAAATAAAAAATTCTGCCTTTCTCAACTATTGGGATAAAATTGAAAAATAAAACAAGATCAAATACCTTATTATTTACCCGGCATTGATGGCCTTACTTCTATCTTGCTTGGTAATGTACGGGGGTTCATGTGCAACAGGTCAGCCACCAGCTGGCCAATATCTTCGGGTTGTATCTTCCAGGCATCAGCATCAGTGGGTACATGGTTATTAAAATAAGTAGCTACCGAACCCGGCATAATTGTACTCACTTTAATGCCATATTTTCTCAGGTCCAGCATAATGGCTTGTGTAAAACCTACCAATCCAAACTTACTGGCATTATAGGCGGCGCCGTTTTCAAAAAAGTTTGTACCGGCTAAACTGGCAATGGTAATAATATATCCTTGAGATAATTTTAACGGATCGATACAGGCCTTAACGCTATGGAATACTCCGGTAAGGTTGGTATCAATAGTGGCTTTCCATTCTTCTTCCGTTAAAATGTCAATTGCTGCAAAATGGCCTACGCCTGCATTGGCAACCAACACATCCAGTTGCCCAAAATGATCCATTATTTTTTTAACGGCATTGGTCTCCGAAGCCAGGGAACATACATCCGATTGTATTGCCAGGATCCTGTTTTCATCATTACTCAATAATGCCGCCGCCTGTTTTGCCGCTTCTATTTTACGGCTGCTGATGGCCACTTTCATGCCGTTGGCCAGCAAGGTTTTTGCAATTCCAAAGCCTATACCTTTACTGCCACCGGTTATATAAGCTACTTTGTTGGTCAGGTTATTTGTCATGGGGTTAAAAGTTTTATTAAAGATTAATTACTGTTTAAAAAATTGCAGGCTTGTATTCACTATTGCCGCCATTGCAGTTGGCAGGTCATTATCAGTCCAGGGATGTTTACGACCAAATACATGATCACTGTCTGTTATAAATAATTGAGCTGCAGGTTGCCAGCTTTTCAGATCATAGGCTGTTGATACCGGCACCGCAGTATCACCTGTACCGTGACAAATTAAAATGGGAATATCCAGGTGCCCGATCGCTTTTTTAATATCCAGTCTCTCCCGGTTTTGCATATAATCTTCAAACAATTGGTAATACATGGGCATTTGCTGATTGGTGCGGCTGTTGTTGTAAAATGCAACACCGGTTTCCTTCCATGCCTGCATTTTTTCCGGGGGCCAGCTTCCCCAGGGTGTTTTACATTCGCCGATGGCGGCCCAGGTGACCAGTTTTTTTATCCGTTTGTCTGCCCGCGCCTGCAGTATGGCAATACCTCCTCCCATGCTGTGCCCTATCAAATAGATTTGATTGTTGTTAATAATGGACTGATAGTTATTCAGCGGATCACAAACCCAATCCATCACCAGTTGGAGATCGTCCAGTTGTTTGGTATAATTATTATTACCAAATGCTTCCAGGTTGGTAAACTCATCCGGATTTTCGGGTGTGGTACCATTGTGCGAAAAATTAAATTTCACCATTGTATAACCAGCCCCGGCAAATTTTTCTGCGATCAGGTCAAAATTACCCCAGTCTTTAAAACCATTAAACCCATGAGCATAGATCACAACAGGTTGTTGTACCGGGCCTTTTTTAAAAAAAATATCGAGTGTAATGGGAAGTTTATTTGAGCCGGGGATGATGATGTTTTTTATGGAAGTCATCGGTTTAATATTACACTATTCAGTATCAGCGCTGCTGTACCCGTTATTTTCTTCATCTTCAGCGCCGGTTTCTTCAGCCATATCATCCAGTTCGGAGCCAGGTATATCCAGGTCATCGCCGGTCAGATCAAAACTTGATTCATTGATCAGGTCACCATCTTCATCAGTAGTATCCAGTGCCGATCTTCTCAGATTGTTATTATCAACAGAAATACTGTTTTCCAAACTATCGTCCAGTAAGGCCATTTCTTCAGGACTGATATCTCCATCTTCCCCGGTGATAGGGGGATTTTCATTATCAATATTCATGGTCGTTGTTTTTATTGATAAAGTTACCAATCAAATATCGTTTAAAAGTGAAATTATTTTTTAACCAGCCCGTAGTGAATAAAAAAATTGAGCCGGTATCTCTCACGGTAGTTTTCTGTGGTTTTTATAAAATTACATCATCAGATAATTTCAGAAACATGACGGTGAATATTTTTTGCCAGCAATGCGGTAGGCACATCATTTTCATCGCCCCCGAAAGGGTCTTCAATTTCTTCGGCAATCAGTTCAAGGCTGGCCAATACATAAAACACAAAAGCCATCACGGGTATCACATAAAAGCCCAGCTGAAATACATACCCAAAAGGCAGTGACATCACATAAAAGAAAATGAACTTTTTAATGAACACGCTGTATGAAAAAGGGATGGGTGTATTTTTTATCCGTTCGCAGGCACCGCATATATCGGTAAAGGATTGTATTTCGGAATTGAGAAACAGTAATTGGTCACCGCTTATTTTTTGTTGTACACATAATTGCTGTATACGCCGGTACATGTGCAGCGCCACCTGGTTGGGAATATGTTTTGAATGGTCAATATCATGGAAAAGCTTTTTGTGCTCATCTGAATCAAACAGTTCAACCCTGGTTTGTTCCTTATGCAGGTGATTGTGGAGGGCATAGGCAAAGGCCGGTATTATTTTGCGAAAAAAAGTCCGTTGTTCTGTATCTCCAGCCGGTAATATGGCTTCCAGCTTCATCGCCAGGTTGCGGCTGTTGTTAACCAGGCTGCCCCAGAGTTTGCGTCCTTCCCACCAGCGGTCGTAGGCTGTATTGGTACGGAAAACCAGCAACATGGAAATGGCAAAACCAAGCAGGCCATGCATCAATGGTATATTTTTAACATGGTTTAACTCCGAAAGCTTCCAGTAATAAAGTTCCAGCCAGGCAATAAGGCCGGCATATACACAAATGCCTGTAATAAGGGGTAACAGTTTACGAAACGTATCTGCTTTATGAAATTTAAAAATAAAAGTGAACCAGTCTTTGGTATTATAAGAGATCATGATGCGGTTGTTTACTCAAAATTAAACATTAGCGTGAGCTTCTGTAAAATGATTTTCTTTTCTCCATTCATTAATTTTTCACCCTTTAATTTAATGAGTAAAAAATAATCTCTATATTAATCAAAAGCACAGGTTTAATTTTTCGACCGGCCATATTCAGCTACTCTACCTTTTTCATTTCTTTCCATCGTTGATCTGAAAATACAGATGATGGATCAAAATTGGGATTGTCACTCATAATAAAACTGCTGCCATCGCTTCTGCTCCAGGCATGATTATATCCCGAACTTAATTCTACTTTGCCCGTTTCATCCCGGTAATTTTCCACTTCACGGATTGCTTTTACAAAATTAGTGTGAATACGATCCCCCGATTGTTGTGCCGCTTCCCAGCTACGCATATTTGCGTCCATACTATTAAGATTCTGCTGTCCTTTTTTGATCGCATTTTCACCCATTTGCCTTGTTTGTTCATCCAGCATATTAATTCTTCCGATATGTGCAATTTGTCTTTTCTCCCTTACATCAAGCCAAAAATTATCTACTGAATTTTTCCAGGCAGTATTGGTTCTTATGCTGCTCATGATAACACTCAACAGGTTGGCAGCTTTTTCACTTTCACCGGCCGGGTGCATAAATACAATTCGTTCAGATGCCGTGCTTGTATAAATTTTATTGGAGGTGCCGTTATAATTATTGGGAACAACTGTTTCAATGATAGTAACCCCGCATATAATAATAGCCTGAGTGCCATTACTCCACTTTACCCTGGCATTGATGCCGCTTGGAAAAAAATTTACTTGGCTTGACCCATAGCGCATCATCTCCCTTCTTGTTTTTTCATAGCTTTCCTGCATCGATTGCACACCCCCCGGATTTTCATTTACACTGATCACTTCGGGGTTCCCCAGATCACTGGGTGCAAATACATTTTTAAAATAAGCTTCTGCATTCAATGGCTCACCATATGAACAGTATGAAGAATTTCCTGCACGCTGATTAAATTGTCCCGGCTGCTGATCATTAGTAAAGCTCCACATATAATTGGGTAACATTTCAAAACTATACTTACCATCGGGCGAAACTGCTTTAATGCCCTGATTGGTTCCTGCACAGTCAGTGCCAGGCGGGTTCCATATAATACCTCCATCAAATGTCCAGTTCTTTGGAATTAAAAGGCTGAATGCTTCTACCGGTTGGTTAAATCCTGCCTTATCCATTACCCGCGCCCTGGTGAATTCGGTATAATCTTCCCCCTCTGTAAATTTTGACGATGCCGATTTATGTGTATCTGAATTGTTTGTACCGGGAGTTGATTTATCCCCATTGTTACACCCTGTTACAATTCCTAAGGTTGTTGAGCTGATTAAAAGAAGGGAATAAATATTTTTTCGCATTTGTATTGTTTTAAGTTTTTACAGTATTTGATTTTATAGCTGCCCCCTGGATAAAATATTACTTCACTAATTTAATAAATAAAAATTATGAAGAGGTTTTATTTTTATAAAACCAGATCCCTAAACCTGATTAAAATTGTTATATTTCCTGGAGTGAAACCGGTGTTGGGCAATAAATGTTTTAGTGAAGCGACAAAAAAGAAAATGACATTATCTTTGGTAATGCAAAATCTTAAACAATACTTTTTATTAAGAGACGATGTTACCTTTCTTAATTATGGTTCTTTTGGCGCCTGTGTAAAACCGGTGTTTGAACGGTACCAGAAATTTCAGTTAGAACTGGAACAGGAACCGGTACAATTTATAGCAGTTAACGGATTAAGTTACCTGGAAACAGCAAGAGAGGCACTGGCTGATTACCTGCACTGCAATAAAGAGGACCTGGTGTATGTAACCAACCCATCCTATGCAGTAAATGCAGTGGCCAAAAGTTTTGATCTTAAACCCGGTGATGAAATACTTACCACTGACCTTGAATATGGCGCATGCGATAAAACCTGGGAATATTATTGTAAAAAAACAGGAGCTAAGTATATAAAGCAACACATACCATTGCCAATTCATTCGAAAGAACAATTTGTAACCGAATTCTTTAAAGGATTCAGCCATAAAACAAAACTTATTTTCATCAGCCATATTACCAGCAGCACCGGCTTGCGGCTACCCGTGGAAGAAATAGGTGCTGCAGCAAAAGAAAAAGGCATAATGACTTTTGTGGATGGAGCTCATGCACCCGGGCAAATACCATTGAATTTAGGTGACTCCCCATTTGATATGTACACCGGTGCCTGCCATAAATGGATGATGACACCCAAGGGCAGTTCGTTCCTGTATGTAAAAAAAGAACAGCAGCATTTGGTTGACCCGCTGGTAGTAAGCTGGGGTTATCAAGCAATGTTTCCTTCTGCTTCAACCTTTACCGACTATCACCAAATGAACGGCACCCGGGATTATTCGGCTTTTTTAACGATCCCAACTGCCCTTGAGTTTATGGCAGCGCATAACTGGCAACAGGTGGCGGCCGAATGCAGAAAACTGGTACAGCAGAACGCTCTTGCATTTTGTGAACAGCTGGGAGCCAGTCCGCTTGCACCAATTAACGATGATTTTATTTTACAACTCTTCAGCGCTGAAATAAAAACATCCGAACCGGAAAAACTATACCGGCATTTTTTCGACAACTATAAAATTGAGATCCCGGTAATGCGGCATGCTGATAAAGTGTACCTGCGTTATTCAATCAATGCCTGTAACAGCCAACAAGACCTGGATACATTGTTTGCGGCTATTAAAGATATAAAAAGTAAAACAGGCCTGATCGGGTAAGCTTGGGTATTGTTTTGCAGAAACACAAACCGGGTAAGGGATGCAGCTAGTAATTTGAGTTATTTATCATACCCGGGAATATACAAATAATATCCCCCGGAGTAAACATGTTCTACCACTTTTATATACTCCGGTGCAGGTGCTGTTACAGCAACCCATCCCTGGGCCCATTCCATAAGTTTAAAAAAATAAGCATGCTCATCATGCATACTGTTAATGATAATTTTTAATCCGGGGTATTGTTCTTTTAGTAAGGGAAGAAAGCTGAATATGTTTCCGTCAGGCATATGATCGCCGGTCAATAATAAATCCGACTGAAATTTCGTCAATAGCATTAATACCTCCTCAAAGCTGGAGGCTTCCCATATAATTTGAATATGCGGTGCCTGTTTCTTAAATACCAGATCAATTCCCCTGCGGTAAATTTCGTGGCGATTGGCAAGCAACATTCTTATTATTTGCTTTTGCATACAGGAATATAAAAAAAGTACCAGGCCAAATTAGGCAATGGAAAGGTAAGAACAAATATAGTTGTGTGACCGGAAACCTGTCCGGAGACTTTGTTCATGTAAAGTAACCAAGACACAACTTGCCCTTCGCTTCGTAGGGAGCTATGGTATGCTTTATTTCTTTTGCTGCATAACTTCGCAAGTGCAGTAACTGTAGCTACTGATTTTTATATTATATTTAGTCATAAAATTTTAGCCTGCCTTTATCCAGGGTCAGCTTCAATGAAAAAAATGCGATATGAAAGATAACAATACAAACTATAAAGTAAAAGTAAATGAATTTGAGTTTTCATTTTCTAAGGAACAGATCGATGCGGTTGACCTGGTACAAAGATCTCCCGTGGCGTTTAACCTGTTAATAGACCACCGTTCGGTGAATGTAAAACTGGTAGAAGCTGACAGAACGGCTAAGAAATTAACCATAGAAGTGGATGGAGAGAACTTTGACATAGAAATAAAAGAAGCGCTGGATCAAATGCTGGAAAAAATGGGCTTTGGGTTGGCGGCCAATAAACAGATCAAAGAGATTAAAGCACCCATGCCCGGGTTGGTACTGGAAATTGCTGTAAAAGCAGGACAGCAGGTAACCGAAGGCGAAAAGATCTTAATACTGGTGGCCATGAAGATGGAAAACAGCATAATGATACATGCCAATGCTACGATTAAACGAATTGCAGTTGTTGCAGGCCAGGCTGTAGAAAAAGGGCAGGTATTGGTAGAACTGGAATAAAAAATACACTGAAAGAACATAATTATATTAAAAACAAATAAACCAGGATGAAAAAAATATTAGTGGCCAACCGGGGAGAAATTGCCTTACGTATCATGCGTACCATTCGAAAGATGGGCATTAGATCAGTTGCGGTTTTTTCGGAAGTGGATAGAAATTCACCGCACGTATTATTTGCAGATGAGGCTGTTTGCCTGGGCGCTCCTGCCTCCACCGAATCATACTTAAATGCTGATAAAATAATTGCCTTTTGCAAACAACTTGGGGTGGATGGTATACATCCGGGTTATGGTTTCCTGAGTGAGAATGCGGAGTTTGCTCAAAAAGTTGAAAATGCCGGTATTACATTTATCGGTCCGGGACCGGAGGCCATGCGTATCATGGGTTCAAAACTGGCTGCCAAAGAATGTGTGAAAAAATATAAGATACCCATGGTGCCGGGCATTGATAAAGCCATTGATGATATTGCTGTAGCAAAAAAAACTGCAAATCAAATTGGCTATCCAATTCTTATTAAAGCTTCTGCAGGTGGCGGTGGAAAAGGAATGCGGATCGTAGAAAAAGAAAAAGACTTTGAAGAACAAATGCAAAGGGCCGTTAGTGAAGCCAAATCTTCTTTTGGTGACGGGTCGGTATTTATTGAAAAATATGTCACCTCTCCGCGTCACATTGAGATACAGGTACTGGCAGATAAACAGGGTAACGTGGTGCATTTGTTTGAACGGGAATGCAGCATTCAGCGGCGCCATCAGAAAGTTGTGGAAGAATCTCCTTCTGCTGTTTTAACTCCGGAGCTGCGCAAGCAAATGGGTGAAGCGGCAGTAATGGTTGCAAAATCCTGTAATTATGTAAGTACCGGCACCGTGGAATTTTTAATGGATGATAAACTAAATTTTTATTTCCTGGAGATGAATACCAGGCTGCAGGTAGAACACCCCGTTACAGAAATGATAACCGGCATCGACCTGGTGGAAGAACAAATAAAAATTGCAAGAGGAGAAACATTAGGTTTTACACAGGATGATCTTACTATTAATGGCCATGCAGTAGAACTGAGGGTATATGCAGAGGACCCGTTGAATAGTTTCTTACCCTCAATGGGTACGCTTACTACTTATATAAAACCTGAAGGCGAAGGTGTACGGGTGGATGATGGTTATGAAGAAGGGATGCCCATTCCTATTTATTATGACCCGATGATCGCCAAACTGGTTACCCATGGCAAAGACAGAACAGAAGCCATACAGAAAATGAAAAAGGCAATTAAAGAATATAAGATCGTAGGTTTAGCTACTACATTACCCTTCGGAACTTTTGTTTTTGAGCATGATGCTTTTCTCAGTGGAAAATTTGATACCCATTTTGTAAAGAACTATTATACCCCTGACCTGATCAAAGTAAAACAAAAATCAAATGCAGCAATCGCTGCGATCGTAGCCTTAAAATACTGGATGGACAAACAAAAAATTACGCAGCCGGTTGAACATAAAACAACCAGCTGGAAACGCAGGTTGGCATAAAAAATTAATATGCTTTTTAATGGCCGGGTAAAAAAATAAACGCATGAAATCAAAAATAAAAATATTAAGAGAAAAGATTGAAGAAGGAAAATTAGGCGGCGGTAAAGACAGGAATGACAAGCAACATAAAAAAGGAAAGCTTACTGCAAGGGAGCGCATTAGTTTATTAATGGATCCGGGTTCCTTTGAAGAAATAGGGGCACTCGTATTACACCGCACAAAAGATTTCGGGATGGAAGACCAGCAGTTTGCCGGTGATGGCGTGATCACCGGTTATGGTACAGTAAATGGCCGGTTGCTGTATGTGTTTGCCCAGGACTTTACCGTATTTGGCGGTGCCTTATCTGAAACACATGCTGAAAAAATTTGTAAGATCATGGACCTGGCCATGAAGACCGGCGCACCCATGGTTGGGTTAAATGATTCCGGTGGGGCCAGGATACAGGAAGGCGTTCGTTCACTGGGAGGTTATGCCGATATTTTTTACCGCAATGTATGGTCATCCGGTGTAATACCGCAGATATCAGCCATCATGGGACCATGCGCCGGTGGCGCTGTTTATTCTCCGGCAATTACTGATTTTACGTTGATGGTAGAAGGTACTAGTTATATGTTTGTTACCGGCCCCAATGTGGTAAAAACCGTTACCAATGAAGAAGTAAGTTCTGAAGAACTTGGTGGAGCCTCCACACATTCTACCAAATCGGGCGTAACCCATTTAACTGCTGCCAATGACATGGATTGTATTGCGCAGGTAAAAAAATTATTGAGTTACCTGCCGCAAAACTGTGAGGATATTACCCCAAAAGATCCTTACACATTTGTAGATGAAACAAGAGAAGTTTTGGAAACCATTGTTCCGGAAAGCCCCAATCAACCTTATGATATCCGCGAAGTGATAAATGGCATTTGCGATGAGGCTACATTCTTTGAAATTCATAAAGACTTTGCCGAAAATATTGTAGTTGGCTTTTCAAGATTAGCCGGAAGAAGTATCGGCATTGTTGCCAATCAGCCCAATTGCCTGGCAGGTGTACTGGATATCGACAGTTCCAAAAAAGGAGCAAGGTTCACCCGGTTTTGCGATTGCTTTAATATTCCTTTACTGGTATTGGTTGATGTACCGGGATTTTTACCCGGTACCGACCAGGAATGGAACGGCATAATAACCAACGGTGCAAAATTATTATATGCATTAAGTGAAGCCACCGTGCCCCGTGTTACGGTTATCACCAGGAAAGCATATGGCGGTGCTTATGATGTTATGAACTCCAAACACATTGGTGCTGATATGAACTTTGCCTGGCCCACAGCAGAGATAGCTGTGATGGGTGCACGGGGAGCCAGTGAAATTATTTTTAAAAAAGAAATTGCTGAAGCCACTGACCCTGCTAAAAAGCTTTTAGAGAAAGAAGCAGAGTATGCCGAAAAATTTGCTACGCCTTACCTGGCTGCTGAAAGAGGATTTATAGATGAAGTAATAGAGCCAAAAGAAACCAGGAAAAAACTGATCAAGACCTTTGCCATACTGGAAAACAAAGTGGCAAAACGGTCGAGGAAAAAGCATGGAAATATTCCGTTGTAATAAATTATCAGGTTGAAAAAGCGTTATTTAATCTCCCTTGTTTGTATCACGCTGCTCCATTATTTTTCTTCGCAATAGTTGCTGTTAATGGGAGCCATCTCTTTAAGCATAAAAAAGATGACAGCCATTAACCTGTCATCTTCCTTCATAAATTTTTAAGGACTCTGTTTACCTTAAAATTTCTTAACCAGGTTATATAAAAAGATCGTTGGCGGGCCTTCTACACCTGCAGCCTCCATCTTATTCTTAAGGTCTTTTGAGGCAAAGAATGCTTTTGCTTTTTCTAAGTCGCCAACCACTTCAACAATGGTCACCATCTTATCATTGTCAACCTCATAACCTACCGACCTGTCGGTAAGGCCGGCTTCCTTTCTCGCCGGCTTGTGGTTATCGAATTCTTTTTTCCAGGCAGTCCAATCCTTTACTTTATGGGTTATCATGGCACGGGTAGAGGGGTCATTCGTACTAAGAAACAAGGTTTGCCTGTTATAATACATAATGGCTGGTAAACCCACAACTCCGCTTTTTTGCATACGGTCCTTCAACTCTGGCAAGGCAGCAAATGCTTTCGCCTTATTAATATCATCCATCTTTAAAGCTACCATCACCATATTGGTATCATCTACCCCTCTCGACACCCCGTAATTATGCAGCCCATATGATAACCGCACCGAATCATGTGATTCGTACAACGGGAGCCACCTGGCAAAATCTGAAACAGTATGTTTAATGAGCATTAAATTACCTGAATTAGTTGCTGGTTCTGCTTTGGGAGCAGCAACACTATCTTTCTTTTCCAGAGCTACAGTTCCTTTGTTTTCTTCACCCTGGTTACAGGAACTAAAGAATAGGAACGTGCTGCTAAAAGCAAGAGCGATTGTTGAAAATTTAATTGATTTCATTGTTTATAAATTTTAATGTTTTATATATACTTTACGTGCAATGACAAACAAAATGAAAAGACTATACTTTAACAGAACGAATGTAAAAAACTAAACCTGTAAATAAAATGACTTAGCTCATATATTCACTTCCGGGCATAATTTTCAATTTTTGTACTGTTGTTACCGCTCACCATTGCAAATCATTTAAAGTTATCACTATGAGATAACTTCTTTTGTCGCGGTTCTTTTCTTCACTAACATAAATCAGTTGAAATAAAAAAGGATTATGACATCACAAACCAACAGGCAGGTAGTTTAAGGAACAGCTTGGCGGCGTGGATTTAAATTCGGGGGCCGCTTTATTCGTAGTTGCATTCTTCATATTCTTTACTTAATTTGTTAACCCTTTGTATTCTTTATCCATGCAAATACCCCGAGCTATACAGGATATAGCTTTTGATTGCCAGTTTTCATAGCCTGATTTTTTCACATTAAATCAATTATTTATGAAAAAAATTATTATTCTCATTGGCATTTTTTTAACTCTTCATTTTTCTGTGACGGCACAAAAGCCTCTAGTGGAAACCAAAGCTACTTCTCCTGTAAAAACTGTTACGGCCGATGACCTGAACAAATTGCCCTTTGAAAGGGGTAAGTGGCAGTTCTTTATTACAAGAGAAAATTTAGGGGCTTCAAAGCAAAGCGTTAAAGTTAATGGTATAGACCAGGGAGACCAGAGCCGGTTTTCGCTTAACCTGGGAACAAATTATTTTATTGCAAAAGGTATAGGTATTGGAATTGAACTGGATGCCGATTATAATAAATCTAAAAACATGAATACCCTATCAAGCAGCAGCTGGATGGCCTATGCAAATTTTACTTATGGAGCTGGGATAAGTGATGATATTAATTTCTATGTAAGGGCGGGTGCCGGTTTGGGAGGGCAGGTTGATAAATACAGCTATTTAAACATTTCCAATAAAGACAAAACAAACCTGTTTGGCTTTAAAGGACAGGTTGGCTTTCCCATCAGGATCGAAAATAAAGGAGCTGTATTTCTTACACCAATGGTATCTTATGAATACACTAAAAGCAATTTTGACCAGGGCTCCGAAACGGATAATAATTTTGGTGTAGGATTAAGACTGGAATCTTACCTTTTTTGCAGGCAGCTTTCCTGTAATGCACATAAGGGCTACAGGCTTTCAGAACATATGTATGACCAGGGGCGCAGTTTTTTGGGACTTACCACAGTGGGAGGTTTGGGTTTTGGGAATTTAAAAACTATGTATGATAATAATAATTACCCCACAGAAAAAGAGAAATACTCCCAGGCAAACCTGTCGGCGGAGTACATGTATTATGTAGTTAAAAATTTTTCCCTGGGCCTGGATCTTTCATTCAGCAGTACGGTTAATAAAAATACTGCTGCAGATTATAAATATACTTATACCGGTGCGAATATAACCCCCATGTTTGAATTATACCTTCCGGTTAAAGATCTTACGCTGAATAATATTTCTATAAACGCAGGTTACGGTTTTGGCTGGCAGCGATCAGAAAATAAAAGCGGTAATAACACCAATACTTCAAAATCGAGCAGCACAAATTTTTGTGCAGGCATCGGGTATAATTTCTTTTTTTATAAGAAGCTTTCATTGTCGCCAAGGTTTGAATATGAATGGCTGACCTATAAAGATAAAGACAGTGACCAAAAGCAAAAATACGACGGGCCCGCATTTTCTGTTGGGGTTAGAAAATTTTTTTAGAGCCTGTTTTAACCCGGGTACGGGGTATTTGAATATCGGGTTGAATCAACAACTATTAGTTATTCTACCCGGATCTTATGGTTGTCATGAATAAGGCAGTGAAATTTTGAATACTTAAAAGTAAACTGGGTATAATTTGTACCACTCTACTGCCAGAGATATATGCAGCTGTATATGCTTTGCTGCTCAACTGCGTAAGTGGGACTTGTGAAGCGCCCCTTTTAATAATAATTTAAATGCGACAGAAAAATACTGCCGGCGACCTTTGTAAAAAAACCTCTTTATTTCATTAACCTGAGTTTTTTTGGAATATACATTATATCAAGCTTTCCTTTTATTAGCCATGAAACTCCAAAAAATATCAGGGCTATTGCTTCCAGGCAAAAGACAGGATGTATCTTATCGAGCCAATGGTATTTACCTTCAATCCAAATACTGTAAATAAAAATCAATCCAAGGCACAGTAGCATTATTATTCCGCAAACCAGATAGGTGTTGTGGTGTTCTCTTTTGCCAAAGGATTTGATATCATCAGTTCTTCTGAAATTAACTATCGACATCAAAGCAAGGGATATAAAAAATAATGAAGCCATGCTAAAGTGGATATAGCCGGTATAGGTACTACTCACAAAAATGCGCAAATTATCAGCGATGCAATTTGTTGCTCCTGCAGGAAAGACTACAACCCCCAGTGCAAATAATCCGGTAAAGTTTGTAACCAAACTGTCTGAGAATCCTTTTTCTCCGGTACGGATTTTATGCCCTTTGTAACAGAACATAAATAACGCCACTGCACAAAGCACACCGGTAAACAGTTCTCCTACCGTACTGTAGTAATAATGGCTTATCGAAAATTTAAAAGAGTTTTGGGCTTCATATAACGGAGCACAGGAAGTTTTAATAAAAAAATTATTATTTAAAATGTTCAGGCTGTTTACCAGGTAGTTTCCGATCAACAGTATAAAAGGCAGAAGCAAACCAAGCCAGCCAATTGCTTTGCGTAACTTCAGATATGAAATTATTAATTCACTGTTATCCTTTTTACTTGTAATGGCTTCCATAATTTTATATTTTAAATTATTATTTATATGGTTACTGAACAATTCTTGAGCTCAATGCTTCGGCCCGCTTAAATACAGTTGGTACCGTTTCCTGAATTGAATCTTTACATTTCGCATCATTGCCCGGGCTGCAATGAATTATTTTTTGAATCGGTGCTGTTAACTTAATTGTGATTAAAATTATCAATTTTCTGTACATCATAGTAGCTGGTTTAAGTTTTAAATCAGGGGCGTTTACTAAAAAAGGCTGTCCCGGTTTATGCAGCATCTATCTACTAATGTAATAAACAATGAGCCCGGTTGCAATACCGCAAAGCGGGTATATGCCTGGCTTTATAAATTTGCAGTATTGTAATTGATGAAGAAACCAGATCTTTTTGAAATCCATGCCACCATCAGGTCTTTGATCAACGGCGGCTTTTATTTTAGCATACTTTTTTATTTTTATAAAGTAAGCATGCTGCCCATAGGTAGTAGAACAGACCTTGCAGAATACCTGAGTCAACAAAAAAATCAATGTATTCGTGTTGCCACAAACAGTTGACTTATTAAGGAATTACCTGCGCCAGTGATAACTTCCTCAATTCTTCCAGATAGCCCCAAGACCTGCTTCCCATAATTCTTTATTCAGAGCAGGAATATTTTTATCCAGGATTTCTTTTGCCCTTGCTTTAAGAACAGCCCATGCAGCATTTAATTCCTGCAAACGGTCGAGCGAAGGTTTATTTACATTTGGGATATCACTTTCAGTCTGGTTGATAAGAAACAAATAGTTGGCCGTAAACTTCGCCGGAAAATTATCTGCATCATCATACACTTTAGTTTTTCGCTGTATCATGTCTTCATCCCAGGCTTTCATCTTTTTTGCCAATGTTGATCCCTCCGTTTTTAATGCTTTGTATTTTTCATCTGCAGGCAGTGTTACCAGTAACGATTCCAGTTGTACTCTTTTTTCATTTATGCTGTTTATCATTTTGTGCATGGCCGACAGTTCATTTTCCATACCGCTCATAATGTTGTTATATTCATTATATGCAGCTGCTCCTGTTGGGTATAATGGATTAGCCAGTATTTCTGCATCAGTTGTCAGTTTTTGTTCTCCCATTTTTAGGGTAACCGTGTATTTGCCCGGAATTGCTTTATGGCCCCGGTAGCTGGCTTCAATATAAACATCAGGCACCCCGGGCATGGTGGTGTAACGCATGTTCCAAACAAAACGGTTCAACCCTTTTGCTTTTGACAAAACAGGTTCTGCCGGTGGGCCACCATCATATTTTTTATACGTGCTGTCTTTTTTTAAACTGAATGTATTAACGGTGTTTCCAGTCGCATCTTTTATTTCCATTGTCAGTATGAGGGAATCTTTTGGATCAGGAAGCTGGTAATAGATCACCACACCCGTAGATGGATTTACGCCACTATATTTATTTAGGCCAGTAAAATCCGCACTGGACTCATCCAGTTCACTTGAACCGTTTACCAGGTATGCAGGCGAAGGATCAAAAATAGAAAATGCGGTAACCTCTTTTTTATACTGGCGTATCAAACTCAGGTCATCCAATATCCAGAACGACCTGCCCGATGTAGAAGCAATTAAATTTCCCAGGTGAATGCGCAGATCTGTTATGGGCGTAACCGGCATATTCAATTGAAAGGGTTCCCAGTTTTTTCCACCGTCCCGGGAAATATATATTCCTGTTTCTGTTCCTGCAAACAACAGATCTTTTCTTTTTTCATCTTCTCTCACTACCCTAGTAAAAGCCCCATAGGGGATGCCGTTGTTTATTTTTGTCCATGTTTTTCCATAGTCGGTAGTTTTATACAAACCTGGATTGTGGTCATTAAATTTATATCTTGTTGTGGCTATATATGCTGTGGCTTTATCAAACGGCGATATTTCTATTGCATTAATCAGGCATTCCTGCAAGCCGGCAGGTGTTATATTTTGCCAATGTGATCCATTATCTTTTGTCAGGTAAACATATCCATCATCGCTGCCGGTATATATCACTCCTTTTTCATACGGCGATTCAATGACGTAAGCAAGTGTTCCATAGTTTTCTGCACCAACCGCTTCGTTGGTATAAGGAACCCCCGGCCTGCCCTGTTTCGCTTTTTCATTTCTTGTAAGATCAGGTGATACTTCTGTCCATGTTTTGCCCATATCTGCAGTACGCAATAAATATTGTGAGCCGTGATAAAAAACATTAGGCTCATGTTTGCTCCATATAATGGGCGCATTCCAGTTATAACGGTATTTCATATCCTTGGCATCAAGGGTTAAATACTGAATGGGTGCAGCCATGATATTAGTACCGGCCTTTGCTTTTGTATTTAATACATCAATGGTGCCCTGGTAACTTCCTCCTAAAACAAATTGCGGATCGTCAGGATCAAATGCAAGAAAAGCACTTTCGCCACCTGCAGAAGCAGACCAGTTTGTATTATCGATGCCTCCGCTACCGGGTGCACGGCTTGCAATTTTTATTGAGCTGTTATCCTGTTGTCCTCCATAAATATTGTATGGAAACTGGTTGTCAACATTGATGCGGTAGATTTGTGCGGTAGGCTGATTGTTCTGGCTGCTCCATGTTTTACCCTGGTTAAATGTGATAGCCGAACCACCATCATCAGATATGATCATATTGTTTGAATTGACGGGATTGATCCAGAGGTTATGATAATCGCCATGGGTGGCTGAAATAATATCCCATGTTTTACCGCCATCGATAGAACGAAGTGCAGGAGCACTCAACACATACAACGTGTTTTCATTCATTGGATCGGGAAACAGTTCGATATAATACCATGCCCTTTGAATTAAATGATTATCGTTTGAAACCTGGCTCCAGCTTTTACCGGCATCAGCTGACATGTATAAACCCCCTTCTTCTTTTTCAGAATCACTTTCGATCAATGCATACACTTTTTCTGAATTGGACCGGCAAACAGCGATGGACATTTTACCCATTTCTTTTGGCAAACGCTCACTCATTTTTTCCCAATGCTCTCCTGCATCTGTTGATTTATATAAGCCGCTGCCGGGCCCGCCGCTGATCACTTTCCAGGGCATACGGCCATACTCCCACATAGCGGCATAAAGTATCATCGGGTTGTTCATGTCCATAGTTATTTCTGCGGAACCGGTTTTATCATTTACATACAAAACATTTTTCCAGGTAACACCCCCATCTGTTGATTTAAAAATTCCCCGTTCTTTTGAATTACTATATAAGGCTCCCTGTGCCGCCACATATACTATGTTCGGGTCTTTGGGATGAATTATTATTCTGGAAATATGCTGTGTAAGGTCAAGACCAATCTTCTTCCATGTTTTTCCGGCATCCGTTGATTTGTATACACCATCACCATGATGTGTCATTACACCACGCACGGCATGTTCACCCATGCCAACATACACTACGTTGGCATCGCTTTCTGCAACGGCAACTGCACCCACCGATCCTGTTTTAAAAAATCCGTCAGATACATTGTTCCAGGTTATACCCATATCATCTGTTTTCCAAAGGCCACCGCCTGTGGTACCCTGGTAATAAACAGCAGGGTTACCCACTACACCCGTGGCGCAATTGGAACGGCCACCACGAAAAGGCCCGATGCACCTCCATTTTACCGGGTTAAAATAACTATTCAGGTCATTGACGGCAGTATCTTTTTTTGTTTGTGCCACAGCATTGAAAACAACTGAAAACAGGATGATAAACAGGAGTGTTTGTTTTTGCATACCGGAAAACATTTAGTTTGGAAATATAATATTATTTGAACACTATTTCAGTTCCTTCAGTATCTTTTTTACCGGAATAAAGGAATGTGTATTGCAAAGGTTTGTATCTCCACAAATTATTACACGAAGCTTTAGGTAGCGGGAACAAATGCACATGTATTACACGAACGAAGACGAAAAACCTATAAGGTTTGCCGTATAGGTTTTGAGTGGTGGGTAACCTTATAGTGTTTGATTATAGCATTCCATTACCAAACACTATCCGCAGGATGCTGTGCATAAGGTCTTGCTATGGTGCAAGGGCTATGCTGCAAACCTTATAGGTTTTAATATAACTATATTAAATTCATGCTACTATAAGCTCATGCATTACATTTAGTTTTGATACTCTGGTAAAAAAATAATCTCATTAATTTTCCAACTCATTACCTATTTTCCGATCTTTTGCTTACTTTACCGCAGCTTTATATTTTTTATCCTATTTAATTCCTCAACGGTATCTGATTATATCGCTTCCTGCCCCATTTTTGTAACCAGATTTTTAACTTCAAAACAACTATAATTATGAAAAAATGGATGTTAGTATTTACGGCCGGCACTTTACTGATGGCAGCCTGTAACAATGAAAAAAAAGAAACAGCAGGCGGTGAAGAAGCGGTTGTTAAAAAAGCAGTAACCCTGGCTTACACGCCAACGTATTCTTCTTCTTTTGAAATGGGTAACCCCGATTATACCGCTACCATAATACAGGGCAGCTGGAAAGACTGGGAAGAAAACAAACTGGACAATATGAAAAACTGGATGGCCGATACCATTGTGGCCTTTCACAGTGATAATAAAATGGTGAAGGGACTTGACAGTATGATGGCCAGGTGGAAAAGGGGCCGGGCCGAATACAGTTCAGTATCGGATTCGGTACATGCTGCAATGGCCGTATACAGTACCGATAAAAAAGAAAACTGGGTATTGGTATGGGCCGAAGAGATTGGCACAAAGCCGGATGGCAAAAAAGATACGGTAAACCTTATGGAAACCTGGCGGATAAATAAAGACGGTAAAGCAGATATGCTGCTGCAGTTTGACAGGGCCACCAGGAAAAAATAAATTTGATGAAAAAATTTGATCCCTGCTGCTGATGTAGCGGGGATTTTTTTTGGCGGGCAATGGTTTTGTTTTTAGAAATTCAAGGCAAAGAGACAATGTCTCTAGGCCAAAGCATTCCTGTCTGCCGACAGGAAGGCTCGTCAAAGACGAGAAAGTTATATCTTAGAATTCAAACCATCGCACAGGAAACTTATTTTGTAAACCCTATCCTTTCCCGGTCTTCCCATTTTCTTTGCGCTGCTTTTACATCGAGGAGATTTTCCATAGCATCATAGATCTGGTTTAGTTGCACATCATGCTCACCAACCCGTTCTTTAATTTCTTTTAATTGCTCTTTGATGTCGCTTTGTTTTATTAATATCTGCCTTACTGCTACAAAAGCTCTCATAATAGCAATATTCGTATTGATCGCCTTATCGGAGTTAATTACCCCACTGAGCATGGCAACTCCCTGTTCGGTAAAGGCATAGGGCAAATATTTGAGGTTTTGACCCCTGTTTATCTTCAAGGTCACAAATTGTGACCTTGAATCCTGGGGAGTATTTGAGGTTTCAAATTGAAACCTCAAACTTTCAAATTCCTCCCATGTAAGTTGAAACATAAAATCTTTAGGAAAGCGCTTTATATTTCGCTTTACTGCCTGGTTGAGTGCTTTTGTTTCTATTTCATATAGCTCCGCCAGGTCCTTGTCCAGCATAACCCTTTCCCCACGTATTTCATAAATCCTGTTTTGAATACTTTTTATGATCTGCATAATTTAATTATTGGCTGGATCTAAATTTAAGAAACGTGCAGAAAGGAAGAAGAATATATACGTTTATAAACGGCTAATGGAGATAAAGAGTAAGACGGGGCGGCAGAAAGTAAAATTTAATTCCTGCTGCTGATGTGGCGGGGATTTTTTTTGACCATCAATAGTTTTGATTTGTCATAGAATTTCAGGGCGAAGAGACAAAGTCTTTAAACCAAAGCATCCCTGTCTGTTGACAGGCAGGCTCGTCAGAGACGAGGAAGAGAAAGAGTAGAATTTGTATAAAAATAAACTAAGGTGTAGAAACTTGTTTTTCATTTTCCTGTTTAAATGATTTGGGATCAATAACAGGTAGAATAGCATTGTGTAACCAGGTGCCTTTAAATTCATTAAACATTATTCCCCTTGTTGTACCAATAGTAATAATATTTAGCGTTTCAATAATCGGGTCAGGAATTGTCATCAAATCATCTGAAAGAATTACTACTTCTTCAAAGTTTGTTATTTCAAATTTGCAAAGTACTTTAATACTTGCAACAGTACTATTATCATCTGCCGACTTTACATTTACCCCTAAAATAATAATGATACTTTTATTTAGTTTATCTACACTAACATTTAATACCAATTCAAATTGGGGATTGGGAAAATTATTATCTTTTGGGAGGGGAATATGAAATGATTTCTCTATCAATTCAATATTACTGATTCTGAACTCAAGGTTAATGCTCTTCTCCTTTTTAGCAGTCATATTTTTGGGTATTAAAAATTGGTAAATCAATATGCTGGTGGTTCTCTAAAGGCGAAGCGGTAATGTTAATATTACCTTTGCTGTTTAATCTTGTGAAGCCACTGCCCATCATACCAGCAAGGCTTACAGAATTTCTGTTTTGCACAACAGCAACATAATTTTTCTCAATAATAATTGGTTTGCTCTCAGCAACAGCAACCAGGCAAACACCAAGCCTGTCTTCAATATCAAATAAGGTTTCTGTAGTGAAATTATGCGTACCGCTTACCCATTTGCTGATAACAGAAACGTGCTGATCCATGATGCCCGCAAATTCTTTATAAGTAATATTTTTTGCCTTTATTGCATCCTGAATTTTTGCTGCCAGCATCATCCGCTTTTTTGTTTTGTTAAACTCAGCTTCAGAACGGTTTTGCTGCAGTTTTTGAACTGCAGGGCTCTTTTGTCTTTTAGGCTTATTCATTGTCTTCAATTGTGTAGATAAAAGCTGTATCTGATTCAAGGCCTTCGTCGGATATTGTTAGCGATCCTTCCTGTACAGCGGCATTTAATGCGGCTGAAACTTTTCGCAAAAAATAATTTGCATCTTTTAATATTGGATTTTCCTGTAAACTTCTGATTGATTTCGATTTATGCCCCCCATTGCCAAGCACAATGGCAACATTGCCAAACCTGATAAAATAGAGCCTGAGATTACTGTTTGGTTTATCATACAATGCATATATTCCATCTCCTAAATTTCCTTCATCTGGTTTTACAAAATCATCCCTTAATCCGGTGAAGCGAGCCATAACTTCAATCCTGTTTGTTATATCTACCACTTCCGATTCAAATTCCGTGCTGTTTTCATCAATAAACCTGTCATACAGGGTATAGCAGTTTTCTTCATCGTCTTCAGTAAGGATGGAGTAAACTTTTAGCTTTTCGCCTGAAAGCTCTTCTATTTCTACTAACGAGAAATTCACTTATAAATTGCATTTGGCAAATTAAACAAAAAATTATCACATTTTATTCACTTAAAAGTGAATTATTTTTAAAATAAATTATTTTTTGCCAGATTAAAAATTAGAAGCTTCATTATCAGTCATTTAGCCAGTTAATCCAGTTTGGGTACAAAATGCTTTTCTACATAACTCTTCAGACTCTGCCGCAATTGAAATTTTTTCTTCAGGCATTGGATACCTCTTTGGCGCCGCTTGCCGAAACTTATTTATTTAATCTTTTATTTTTCCTTTAACCATTTAATGTATTTAATATATGCCCTGAAGCCTGAAAGAATATTATCCTTGTCCGATTTACTCCTGGCAGTAAAAGCCCGGTTTACTTCAAGGTCTTTAAAAAGTTTTTCAAGCATGCTTACCGATCTTATTTTATCAAAATCTTTAACCATCAAAGTATTTTCAATTTGTGCCATAAAGCTTAGGTATGTTTTCCAGGAAACATAATCATTTGCTTTTAACCAATTTTCAAAACCTTGGTAGTTTGCCATATAATCCTTTTAAGCAATCCTCTCATTATACAAATGCTTCTGAAACTCTATAAACAATTCCCTGATCCTGGGAACACCACCCAACTTATCTGCAGCATCACTCACCGCATGGTATTTTAATTCCAAAAGGCTTGGAAGCTTTTCCTGCTCCAGTTCTTCAACACCGGTTTCAATGTATTTGGTAAGTACAAATTCCAGGAATTCTTTTTGGTTGACATCCAGCAGGGCAAAAATATTATGTTGTGCAGCTGCTACACGGGCCTCCCGGGTTACGGGCTTAATGGCGTAAGAAATAAATTCAAGCACATCAAACAGGTCGCTTTTTTCTGCATCAATTATTTTTTGAAGGGTAGTTAATTCGTCTTTACCGAATCCTGCTTCATCTAATTTTTCTAAAAGTGTTTTTCTGGTCAATGGGTTGCTCCAGATTTTACGAAGCTCTTCTTCGCTTTTGAACAACTCAGGCAGCTTACCAAATAAACTGTTTAAAAACTCCTGCACCGTCATTGGCTTTCCGTCGGGGCCTATAAAAGTGGTAGTTACATTATGTTCAATCTGCTGCTCTTTACCATTGGCCAACTTAACTTTTATTTTTACCCGTGGTTCTATTTCTTCAAAATCCTGTTCCGGTTCCTTCATTTCATATGGCTCATTCTTTATTGGCCTTGGATCGGTTTCTACCGGTTCAATCGGTTCTCCATCCCATTCTGGGTCTTTAAATCTTTCACTTGCATTTACAAAATCATAAATGGTGAAGAAATTTTTATCATCAAATAATCTTGTACCCCGGCCAACGATCTGCTTAAACTCTATAATGTTATTGACAGGCCGTAACAAAACAATGTTCCTGATATTTCTTGCATCAACACCGGTTGACAATTTTTGAGAAGTAGTTAATATGGTTGGAACACTTTTCTCATTGTCCTGGAACTCCCGTAAATACTGTTCACCTAACTCGCCATCATTGGCAGTAACACGAACACAGTAGTTGGGTTCTTTGCTTTTTTTGCATTGATTAATTAAGTCCCTGATTGCAGCAGCGTGTTCCTGTGTTGCACAAAAGACCAGTGTTTTTTCATCCTGGTTTATCAGGTCCATGAAAACCTTTACCCTTTTTTCTTCCCTGGCTTTTATTTCAATGATCTTATTGAAGTCACTCTCGGTATATGTTTTTCCTTCTTCTATTTCTCCTTCCACCACATTGTCATCGGTCTGGTAAGTATATTCATCCAGTGAGCCGGTTATTTTTTTTACTTTGAACGGCGTTAAATAACCATCTTCAATTCCTTCTTTGAGTGAATAGATATATACAGGGTTGCCAAAATATTTATAGGTATCCACATTCTCTTTTCTTTTGGGTGTGGCGGTTAAACCAATCTGCACGGCTGGTGAAAAATATTCCAGGATGCCCCGCCAATTGCCTTCATCATTGGCACCGCCACGGTGACACTCATCAATAAATATCAGGTCGAAATAATCTTTGGGGTATTCTCCAAAATAGGGAACCGGGTTTCCGTCCTTATCGGTTCCGCTCATAAAGGTTTGAAAGATGGTAAAGAAAATGCTGCCATTGGTGGGTACGCTTTCTTTCTTCCTTATTTCTTTCGGACTGATCCTTACCAGCGCATCTTCGGGAAAAGCAGAGAAAGCATTGAATGCCTGGTCGGCTAAAATATTCCTGTCTGCTAAAAATAAAATTCTTGGCCTTCGCCTGCCGTCATAATTTAAGTTCCACCTTGTTTGAAATAATTTCCAGGCGATCTGGAAAGCAATAAATGTTTTACCGGTGCCGGTTGCCAGTGTAAGCAATACCCTGTTTTTCTTTTCTGCAATGGCATCCATCGCCCTGTCCACAGCAATCTCCTGGTAAAAACGGCCACCCATGGTTCCGCCTTTGGTTTCGTAAGGAGATTCACTAAAATCTTGCTGCCATTTATTTTGTACCGGGAAGGCTTTGTTCCATAATTCATCCGGAGAATGAAAATTACTGACCAGCCCTTCTTTGGCGGTATCCATTTCTATATGGTATATCTCTTTGCCATTGGCAGCATAACTATCATCAACCTGTAATTTCTCTGCATAATCCTTTGCCTGTGCCACACCTTCGCCAACAGCCAGCTCATCGCTCTTTGCTTCTACCACGGCCAGTTTGCGGCCCCTGTAAGTAAGTACATAATCAGCGATCAATGCCTTGGCCCTGCCGCCCGTTGCTTTTATTTTACCGGCCGTAACGGGGTACTCCCGGTGCACTTTTACATCGGGGTTGGCTTTGCCATCCCAGCCATTTTCTTTCAGCTTGGGGTCAATCAGTTCGGCCCTGGTTTCTGATTCGTTCATGCAATTACTTTTTCATTAGCATAAGTTAGTTCTCCGGCAAAGGCTTTTTGCAAAATTGTTTTTTTTAACTCTTCTAAATCATTCAGCTTTTGTTGGTAAATGGCTTCAAGTTTTTTTGTTTCGGCTGAAAGAGAATCAAATCTGGCGACAATATTTTTTTGTTTATCAATTGATTTCGGAAACTGTAATAATAAATCTTTTAATGATGAATTTGAAATTACGGGTTGTGCTGATTGTCTTGCTAAATCCCTTAATTTCTTAAAATTTAAAAGGTATGTCAAAAAGGAATTATCAAATTCATACTTATAATGCAAGACTTGGAATGCGTTATCAGTAAGCCATATTTTTTCATTTATGTTTCTTACATTACCACATAAGGCGCCAACCCTTCCTATAATGACATTATCTCCTTCAAGATTATACTTATCATGCTTTCCAGCAATACCATTCCCCCCATATACATCATAATCACCATCATTGTTCATCATTTTACTTGTTAAACCATCACCACTCTTAAGCCTAAAACATTCTCCAAATAGAACCTCCTCCCAATCCTGCTCTGGATTAGCAAACACATTTTGCAAATAACTTTCAAAAAGTTCATTGGCGTTTTGCAGGTTCTTTTCTGTATTGGCTTTTACTTTGTCAATAGCTGCAAAGGCTTCATCTAAGATAGCTACAATGCGTTTTTGTTCGGTGAGTGGAGGAAGTAATATCGGATAATCTTCTATCGCTTCCTTATTTACCCCGGTTTGGCCTGCTGCACGTTGCGAAAGATGAATAACATAATCCTGAATTTTAGAATATTTCAGAAACAAAAAGGCAAAATCTTTTGAAAGCATTTTTTCATTAGGAACTGCTTTCATTAATGCGACATTATATGCTCCATCAAGACCTTTTAATATTTGAAAAACAGGAGGGCCGTATCGCCCTATCATTATGTCAGTAGCATTACAAAATCTTTTTGCTTTATTTTTTGGAATATAAACAATATGACTGTCCGATTTATAATCTCTAATCTGAATAAGCCTTACATAATTTTCCTTTTCCACGTACGAAAAATCAGTTTTGGGCGGTTGAGAACCTCCCACAAATTCACAAACTTCACCAAGTTTTTTCAATTCCCAATTTTTCATATCATTTCTAAAATTGAGTTTAAAATATCGGTACTCTCTTCGTCCAAGGCCTTCATTTCATTCAAAATCTCCTCTGGTTCTCTTAATGCAATTTCTTCTTTCTTATTTGGATTTTTTACTTGCAGATCAAATGTGTCAATATTTACATCAGCCATCTTTACTGTCCAACTTTTTGTACTATTAGCTTTAGTAGTTTGCAGTTGTATGAAATCGACAAGATCATTTTCATTTAACGGGTTTCCCTTACCTAAATTTCGGTCGAGATTTAACTGGTAGTACCAGATCTTTCTTGTGGGAGTTCCTTTGTCAAAAAACAATACCACGGTTTTTACACCAGCTCCGGTAAATGTACCTCCGGGTAAATCCAAAATGCTGTGCAGGTTGCAGCTTTCCAATAACATCTTTCTTAATTGTACAGATGCATTATCGCTATTGCTCAAAAAAGTATTTTTAATTACAATGCCCGCCCTGCCACCGGCCTTTAGTATTTTAATAAAATGCTCTAAAAATAAATAAGCCGTTTCACCGGTTTTAATGGGAAAGTTTTGCTGCACTTCGGCTCTTTCCTTACCACCAAAGGGAGGGTTGGCCAGCACAATATCGTAGCGGTCTTTTTCCTGTATGTCGGCCAGGTTTTCACTCAGCGTATTGGTATGTATAATATTGGGGGCTTCCACGCCATGCAGTATCATGTTCATGGTGCCAATAATATAGGCGAGGGATTTTTTTTCCTTGCCGTAAAAAGTTTTGGTCTGTAAAATTTTATCCTGTGCAGTACTGCGGTTTTTGTTCTTCTCTTTTAAATATTCAAAGGCTTCGCAAAGAAAACCTGCAGAACCTGCTGCGCCGTCATAAATTTTTTGTCCCAGCTCCGGCGCCACTACTTTAATAATGGATTTTATAAGTGGCCTTGGTGTGTAGTATTCGCCACCATTGCGTCCGGCATTGCCCATGTTCTTTATCTTATCCTCATACAGGTGGCTCATCTCATGTTTCTCTGCATGGGTACGAAAACGGAGTTCATCAATTCGGTTTATTACTTCCCGCAGGTTATAGCCACTCTGTATTTTATTTTTCAGCTCACTGAAAATTTCGCCGATCTTATATTCCAATGTGTCGGCAGACTCAGCATCTGTTCTGAACTTTTTCAGGTAAGGAAATATTTTACCATCCACAAAGTCTTTCAGGTCGTCGCCGGTGAGCGCTTTATTAAAATCAATTTTACCTTCTTTAGTTTTTGGCGCAGCCCATACATCCCATCGGTATTGTTTGGCAATAAGGTCTTCGTATGTTTTACCGGAAAGTTCTGCTTTGGCACGTCGGTCTTTTTCCAGGTCGTCGAGGTATTTTAAAAACAATACCCAGGAGGTTTGTTCTACATAATCCAGTTCGCTGCTGCAACCGGCGTCTTTGTGCAGGATGTCGTCAATATTTTTAAAGGTTTGTTCAAACATTATATACTCTTGTTATTTTATTAGGTTTTTAAATCAACTACGGCCACTCAGCAGATGTATTCCATAAGAAAACCGAAGTTAAGAGTCTTCGGTTTCAAATACTATCTATTTAAAAAATTATTAAGGAAAATACCGGTACATAGTCTTTCTGTCCAGCACTCTCACCAACTCTATACTATTTTTTTCATAAAAAAATCCAATCCGGTAATTACCAATCCTTATTCTGTAAGCTGTTTTGAAGCCTTGTAGTTTTTTACAGGAAGGTAGTTCTGTGATTTTCTGTACGGTTTCAATTTTATGTATAATTCCGGCAATATCATTTTGAACCGGCCGGGGAAGTTTAAGCGCATCTTTTACAAAAGATTGCCGTATCTCGTACTTCATTTTTTACCGGATAAGCTTTTTGTAAAACTTAGTTTCTCTGATTTGGAAAGTAGTTTTGTTTTGCGTCCTTTAACCATTGCTGCGTGTAGTACGGCATCTTCCTCAGCTTCGGTACGGTAACCAATTTCAAGACTGTTTAAAAAAGCTTTTAAGGCTTTTTCCTGAGCTTTGTTTTTTGTTTCTACAATCAGTGTCATATAATAGAATCAATTAAAGTTGTAAGTTACGCCGTAAATTTAATTTATCAACCGGGCGAATCATAAAAAACTAAAAACCATGCTCCTTCGCTAAAACTATGTGGTCAGGTAAAATAAAATTGTTTAGCAGCATTTCATTCCACTCAACATCAACAACTCTTAAAAAATTTCCCCGGTACTTCTTCCAGCATGGCTTCTATTTTTTTGGCGGCATTGGTAATGGAGAGTCCGCCAAGGTTGGTGCAGCGCAGCGTGTGATGAATTTGATCACCAACGGCTTTCATGGTTTCTATCACTTCATCTAAAGGGATCAGTTGTTGGTAATTGGATAAGGCCATATTGGCGCAGGATACCGCATTGGTGGCAGCCATTACATTACGGCCCAGGCATGGTGCTTCTACCCGGTTGCCAATGGGATCGCAGATAATGCCCAACGAATTTTGTAAAGCCAGCGAAGCCGCAGCAATGCATTGTTGTAAGCTGCCGCCTTTCATTTCTACAATGGCTGCTGCTGCCATACCGCCGCCCGATCCGGTTTCGGCCATACAGCCACCAACCTCTGCAGCAAATGTTGCATGCGCCGCAATGAACACACCGATCAACCCGGCAGATAACATCGCCTTCACCAATTCTTCTTCGTGGAGTTGCATGGAATGTGCCGTACCAAACAAGGCGCCCGGCAGTGCGCCGCAGCTTCCGGCTGTGGGTGCGGCAACTATTACGCCCATCGAACTTTTTACTTCCATCATGGCGCTTACATACATGATGATGCGGTTGTTGGTATCGCCGCCAATTAATTTATTGGCTTCCCAATTTTCTTTAAACTGTAAAGACTGGCTTCCTAAAATACGGTCCTCATAATGTGTGCCTTTTAAACCCAGCTCAATGGCCTGGCCCATGATATGAATGATATTCCGCATTTTTTCAAATACTTCGGGTGCGGTTATATTTCCTCTTGCCATTTCGTAATCTACTGCCAGTTCCCACAGGGATTTGTTTTTGCCGGCATTATACTCCATCATTTCATTGCAGGTAATAAATGGCACCTGTAAATTTTTCCGGGCCATTACGGGTAAAACGGGTTGCAGTTGTTTGATGCAGGTTACACCTTCCATGGCCTGCAATTCTTTACAAATGCCTTCATCCAAAAAAGCCTGCGACTTGATCTCTATAAAAGCTTTTTCGCCTTTATGAAATTCTAAATCATCACAGGTAACAGAGGCTTTTAAAAACTGCATGATGCTTTTTGGTTCCCTGCAATAAATTAAAGTTTCAAAATAATCTCCTGCCATGGAAACAGGTATATCATCAATGGCGATCACTTCTATCATGCCACCGCCTGTGGAGATGGCAGTAAGCTTCCTGGTTTCCTTATTATTATGCAGTGTTATTTTATACAGGTTGGGATGGCCATTGCCAATATCAACAATATCAATTTTTA
>JANOGE010000018.1:0-3016 GCA_031414035.1 Chitinophagaceae bacterium | reverse complement strand
TAGAGATGCATCCTATTTTACATTCTTACCTCACCAAAGGAATTTTCTTCTCCAAACTTTCCAAATGGCGGCGCAAATACAAACAGCGCATTAAGTTAAAAGCCAACTCCAATTATCATTTAACTGAGTTTCATTTTTTTGATGACAGTGATGAAGAGATAAAACTGTAATTAAAAGAGGCTGTCTCAAAAGTCAAACATTGCTGTCAGACTGAGCTTGTCGAAGTCATTTGAACATACGTTTTATACTCAAATATGTTTCGACAAGCTCAACATGACATACTTTTGAGACAGCCTCTTTTAATTACAGTAAAATTTTTCAATTATTAAATGCAGATTTTATTGATAGGTTATAACCAATTTGGGTCTTTTGGCGGTATTGGCATGTTTACTTGAACAGAAATTTCTTATGTTATAAAACACTTCATTTTGTAACCGTATTTTAAACCCATAGTTATTTCCTGCGACCATTGAAGTTGTAAGCGTAGTTACGTTTACATCAATTAAATCTAAAGTTGATTGATTAGTATGAGTAATTGAAATTTGCGTGGCATTATCCCCTAACGGTTGATTTGGCCAATTTAAAGTTGAGTTCCAGTTAGATGTAACCCGCTCGATAAACATAGCATTGTTTGTTCCAAAATTGGCATCCACCTGATTACCATTCAAAGGATTTGGAGTGGAATACAATGAAAGCTTTGCAGAAAGAATTGTTGCATTGCTTGGTATTGCAGATAAATCAAATTTAAAAAGCCCCCTTCCTATAAACAATTCGCCTCCTGTTGTCCAGGCCATTGCTAAAAGTTCCTGTAAAACAAAATTGGCACCTGTTGTGGTTCCAGAATTTGTCCACGATAGTGTAGCTTCGTTAGTATTGTTCCCTGGTTGAAGAGTTACTGTTTGTATTGGGTTCAGATTAGGCAGCACCCTGATGCTTGTTGTGTCAACACCGGTTAAACCAGCACTGTCAATAACTATGAACTGGAATTTATAATTCCCTTGAATCATACCACTAACAATAGTGCTTGGCGAACTAGGACTGTGTATCAGAGGAATATTGGGGCCCGAAATTAAACTCCACAAATATCCGGTAATAGAACCATTGTAAGAAATTCCCGTACCATTTAAAGTGCCGGCAGAAGTAGGCAATATAATAGTTTGTGGAACTCCTGCATCAGCAGTTGGTGGTTTTAGGTTTGCGTTTATAGGGTTACTTATTATATCTTTCTGGCAAGAGGAAAAAGATACAGACAAAACCAATATGCTAATGGCTGTTTTGAGAATTGCTTTCATAGACTAATATATTAAAGTTGGTAATTAAACCTTAAGCTGCAAGTTAATGTTTAATTACATGCTGCATATTCTTATTAATGCTCGTGATGATGTTGCATGCCAGTTAATTCTTCCACTGTTACTTCCTTCTCTTTTGCTTTTGCCTGGCCTTCTATCCAGTTAAATAACTTATCCGTAATCAAACGGCGGTAACTGCTGTCCACTTGCTTTTCATCTTTCATCATCCGGTCTATATAACTTTCAATCCAGCTGGTATCCTCTCCCAGGCTCATGCTGCCAAAATACCGCATGACCTCTGCTTTCATATAATCCCTCAATTCTTCGTTACCCACTTCCAGTTTATTCTCCTTTATTAATTTATCGCTGATCAACGTCCATTTTAACTGGTTATTAAAAGCGGGAAATTCAGTTTCAACCTGTTCTGCTGTTTTTGCCTGTTCACCACCGTTTTGCAACCAGCGTTTTAAAAACTCCGCCGGAAACTCCATTTTAGTTTCATCAATCAGGTAATGATACAACTGGTCCTGCAACTGGTTACGGCTTTGGCCATTCCAGTAATGTTCAATTTCTTCTTTTATTGATGCTCTTAATTCAGCTTCGGTTTTAATTTCTTTGGCAGGATAAATCTCTTTAAAAAAGTCTTCGTTCAGTTCACGCTTTTCTACCAATCCGATCTTTACAATCTCCAGGTTAAAATATTTCTCCGCAGCCTCTTTATCCTCTTTTTCAAAACCCAGATCCTGTAAAATGGCAGCCAGTTTATCTTCAGTTAAAGCTTTACTTAACTGTACAGTAACCATTTCGCCAACCTTTTTACCCATGAAATTCTTTTGAACTGCATTTGTAAAATATTTCAGTATCACAGAATTCTCTTTGTATGCCCCACCTTCCTTCACATTACCGTCTTTATCACTTTCCCTGAAAAGGATATTCAATACATTCTCTTCATTATCGATGATCTCCGGTTCGGTCATTTTTCCCCCTTTGATCTGCATACGGTTAATTTCTTCATCCACCATGGCCTCTGTTACCTTAACTTTATGGAGTGTCACTTTTGCTGATGGTATGTCTGCCAATGTATATTCCGGTTTCAATCCCATTTCAAAACCAAACTCATAATCAGCAGGATTATTAATATCCATATTGCGCAGGTCGCTGTTCAAAGGCAAAGGCTGTCCAAAAATTTCAGGTTTTTCAGCATTCAGATAATTATATAATTCCTTTTCTACCGACTTTAGAATTTCATCAGTAAAAATGGAGTTGCCATACATTTTTTTGATCATTCCGGCAGGTACCATACCTTTTCTAAAGCCGGGAATATTTGCCGTTTTACTATATTCTTTAAGCTTTTTATCAAAGGAAGGATAATAATCATCCTTACTTACTTTTACGATAAGTTTATCATGTAATAACCCAATACTTTCCCTTACTACCGTTGCCATTTAAATATAATTTATCTTTTAAATATTGAACCTGCCTTCCGGCAGGCAGGCAAGTAACAGGGAATGATGAATATTGAACTTCAACACCCGGTATTCCCTGTACCTTTTTCTTTTGTGCGGATAATAGGGGTCGAACCTACATGGATTGCTCCGCCAGATCCTAAGTCTGGTGCGTCTGCCAATTTCGCCATATCCGCTTCTGTACGTCTGCTCCTGCCTGAGGCTGGACCATATCCGCTTCTGTGCGTCTGCTCCTGCCTGAGGCTGGACCATATCCGCTTC
>JANOGE010000017.1:0-1640 GCA_031414035.1 Chitinophagaceae bacterium | reverse complement strand
TTTCCATGGATTTGTATTCATTTGTTTTGTGGGTGCCATCTACCTTTTTGAGCGCAGTGGACTCCATCTGAAACCTTTGAAACTCACTTTTACTTATTCTCGAATACTAATCCAAAAGTATTGATCTACGATTCCATACGGTATACAACTTTAGCAAACGGTAATACCGGGTTAAAAGTTACAGGTTGTAGTTATTATACTGACTCGACATTGGTCACCGAACGTTATTATCAAACCGGAACAACAAAATATAATATCATAAAGAATAACGGAAATATAATTTTCCAGGATGATGGTTTTATTGTTTCTAATCAGAAATATGATTTTAATCCAAATCCGCTTTTTAAATTAAAATTCCTGCAAAATGAATTTTACAGAATAGGTGCCGAATGGAATGAGAATCGTTACCTGGAGTTTGAAAGAAATAATCTCTCGGAGATAAATAATGAGAACAGTATATCACGTACAAAACTTAAATACTATTATACGTATAATTCAAATGGCCATCCAATTGAATCCCGAATTCAGAATCTGTTAAGCAATCCTCAAAGACCAAACAAAATAAAATATTTTTATACCAAATAATTTATTGTACGGCAACCAATAATAATTATTGCCGGTGATTTAGTTAATGTATAACTACATAGATTTACATAATACCTGCCATTAAAATGCAAGCTCCAAACATGATCACAAAAAAAATATTCCTTATTTCATTTTCTCTTATTTATTTAACAGGCATAAGCCTTGCACAACAGATCGTAAAACTGGATAATAAAAAGATCTCCATTGCCAGCCTGGATGCTAAAATTGAATCGTTGATGAAAGCCGCTAACGTACACGGATTAGCCATAGCCATTTTTAACCGGAATGAACCGGTATATAAAAAGACCTTTGGCTATAAAAATTGGGAGACCAAAGAACCGATACATACAGCTACTAATATTTACGGGGCTTCATTAAGCAAGTCGGTATTTGCGGTTATGGTGATGAAACTGGTGGAAAAGGGAATACTTGACCTGGATAAACCTTTGCAGGACTACCTGCCAAAACCCATTTATGCATATGCACCAACTAAAAAATGGCACGACAACTACGAAGACCTGAAAGTTGATACGTTGTATAAAAGAATAACGGCCAGAATGTGTCTGGCGCATACATCAGGTTTTCCAAACTGGAGGTGGGATGAACCCGATCAAAAGCTAAGGGTAAAGGCAGTTCCCGTTACCAGGTATAGTTATTCAGGTGAAGGATTGGTATACCTGCAGGTTGTGCTTGAACACATGTTAGGCAAATCACTGGAAACATTGATGCAGGAAAACATCTTTAAACCTTTGGGAATGAACAGGTCTTCCTATACCTGGCAACCCGAATTTGAAAAAGATTATTGCTTTGGGCATATGTCAACAGGAAATCTGTATGAAAAAGATAAGGATAATGATGCACGATCGGCCAGTACTTTAGAAACAACACTGGATGATTATACACTTTTTACTAAAGGGGTATTGAACAACAGTTTGCTGAAAGCATCCACAACCAATGAAATGTTTACTACCCAAATCAGCATAAGGTCGGTTAAGCAAATGGGTGCATTACGGTTGATTGACTCAAGTGCAAATGATAACATTAAGTTAGGCTAT
>JANOGE010000016.1:0-17213 GCA_031414035.1 Chitinophagaceae bacterium | reverse complement strand
GCTGCTTTAATCCTATGGTTTTGCCCATTTTGGCATCCAGTTCCTCAAATGTTAAATGCTCGGTTATTGCCAGCCGGTTGCCTACTATTTCCAGCATATTATGCCTACCTATCATGGTATCCTGTACGGTTTTGGCGTGGCCCTCCTCGTAGGATACATATTCGGCTTTAGCCTTAACCATAGCCACTAACAGGGCCTTTAAAATCATTATAGTACAATTGGTTTTTCCGTTGCCGGATGCCCCGTAAATAATGGCATCCCAGGCATCTTCTATTTCTCCCAAACTGGACTGAATCTCAGGCGGCAGGCCCTGTACAACCTGGTACACCTTCTGAGCCAGCTGCTTTAATCCTATGGTTTTGCCCATTATGGGTGTTGTTTTAGGTTGTAATCCAGCAAAACCGGCTTCTGTGGCTGGTTTTGCTGATTTTTGTTAAGTAAAAAAGGTACATTACCCCTACTGATTCTCTTAATTCCGGTACTAAAATCAGGCTGTTTCGGCAGGGTTTACCGGCCAGCCGGTGGCTCAATCCATAGTTTCATCGTCTATTTCAGTATCAAATTCGCTGGCTTCCGGATTGGTCAATGGCTTGCGGCAAACCCAACATTCGTTGGCTGTTATTTCTTCCGGATCAAGTTTGCTGTTGCAATGGGGGCAGTTAGTAAGTTGATTCATGATTCGTTTTTTAAAGAGCTTTTAAATGGTGTTAAGCGACAGCCAGTTCTTCTTCTTTTGGAATTGTGAAAAAGGTTTCATCCTGTGTCACATCGACATAGCACTTTGACTTTAATTTTTCAAACTCAGGAGTATCACGCATTGCAATGATTGCTTCTTTGTTTGGTTCGGTTTTAGTACGTACCAGGTCAGGGAAATATTTACCCAATAACTCGGTGACAGCATCCCATGTAAACTTTTTGTTCTTTTCTACTTTGGGCATTCCTGTACGGAAACCAACAGTACCATTGAGCAGATCATAACTCTTGCCTTCCCAATTCCTGCAATCCGCTTTTGCCCACACTTCCAATATCTCTTTGGGTTCAGCAGTTTGGTTTTGCAGGCCTACAATTTGATCCTTGTACTTTTCATCAATGCGCTGCTTTTCCAACTCGATTTTACTTTCAAGTTTCTTTAACTGGCTGTTTACATTTGCCAGTGTTGCCATTGCTGTTTGTGCATCATCCAGTGAGGCACTTGTAATTACTTTTTTTGCTTCTCTTGCCATTGTTTTAATTTTTATTGTTGATTAAATTATATATGCGTTTTTAAATTCGTATTCGTTTGGCTTTTCCGGCTTTGCATTTTCAGGAACTCTAACCATATCCACCATAATAAAAATGACAGAAAGTAATATGTAAAGCGGCATTGTTATTAGTAATGCGATCACGATTAAGTATAGCATTTGCACGAACTCCCACAAAAGCCATAAGATGAATTCCAATGTTTTCATTGATACTGTTGTTTTACGAGGTTACTAATTTGGTGAAGCCTGTTGCCGGGCTGTGTACTGAAATCATCAATAAAGTCGTCATAGAATATTTGCAGGGCTATGGCCGTTGCCGGTTGCAATGTGAACCTGTATTTTGGCTTTGGCAGTAACAGGCGTTTCATTATTGATAGCCTGAATTCTGCCAGCACAGCAATCACCAGCTTATCATCTGCATCAACATAGTTGGCCTCTATATACTGGCTGAAAAGCTGTACAAAGGCTTCTGCCATGTCGTGTTTTAATTCAATTGTTATTTTCTTCATCAGTTTTAATTTTGGTAAGTACATCAATGAGTGGATAAATGCCTTTTATATATTCATCCTTCACCTTCATGTAATCTTCAATTGTTTTTAAAGCGTTCAACACAGTAGCGTGGTTACGGATAATGTCTACACCAATTTTTGAAACCGATGTTCCCATAAACCTTTTAATGAGATAACAATAAACCATGCGTGGTAAAACCAATTCATCACTTCTGCACTTCGATTTTATACTATCCCAATTAACTCCGTAGGCATCGCATACCAATTGCTGAACAAAGAATTTATCAAAGGGCATATCCTTCCTGTGCATTGTTAGTTTTACCTCCTGGTTCAGCATTGCCGATATCAGGGATTCACATGCTGTGATGATCGTATATATTTCCTGTGGATTTTTCATACAACCGGTTGCTTCTTTTTAATGCTATCCAAAACAATACGGTTGGGTGTTATCTCAACAGCCAGGGCACGTGGGCAATGCAATGCTTCATAAATACGCAGGCGTTCATGCAGGCATAGTTTATCAATACCTTCTGATGTTACATAGGCATAATCATGCTCTGTCCAACAGGTTTTAAACCAGTTCCAATACAGTTTGCTTCGCTCCAGCTGCTGCCTGGCTTTTTCATCACACGGCAGATACCATAACAGGTATGCAATGCCTGCTTTATACTGGTATTCCGCATATTTCATTTCATCCCATTGCAGCAGCTTGCAAACTTGGCTCTTGTACTTTTGCATGAGAACTGCGTACACTTCCTGGTATGTTGGTTTGTCTGTTGTCATGTCGTTATATTTTTGGCAGGTTGTACATCAGCCTGAAAAATTGTTCATTAAGTTGCTCTCCGGTCTCATCAGCTTCACGCAATGCAGGCTCCAGGTAATCATGCAGCTCTCCATAATTGTTACACAGCCTTGTAAGTAATTCACGCAGGCCCTTGTCCTGTATCTTAAACTTTTCAAAGAATGGTTTGAAGTCTTTGTGGGCAGGGATCACCCTTATACCGGCTTTGATCCTGCGGAAGAATTGTGGCGCACCGTTCTTGTTGCTGTAGCTCAATCGCTGCAAAGCATCGGTAAGCTGTGATGTGCCTATCATAACAATGGAAGCATATTCTATCACACCATCGTACAAGCCTTTGAGCATTTGAATAACCGGCAGCTTTAAGTTTTCAGCCTCATCAATAATAACCAGTGGCTGGTGGCCCATCATTTTCAACTCACGCAAACGTTTGATGATAGAGAAAAAGGTATCCAGTGAATTATGGCGGATCGGTGTGCCGAGCAGGTTGGCAAGCTCATTAATGATATCACGTAATTTATGCATTGAATTAACCGTGATGCTGTAGGTATGCAGTGCATTAACCATTACGAATTTATCAACGGTGAATGTTTTGCCTAATCCGGTATCATTGATGATAGTGGTAACCTTCGATTCCCTTTTTGCCACTGTAAGCTCGTGGATGATCATTTCAAACTCCCTGGTCTGCACGGTTGCCCAATAAGACTTCTTTACTGCAAAGCCGGTACGATCAGCGAGCTGATAGAACCATTTATCTGCAATAAATACGTCCTTGCCTTCTACTTCCACAATAAATATATTGCGGAGCATGTTGCTCAGGTAACCGGCATTAACGCCAGTTTTTTTAGACAACTCAGCCTGTGTGAGCTTGTTGTCTTTTGCCCATTTCTGAGCATGTTCAACTACTTTAATTTTGAGATCGTTGTTCATGTTAATTATTGGTTTTTATAAATTTCTCTAAGGCTTTTTTCTGATGAAAAAGCATGATGTATGCAGGTATCATCCAGTTTGGTAATTTCTGTAACTGATTTTTCTTTAAACCCGAAGCTGATACGTTCCTCGGTGATGGTTGCTTTAGTGGCAGTGCGAACAATTAGCACAGTGCCGGTAGCAGTTTTGATTTGGATTGTTTCCTTTGGCATTGTTAATTTGTTTTAGTCTAAGTATTGGTTGAAATCGTTTTTACTCAATAGGTATTGCTGTTGCTGGCTGTTCCAGTTACTATCTGCAATGCGCTCCTCTTTTGCCGCTGCTCTTATTTGTTTCTGCTGTACATGCTTTAATCCTTTGGCATCCTGTATGGCTTCTTTTTGTTGGCCACCGGTGGTGAACATCAATTTCAATGCAGCTTCATCAAAATCATTAAGGTTAAGTGGCGTGTTGCCGATCAGTTCAGCAACAGTATTATTATCATTGATGTAGGTTTGTATTATTTCCTCCCTGCGTTCTTTATTGAAATTGTTTATCTGATTGCGGTATGCATGATCTTCCGGCACCATGCTATGTACGTCCATCGGGAGGGCACGTTTGCTATCCAGGACAAAGCGGCGTTTGTTGTCTTCACTTATTACAAGGATGGAAGACAGGTCGCATTCATCGTATATCACCTGCCATTTTAAATGCTGCGATGCCCGGAAGGATGAATCAAAGCTGTCATAAACAATTTTTTCGCCTTCTATTGTAACTGTAAGGCCCATGCCGGTGATGGTATTGGTATAGTTTGTTGGCTTACCAAATACCATCAGCCGATCCATGATGCTCATGCTTATTTTATCTTGCTCCGGTATTACCTGCCAGCCCTGGAGGTATTCGTTTATTTTTATCTTACGCTCCTGTGCGATGAACATTTCAATTTGAGCGATCACTCCCTGCTTAGTTGGGAAAGTTGTTTTTATAGCGTTTAGGAATTCAGTGTTTGGCTGGTTGTCTTTTTTCGAAGTGATACCGAATCCACTCCAGTTTGGGAAGCGTTGGCAGTATGTTTTGTTGAGGTACTTAAAGTAAGGTTCAATGACTTTTGATTTTGCGTTACCTACTGCAGCCGGTGTATGCAGGTGAGCCATTGCCTGGTAAAATGGCGTAAGGTTTTTTATTCCATAATTATCGCTCTGTAATTGGCGTGGCTGGTAATGGCCCCCAAATAGTTCATTGATGTGTAATGATGCATTGCGGTTTGCCTGCCGGATCAGGTCTGTATTTTCACGATCACCGATTGCATAACCTACAGGATAATTATTCATTGCATCCAACACGATAACAACCACCATGCGATTATTATAAGTGTTGCCTTCCTGATACAGCAGCTCTACTGTCCATCCATCCAATGTGAAATAATAAAGTGGGAATTGTGGCCGCTTGCGGAGGTGTTGCATTTGCAACTGGTTATTGTATTCTCTTTTTCCCCTGCGGCCTGGCAATGTAAGGTGGCCGTTCTCTTTGCAGATATTGTAAACTGTTGCATGCGATATTGTGGGCCAGCTATGTTTTTCAAAAACCTTGTTTACTGCGGTAGTAATTTGCATCGAATCGAAATTATTAGGCATTGATGCTGCCTTACGAATGAGTGATATTTGTTTGTTGTAAACATCCTCATCAAAGCCGGATTCTGTTTTCCCGATCTTGGCAGATAGTTTATTACCGAATCTCCAATCAATTAAAGAGGCATATCCACTCTCTTTGTATTCATCAATTTTACTTAACAGCCTGCGGTAGGAAAATGGGAGATCAATATTGTCGGCTTTAATGATATCGCATACACTGCTCCAAAATTTCTCCAGTGATAGGTTCAGTTCCTTTTTAATTACCCTTTTATTTTCATTCAGTTTGATGAGCAGGTTTAACCATGATGCAGCTGCTGTATATTTTACCCGATGTTCAAATGGGAGTTCTTTATTACCATCATACCGGTGATCTTTATAAAAGCGTTCGGCAACATCATCAAGCTGGAGCATTTTGCGGATGGGTTCTTTTGCGAGGTACTCATACGGATTGCCGAATTGAGTGGTGAGCTTTTGCTTATCCTTTGGACGGAGGGGTTCAAATTGTACCAGGGTTTTTCTCCGATCCGATGGATCAGGTATCATTTGCCAGTAAGGGCCATTGCGAAAATTCGATTTTTTAACTGCATCTTCCTTCCAGCCTGCAGTAATGAAGTCGGCAAATTCTATGTAAAGTATTGTGTCGAGTACCTTCATATATTTAGTTAAATGGGATGAGTGTTTTTACAGCTTCAAGCAGTTTATTATCGGTTTGGTCGTTGCTCTCTTTTATTTCCATGAAAACCGAAACAACCAGGTCATTACTATTCTCGGTATCCAGCACCCGGTTAACCTGGCGTTCCGAAACCCCTGTGATTCTTGCCGTCCTTTTTACTATGGCGGCTCTTTCGGCATCTCTTTTACTTGGTTTTTCAAATATTTTTGACATATATTTATGCGTCCTTTATAAAGACGAATATAGGGCGAATAATTCGACAATGCCTATTTTTTCGACATTTATTTTATCCACACCATGTGAATTGAAGTGAACTATTTTAAGGAAAATGTAAAATTCTTAAGGGCTAATAAAGGCTTGTCGCAGCAGCAAATTGCTGATGGGCTTGCATTGGGGCGTAGTACATGGACGGGATATGAGGCAGGCGATTCTACACCAAACATTTCGGGCTTATATGCCATTGCCGAATACTTCGACATTACGGTTTCTCAGTTACTGGAAATTGATTTAAGTACCAATGTCCACCTAATTCCAAAAGAGGCCGATGGAAAAAAGAGCAAAAAAGTCCACCCAATTGTCCACCCAACTGTCCACCCAAACCCCAAAAATTTCCAGTTACAGGAGGGAATAACGATCTCAATGATGGTAGAGCCGAGTGCCGATTACCTGGCTAAAAGTGCGGTCATTCCTATTACAGATATCAGTGTGGCAGCAGGTTCCGGCGTTTTTAACAGTGATTTTATTGAAAATGTAGATTCATTACGGCTGCCAGGGCCGCTGATCAAGCGAGGGGCAACCTATTTATGCGTTAAAATAAAGGGGCCTTCTATGTCGCCAACCCTTCAGGATGCTGGTTATGTAATCATCCGGCACTTAGAACGGGCAGAATGGGCTAAAATGCCCGATGAGCGCATATTTGTTGTATCTGACAATGAAGGGAAGAGTTATTTAAAGCGTGTTAAAAACCGGTTTAAACAGGGCTTTATTGTCCTGAAATCTGATAACCCTGATCAGGCCAGTTTTCCTAATTTTAACCTGAATAGTGATGAGATCAATTCGATATGGTACGTGGAGTGGTATTTGAGTGCTAAAATGCCTAATATCCACGACCAGTACTACTCCCGACTACAAAAATTAGAGGATATAGTAGACATTTGGGTCTCAAAAAACAAGTAAAAACGTATCGAAGACAAGGTAAAATGCCGTTTCGTTTTTTTTATTCATTTAGCAAAAACCAGCTGTAATCCGCTACTGTTGTGCATTTTTCGCACTTTTTTTGTTCATTAAGAATTTACCCTTTGGTTTTACCCCCCTTAGTAAAACACAAAATATTTGTTAAAGAAAAAAAATAATCTGCGAAATATTTCGTAATTAAAAAAAAGGCTTTACATTTGACCTACTAAACATTTCGTATATTAAAATTTAAACCATGAAAAAAATAGTTTTTACAGCTGCCATTATCGGTTTTGCAGCAATGACAACATCGGTTCTGTCACAGGATACCAAAGGAGACAAAGGTGGTAAGGGTGATAAAGGAACAAAGGAAAACCAGGAGATCATCATTCGCAAAAAAGGTGATAAAGACACGAAAATAACCGTGGAAATTAAAGGTGACAAAATAACCATAAACGGTAAGCCTTTATCAGAATTTAAAGACGATGAGATCACCATCAACAAAAGGAATATCATCATCAGGGATGGATCAGGTGTACAGGGTTTTAATATCTCACCTGATGATTTTGAAGGGTTCCGTTTTTGGAATGATTCAAACGGCGGATCCAGTGCCTTTTTAGGTGTAACTACCGGTGTATTTAACGATGGCACAGATGACACTAAACCAAAAGGTGCGGAAATAACTAATGTTTCCAAAGGCAGTGCTGCAGAAAAAGCCGGTTTAAAAAACGGCGATGTGATCGTGAGAATAAATGATAAAAAAGTGGAAGACCCTGAATCTTTATCAGATGCGGTTACCTTTTTTAAACCAAAAGATGAAGTAACCGTTTATTATAAGCGTGATGGAAAAGAAAATTCTGTGAAAGCCATTTTAGGCGAAAGGAAAAACTCAAATGGATTGACGTATTCCTTTAGCGGACCAGATGGTATGACAAGATCATACTCTATGCCCCGTAAACCTGGAGTACGGTCGGTACCGGGAGTTGAAATGTGGAATGATAAGGAATTAGCGGAAATGTCGCCAAGAATATACAGCCCTGGAAACGGAGAATCCTTTGACTTATTAAGCAGAACATATCCCCGGCAACAAAAACTCGGGCTGAAGATCCAGGATACGGAAGAAGGTAATGGAGTTAAGGTGCTGGATGTAGATAAAGATTCCCCGGCTGAAAAAGCAGGTCTTAAAAAAGATGATATCGTTACTGAAATTGGCGGAAATAAAGTCTCCAATACAGATGAGGTAAGAGAACAGTTATACGAAAACATGGAAAAATCTACATACAACATAAAAGCAAACCGAAATGGGAGTACCCTGAATTTTGAAATTAAAATTCCTAAAAAATTAAAGACAGCAAATTTATAAGCCGTGAATAAACAAATAAAAGTGCCTTGATAATTATCAGGCACTTTTTTTATTTCTGCACAAACCCACTGTCAGGCGTATATATTGCCAACTGCACATTGCACCTTACCTTTGCCCCTTGAAAAATAATGATAAATACCAGGTGGTTATTGGCCTGGAAGTGCATACACAACTTCTTACCCAAAGCAAATTATTTTGCGGTGACATTGCCGCTTTTAGTACTGAACCCAATATTCATATCAGCCCCATTACTTTGGCTCACCCCGGCACTTTACCTAAAATGAACAGCAAAGCCATTGAGTATGCCATTACATTAGGCCTGGCCTTACATTGTGAAATTGAACAACATAATTATTTTGCCCGCAAGAATTATTTTTATCCCGATCTTCCAAAAGGTTACCAGGTTTCGCAACATACAACCCCCATTTGCAAAAATGGATTTGTAACCATTAAAGTTGGAGACGAAGAACGTAATATCCGGCTCAACCGGATTCACATTGAAGAAGATGCAGGAAAAAGTTTACATGACCTGGATGAGCCATTTTCATGTATTGATTTTAACCGCGCCGGAGTTCCCCTTTTAGAAATTGTAAGCGAACCTGATATGCACAGCAGCAATGAAGCCTTTTCTTATATAACGGAATTAAGAAAACTGGTTACCTGGCTGGGCATTTGCGATGGCAACATGGAAGAAGGCAGTATGCGTTGCGATGCAAATATTTCTATCCGCCTAAAAGGCGAAACGGTCCTTGGCACCCGGGTAGAAGTAAAAAATTTAAACAGTATCCGTAATGTAAAAAGAGCCATTGATGCAGAAGTACAACGCCTGATGGAAATTACTGAACGGGGTGAAAAAATAATCCAGGAAACCAGGAGCTACGATGCGGATCATAACCGTACTTTTTCATTGCGTACCAAAGAAGACGCTGATGATTACCGCTATTTTCCGGAGCCCGACCTTGCTCCTTTCTTTATCACCGATGATTATTTAAAAAAAATAAGAACCAGCCTTCCCGTTTTACCCAATGCATTAAAAAAACACTACGTAATTAATTTTCAATTATCGGAGTATGATGCTTCTGTACTTTGTGATGACAAAGACCAGTCTGAATATTTTGAAGAAACAGTAAAACACACCCGTAATTACAAGGCGGTGGCAAATTGGTTGCTGGGGCCTGTTAAAAGTCATTTGAATGACACGAATACCGGTTATAAAACGTTTTCTTTACCCCCTGATATACTCGCCGCATTGGTGAATTTGGTTGAAGAAGGAAAATTAAATTTCGGGATCGCTTCTTCCAGGGTATTTCCGGCTTTATTGAAGCAGCCCGGAAAACAGCCTTTTGAATTGGCAACAGAACTGAATTTGATCCAGGAGAACGACCACAGCTCCATTGAACAATGGGTAGATGAAGTAATTACAAAAATGCCTGATAAAGTAAAACAATACCAATCGGGTAAAACAGGTTTGATTGGCTTATTTGCAGGCGAAGTAAAAAAACTCAGCAAAGGAAAGGCCGATATGCAGATGGTAAATACATTACTGGATAAAAAATTAAATAATCAATGAAAAAGATTTTTCCTGCTGCAGTACTTGCTGCTGTTATACTTTCCTGTAACCATGTTTCCGATAAAGGAAAGTTCACTGTTAATGGTGACTTAAAATCTTCTCCTGATCAAAAAATTTACCTGGAAGAATGGTTTTTTGTTCAATCGCCGGCTGAAGTTTTGGATACCGGTTTGATAAAGAATGGGAAATTTACATTATCGGCAATTGCTGCTGAAGAAGGTTTGTACCACCTGCGTACAGAAAATAACAATCATTCTTATCTGTTCATTAATGAAGGAGAGAATATGTCTTTTAGTGCCGATGTAAATGATCCCGGGCAGGCCGGGTATAGCTTTAGCGGTGCTTCAAACAGTTCCTTGAAAAAATTTATATTCTATACAGATAGTATTGGAAAATTAATTACTGCAAAAGACAGGATAGTTACTGCATTAAAAAATGGAGGCGCCGCCGAAACGGACAGTATTTATGTATCGCTTTTCAATGAATTAAAAACACTGAACGAAAATTTCAGTAACTATTGCTTTGCTTTTGCAGATACGGCTAAAAGTCCGGTGCTGTCTCTTTTTGCAGTAACCATGGCACCGGTTGAATTAAGAAAATTAGACGACCGCTTAGATGGTCTTTCCAAACGTTTTCCAAACCACAAGGGTATTGCCGGGGCACTTAATTATATTAAAGGTCTGGCAAAAGAACAAATTCAAACAAAACCACAAACACCTGCCACGGTTGGCAATATGGCTCCCGAAATAACAATGAACGATGTAAACGACAAACCTTTTTCATTGACCCAATTACGGGGTAAATATGTGCTGGTTGATTTTTGGGCCAGCTGGTGTGGCCCCTGCCGTGGCGAAAATCCGAATATAGTTGTTGCTTACAATCAATTTAAAGATAAAAATTTTACGGTGCTGGGCGTTTCTTTAGATGACAATAAAAATGCCTGGATAAATGCCATTGCAGAAGATAAACTGGCCTGGCCACAGATCAGTGACCTTAAAAAATGGAACAGCGCTTCAGTAGGATTATATGGGTTTAACGGAATTCCTTATAATGTACTGGTTGATCCGCAGGGAAAGATCATTGCAACCAGCTTAAGGGGCGAAGCATTGCAAATAAGGTTGGGGGAGTTACTTAAATAAAAAAAGGGGTTGTCTGAATTCAGACAACCCCTTTTCAAAAACAGTAATTATTAGTTTTGTACCGCAAGAGTATTATACAATAACTCCGTTGCTGGTAATGGCCAAACATAATTTTGAGCAGTGGGTAATACCTGCGACAATGTACCTTTGGCGGGAAAAGCCAACCCTAATCTTTGCAAGTCAATACAACGATGGCCCTCTCCTAACAATTCAATATTTCTTTCATTTAATATCAGGTTTATCAGATCTGTTTTAGATACAGGAACAATTGTGGTAGTAGCATCACTTCTTTGACGAACCGCATTTAATAAAGCAACAGCTCTTGTGTCTATTGCAACTGCCTCTCTTGCTAAAGCTTCGGCCAGGTTTAACAAAACCTCACTATATCTTATTATAGCTACCCAATTATTTAAATCATCATTATATTTTTGATACCGCTGCGTACCGGTGACTAACGATTTTCTGTTATCAAATGCGCTTGATTTCCAGTTAGGATCGGCTAAAATACCTACCGGATTTAACCCGAATTCTGCATTATGGTATAAGGCTAAACCATTCTGAGTACCGGGAGGATTTGTATTGTTCATCGGCAAACTGAAAATAGACTCCGGTAAGGTATATGGTGTTCTAAACACATTCGTAAAATTTGAACTTAATGAATGGATTACACCGCTTGAAGATACAAAGGGTGCAGTACTACTCACCATTTTATTCGCTTCAGTAATAACTGCCTGGTAATTTCCCATATGCAGATAGACCCTGGTTTTAAAAGCAATAGCCGCATTTTTATGGGCTCTTACTACATTACTATCGCCACTAACATATTTTAATGGCAGGTTATTTTCTGCAAAGGTCAAATCATCAAGTATTTGAGTAAAAACCTGGGCTTGTGTAGCTCTTGCTAAAGCTTCGCCTCCAATTCCGGTATTAGCTGTAAGCCTCAACGGAATACCTAATGAAGCTCCGGCATCTGCATTAAATGGTTTCTTACCATAAAGGGTGGTTAAATAAAAATAAGTAACGGCCCTGCAAAATCTTGCTTCACCTCTGTAGTTATTAGCTAAAGAAACGGATACTACGGCAGGGTTAGCTTCAATACCCTGCAAAACTACATTGACCCTGTTTATAGCTGCATACCCGGCACTCCACATATTCTCAACCTGGTTATCAGAAGATACTACAGAATAATTCCATACGCCTAAGGCGGTAACTCCATTTCCGGTTACATTCAACCAGTTTTCACCCCTTACATCATTGTAAACTATGCCTCTGCCGCCTAAAAAAGTTCCGTTTTTCATGGCTGCATATAACCCAAATACCTGCTGTGCCATTCTTTCCGGGGTAGAAAATGCTACAAGATCCGGAACGCTTGTTTGGGGAAGCGGGCTTAATTTTTCTTTATTACAACTTGTTACCAACACTATAAGTAAAGCACATACAAGCGTTATTTTATTTATATTATTTATGGTCATATAAATTATTTTATTTTTATTAGAATGTTAAGTTTAACCCTATAGATAATGTTCTTGATTGGCCAATAGTATTTCGGTCAACTCCGGGTGTAAGGGCAGTATTTCCATTAACCGATATTTCGGGGTCACTACCCGGATATTTGGTGATGGTAAATGGATTTGTTGCCTGCATATAAAAACGTAAACCGGAAATTTTAGCAAGGTCAAGTACTTTATTTGAAAAGGTATATCCAAGAGTAATATTTCTGAATTTTACAAAATTTCCGGTAAATATGTTAGCATCGATCGGAAAAGCTGAACCGTTTGAAATATTATCGTTATACACTAATTTAGGGATACCTGTTACATCTCCGGGTTTTTGCCACCTGTTTAAAGCTTCCACAGAGTTATTCCAAAAACGCTGGTCTAATAAACCTGCGCGGCTGCCAAAATACACTTTATTACCAAAGCTGTAAATAGCATCTACCGCTAAATCAAAGCCCTTATAGCTAACACTGGTACCAATTCCACCATAAACTTTTGGCAATGCATTTCCAGCTAAATAGCCATCTTTTGTAATGTCAATAGCCGGTGCAACAGATCCGTCAGCAAAAGTATACCGGTTCGCTGCGGCAAAATTGAAATATACATTTTGACCGGCAGCATTTACAAAGATCCTTCTTCCGGTAGCAGGGTCTACTCCATTTGTTTTTACAGCGTAAAATTGACCAATGGAATACCCAACCTGGGTCCTGTTCGTATTTTCTAATTGTGTAGTTCCGGTAAGTTGGGTTACTGAAGGCGCTAATTTAGTCACTTCATTTTTTAAAGTAGATAAGTTGAAATAAATATTCCAGTTGAAATCGGTTTTTTTGATAACCGCAAAATTTAAATTGACCTCAATGCCTTTGTTATACATATCTGCCGCATTTGTTTCTATACTGTTACCCGGTATACCCATGCTTGGCGGGCTTGGTACCGGTATAATTAAATTACTCAGGTTTGTTTTGTAATAAGAGAAATCCCCGGTTATTCTGTCATTAAATAATCCGAAATCAAAACCCAGGTCCATTTTATTACTGGTTTCCCAAGTCAACTCCACATTACCTGCCTGTGAATAAAATAAAGTAGGAAGGCCATTTCCATAAACACCCGAATTAAAAAGTGAAAGAGAAGCAAAATTACTGACTGCTGCAATATTACCCACTGTACCGTAACTTCCTCTTAATTTGAATTTGTTAAGTACATTACTGATTTTGCCTTTTAAAAAAGCCTCTTCAGTTACGTTCCAGCCAAATGAAACACCTCCAAAGTTGCCCCATTTTTTCCCTTCAGCAAAAGCAGAATAGCCGTCTCTGCGTATATTCCCGGAAGCATAATACCGGTTTTTATAATTATAGTTTAACCTCCCGAAATAGGAAAGCAAATAATTTTCTGTTATTAAGTTATTAACCGGATTATCATTGATAGAGAAACCTCCTCCCTGGTATTCATTATAAAAATTTTCAGATAAACCGGAACGGGAGCCTCCCCATCTGTCAGTATAACTGCTATTTTGCTCATACCCTGCCAAAACATTAAAGTTGTGGCTATTTTTTATGGATTTATCATATGTTAATGTATTTTGAATGTTAACAATTTCTCTTTTTGCAAGGGTATTAAATGCTCTTCCATCATCAGCAACACTAGTGGTTTGTATGCCATCACCATGTAATGCATTTTGAAAGTTTTTATCTTCAGTGGTTAAATAGTTAACACTGTATTGTCCTCTATATGTCAGCCCTTTTAATAATCTTATTTCTGCATTTATATCACTTAATATCTGATCACTTACCGATGAAAAACTATTTAGATCCCTAACCAAAACAGGATTGGTAAAACCGGATCTGTCAAAGTTTTTACCACGACCTATCTGATTAAAATTATTACGCAATACCTGGTTGTTTTGTCCGGTATAAAAAATATTTGGGTTTCCAATATAATTATAGCTGCCATCTGCTAAATAAGGAGAAACGTTTGGTGCAGTTACAAATGCTAAACGGGCCGCACCGGAGGTATTAAAAGGCGTACCCGGTAATGAACCCGAGTTTGGTGCAAGTGATGTCCCTCTGCTAAAATTAAAATTACCTCCGATCTTTAGCCAATTATTAACCTTATGATTCAGGTTCATTCTTATTTGTTTCCTGTCAAATGTATTGGTTTGTAATATGCCATTTTGCTTGGTATAATTAGCGCTGAAATAATAGTTGGTTCCCTGGTTTGCCCCGCTTATACTAACGTTATGGCTATGCTGAATACCTTTTTGATAAACATAATCAGCCCATCTTGTATCAATGGCCTTACCATTAATATTATCCATAAAAAAGATAGGCTGTCCGGCAGCCGGAGATACTAAACCCAAGCCCGGAACTAATCCACTGGCAGGAATCTGGTAATTCGCATTTTTAACTGCCTCATTTTTCAGGTTTACATAATCCTGTGCTTTTAATACATCAAAAACATTGAAAGCATCGGTCCAGCCTACCCATGTATCATACATTATTTTTGCTTTTCCTTGTTTCCCTTTTTTTGTGGTAACCAACATAACCCCATTAGCGGCACGGCTACCATAAATAGCAGCGGCAGCAGCATCTTTTAATATGATAATATCTTCTATATCCGAAGGATTAATCCCCGATAAAGGATTGGCGGCTGGTTGAGCTGTTGAAACATCCCCCGTAAATGCCGGAACACCATCAATAATTACTAAAGGGAATGAACTTCCACTTATTGAATTAACCCCCCTGATTCTGATAACAGGCGGATTGTTTAATACACCGTTTGGAATCACTACACTTACCCCTGCCGTTTTTCCAGCCAATAATTGATCAAAACTCTGGGCAGGTATGTTTTTTATACTGTTCCCGCTTATTGTTCCTACTGCTGCGGTAACATCTTTTTTTCTTTGAGTGCCATATCCAACAACTACCACTTCCTCCAACTTTGAATCTTTGGAAGATAAAGAAACATTGGCTGTTAATTGGCTACCTAATGATTTAGAAAGTGTTTCAAAATTTACGTTGGAAAAAGTCAGTGATTTTACTGCTGCCGGAACAGAGATGCTGTAGCGACCATCTTTGCCCGTTTGTGTTCCCTGGTTTCCATCAGGGGTGGTAACAGAAACGCCTTCTAAAGGAGCCCCCTTTTCATCAGTAACCTTACCGGTAATGGTACGGTTCTGGGCAGCAGCATTTAGTATAAATACAAATATAGCCGTGAAGATTAAAATTGGTTTTCTCATATGCATAGAAGTTTATGGAAGCAAATATAATTCAGATTCCCTTTAATACTTAAATACTTTGACAAATTTACTAACCATTTAGCTGCATTTCTCTATCGCAGAACAACAGGCGGCTAATCAATAAAGACCAGATGTTCTTAAAGAATTCGTAAAAGGTTTATACCCTATTTTTTCTTTGTTTTGGTCCAACTATTTGTTTTGGTGCAATTAATAATAATAAAACCGGCAATAAAACCAGGTTAGTGATTGTAGCTACCAACAACGTAACGGAGGTTAACCAACCCAGCGCCATAGTTCCACCAAAACTGCTGCCGCAAAAAATAATGAACCCGGCAATTAATACCAACGCAGTATATACAATACTTAAACCGGTATTTTTAATGGTAACGCTTACGGTATCTAAAATATTGTTGTTATAAACGGGCAGTTCCTGTTTGTAGTTTACCAGAAAACGTATGGTAATATCTATGGCAATACCTAAGGCCACACTAAATACCAGTACAGTGGATGGTTTTAAAGGCACACCAGCCCATCCCATGATACCTGCTGTAATTACTAAAGGTATCAGGTTGGGTATTAATGAACACCATAAGATACGTACAGATTTAAAAAGGTAAAGCATACATAAGGCAATTAACAGGAATGCCCAGAAAATACTGTCCTTTAATCCGTTTACAATAAACCGGCTCCCCTCTAAAAAAGTGATGCTGGTGCCCGTAAGCTGTACTTTAAAATTAGCCGTATCAAATACCTGGTTGGCTTTTTGTTCAATTCCCTGTAATAACCCGGGCAATTTTTCGGTACCCACATCAGCCATGTTCACACTCACCCTTGTGCTTTGCCTGGCCGTATCTATAAAACTGGTGAGCATTTTAGACAGGTTGTTTTTATTGCTGTCGCCTTTATTTGGCCTTAAATATTCACCCACAAAAGCACCGTCGAAACTATTGGGTAGTAAATAACTGGCAGAATCGCCTTCATAAAAAGCCTGTTTGGCAAATTTTAAACCTTCGGCTGCACTAAGTGGGCGGCTCATTTCCTTTTGTGAAGCGATATAAGTTGATAATACATCTATCTTTTCAAAAACGACTAATGCCCTCATGCCGGCAAGGCCATTTCGTTTTTTTGTATCCACCACAATTTCCAGCGGCATTACACCACTGAAATTTTTTTCAAAAAATTTTAAATCGGTATAGATCTTATCCGTTTTAGGCAGGTCATCAACAATAAAAGAAACACTTTTTAATTTAAATATCCCGGTAACGGCAAAAATTAAAACTACGGCTGTAACAGCATAAACTGTTTTTTTATGATGAATAACCCATTTTTCAATTTGCAAAAGAAAATTAATTATCCATTTGTTGTTCAGGTACCTGGTTTGAGCAGGTTTGGGCACCGGTAAATAACTTAATGCGGAGGGCAATAATATAAATGAGATAACAAAAATAACCATGATGCTGATACCGGCTACTACA
>JANOGE010000015.1:0-14537 GCA_031414035.1 Chitinophagaceae bacterium | reverse complement strand
AGGATAGTACAGGCTATGCAAAATCACTGCAGGGTATTGGTATCGTTCATGATTTACTGAACAATAGTGACAGTGCTTTATGGTATTATTATAAAGCCCTTCCCATCAATAAAATAAAAAATAATAAACTTTATGTTGCTGAAAATTTAAATAATATCGGAATTGTCAGTAAAGATTTAAAAAGGTACGAAGATTCATACTTATCATATATTGAGTCATTAAACTTATATACTGAGCTAAATAAATCCTATAATATAAAACAAGTTGAACTGAATTTGGCAGAACTTTTTTGTACCGCACCTCCTTCTTTCTTCAATGCCAGTACTATTCCATTTTCGAAACGATATGAAAAAGCTGGATTATTATTTAATAATATCATTTCTTATGCAAAAGAAATTGAGAGTGTGGCATTAGAATCAAAGGGTTGGCTGGGTCTTAGTGAAATGTATAAAGGGCAACAGGATTACAAAAATGCCTTTACTGCCTATCATAAATATGTGGAGTTACAGGACAGTATCATTAATGAGGAAAAGTTAGAGGCAACCACTAAAGCAATTGATAAAATTGAATTCGAAAAAAAGACCGCAGTTATTCAGGCTACCCACCAGGCAGAGATCAAACAGCAAAAAACGGTAAAAAATGCGTTGGCCACCGGTGCCGGCATTTTAGCCATTGGCGGTATCATTTCTTTCCTGTTCTATAAAAGAAAAAGAGATGCTGTGCAGAAACAAAAAGATGCTGAATTCAAAACAGAAGTTTCCGAAACAGAAATGAAGGCCCTTCGCTCCCAAATGAATCCGCACTTTATTTTTAATTCGCTGAATTCAATAGGCGATTATATGGCAAAGAACAATACCAAACTGGCCGATGAATACCTGGCCAAGTTTGCCAAACTGATGCGGCTGATACTGGAAAATTCAGAAAAGAAAGAAGTGGCTTTGTCAGAAGATCTGAAAGCTCTGGAATTATACATGCAGCTGGAATCGCTGCGGATGAATCAAAAATTTACTTACCAGATCAAAGTGGATGAAACCATTGATGCAGAAAATACGCTGATCCCTCCATTGTTACTTCAGCCTTTTGTGGAAAACAGTATCTGGCACGGTATTTCAAAAAAGGAAGGGCCTGGCAATATATTAGTGCAAATAAAAAAAGAAGGGGAAATGATAAACTGTATTGTGGAAGACGATGGCATAGGCAGGAAACTGGCTGCTCAACAAACTGAAGGATCAATGCCACCGCAAAAACAATCCCTGGGCATGAAAATAACCAGGGCCAGGATTAATATTTTAAACAAGGTTAAAAATTCATCTGCCGATGTACAACTTTTTGACCTGAACCAGGGAACAAGGGTGGAAGTAAAACTGCCCCTGGAACTGAGCTTTTAACTTTTTCAGCTTATGATCAAAGCCATTATTATTGACGATGAACAGCATTGCATAGACAGGCTGGGCAGCCTGCTTAATGAAAACCACAAGGATACTATTAACCTGTTGGGCAGTTTTAAAAACATTGAAGATGGTTTAATGGCCATCAACAAGTTACAGCCTCAATTAGTTTTTTTAGATGTGCAGATACGCGACAAAACGGGATTTGACCTGTTAAAACATTTAAGTAAAATAGATTTTGACATCATTTTTACAACGGCCTATGAAAAGTATGCCGTACAGGCCATTAAATTCAGTGCCATTGATTATCTTCTCAAGCCGGTTACTGCAGAAGACCTCACTATTGCAATTTCCAAGTCAGCAGAAAAAATGGTAAAAAATGATACATCCTCAAAATTGGATACACTATTTCATAACCTGAAAAATATCCAGGGTCTGTCTAAGAAAATATGCGTCCCCGTGCTTACAGGGCTTGTTTTTCTTGAAATAGATGATATTATCCGTTGCGAAAGTGAGGTTAACTACACTACCATTTTTTTAAAAGACAAACAAAAATTAGTCGTGGCAAAAACGTTGAAGGAATTTGAAGAAATGCTTGTTGAATATAATTTTTTCCGGGTTCATAACTCCCACCTCATAAACCTGGCTTATATTAAAAGCTACAACAAAGGCAAAGGTGGTTTTGTTACACTTTCTGACGCCACTTCAGTAGAGGTCTCCACACGCAGAAAGGATGATTTTTTAAAGGCCATCGAAAGGCAATATAAATAGATATCTTCTCCAGGATTCGTTGTATCCAAGCCTTTTTTCATATTTGTTTTTCCTGATCCTGTTGATAGGAACAGGGCCATGTCTTATTAACAAATTTTTACGAAAATAATATTTGATGTTTAAACATTAATGATATACCTTGCATCAAATTTAATGATCATGGCAACCAAAAACTGGGTAATAGACCCCACCCACAGCGAAGTGCATTTCAAGATAAAACACCTGATGATAACAAACGTCACAGGCAGTTTTGACGTTTTTAACGCATCTGCAAAAACGGATGAAGAAGACTTTACCAAGGCAAAGATCAGCTTCACTGCGGATGTGAATTCCATCTCCACCGGCAACGAACAAAGGGATGGTCATCTTAAAAGCGCTGATTTTTTTGACGCAGAAAAATTCCCGCAGATAAAATTTACAGCCACCAAAGCAGTATCAATTGATAACGATGGGTCATTTGACCTTTACGGCGACCTGACCATACGTGACGTGACCAAAAATGTAAAACTGGCCGTGGAATTCGGCGGTGTGGTGAAAGATCCTTATGGGAATACCAAGGCCGGCTTCACCATCAATGGAAAGATCAACCGCAAGGATTTTGGTTTAACTTGGAATGCAGTTACCGAAGCGGGCGGTGTAGTGGTAAGTGATGAAGTAAGGATCATTGCAGAAATACAATTGGTAGAACAACCGGTTGCAGAAGAAATACAATTAGCAGAACAATAATAATATATTTTACCCATGAAAATGAAAAGTGAATCCCTACCCGGATTCACTTTTTTACTTTAAAGTCTTTGCTTATTTCACCTCAAACCAAACCTTCTTTCCGTCATTCCAGTCACCATTATAATTAATGGTCAGTTCCTCTCCGTTTTCAATTACCCTTACGGTCTTCACTGTTATGGTATCTTCTTCAAAATCCATAAAATACTCACAGTTGCTTTTATAACTGTGATTGTAAATGGGAATTAAACCCAGTGCCATGCAACATTTGTCTTTTTGCTTTCCCCACTCAAAAATATAATCGTGTAATAATGTCTTGTCCAGGTATTGCCTGTCGGTTATGTCCATAACAATTACCGGGGCTGTTTCCACTATTGTACCACCGGGGATCCGTTCACGGGTATATACTCCCCTGCCCTTTTCCCCTGTTATCTCAACAAATAAATAAGGCTTCAGCATAAAATCCCGATAAGCATAAATGGGTTAAAATAGAAAAACCATAAACTGCAATATATTAACAGGATTTTTGAAGTTACTGCATGGCAGCAGAAACACCAGACTTAGCGCCATATTTCATCATCTTTACCCTGGCCTTTTCTTTCATGTAGGTCACTAAAAACAAATTGTCAAACACACTATCCGGAATATCATCCTGAGGGAAATCCAATACGCCTAACTTTCTGATAATTTTGGGTATGGTATTGCTGTGGGCTATTATTAATATTGTTTTTCCAAAATCACGGTGTTCCATAATTGAACTGATCAATTGATCACATATCGTATCTGAAAAATAATGAACCGTATCTATATTTAGCTGGAGCCTTAAACTGTCACCTGTATGCTGGGTACGTCGGTATTGGCTCACATAGATCTTTTGAACAGATTCATTTTTTAAGGTTCGCATAAGGTCCCCGGCCCGTATATTACCAGAAGCTGTCAGTAATGGGTCTTTACCGGTTTCTTTTTCCGCATGGCGAACAATAAATATTTTAGTAACGGCCGTTTCGGTCTGGGCAAGTGATGTATTCGCAAAAGAGATGACCCCTAAAAAAAACAATAAATATTTCATAAAAATGGTTTGCACCCCTAATTTAAGTTAATACTCCGGAAATATACCAAGTTTGAGGGTAAAGCGTTTAAATGACAACAATTTTGTTAAATTGCGTTGCAAATTACCCGGCTGCATTTGGCAAAAGTGCATACTTCTGTTCTGCTAAACCTGATTTCTGTTTAGTAAATCACAGAGCTATCCTTAATCACCAGGCCCGGGGATAATATAAAATCATTTACTTATGTGTGGAATTGTAGGTTATACAGGGCCAAAAGAAGCCTATCCGATCATTATAACAGGATTAAAAAGGCTGGAATACCGTGGTTACGACAGTACCGGTGTTGCTTTGCTTAATGGCGGACTAAAAGTGTATAAAAAGAAAGGCCGTGTTGCTGAACTGGAAGATGCCATTCTTGGAAAAGACCTGCATTCACATACTGGCATAGGCCACACCCGCTGGGCCACACATGGTGAACCAAGTGACCGGAATGCACATCCGCATTCTTCAGCCAGTGGAAAATTAGCTATGATACATAACGGCATTATTGAAAACTATGCACAGCTGAAAAAAGAGCTGGGTAATAAGGGTTATGTTTTTACCAGCGACACCGATACCGAAGTATTACTGAATTTCATAGAAGATATTAAGGAAAACAACCAGTGCGACCTGGAAGAAGCGGTAAGGGTTGCCCTGAAAAGGGTGACCGGAGCTTATGTTATATTAATTCTGGATGCAGAAAACCCGGATACGATCATTGCAGCAAGAAAAGGAAGCCCGTTGGTAATTGGTGTGGGAAAAGGTGAACATTTTTTGGGCTCCGATGCCTCACCCATGCTGGAGTACACTAAAGAAGTGGTTTATGTTAATGACTATGAACTGGCCATCGTAAAACCAAATGAACTGATCTTAAAAAACCTGGGCAACGAAAAGATAACTCCCTTTATTACAAAACTGGATATAGAGCTGGCGGCTATTGAAAAAGGCGGTTACGACCATTTTATGTTAAAGGAGATTTTTGAACAGCCCAGCACTATTCATGATTGTTTAAGGGGAAGATTAGATGCGGCAGCAGGAACGATCACCATGAGCGGAATAGAAAATAATATTGAACATTTTAAAAAGGCTAAAAGAATAATTATTGTAGCCTGTGGCACAAGCTGGCATGCCGCCCTGCTGGCCGAATATATTATTGAAGAACTTTGCCGTATACCTGTAGAAGTAGAATATGCATCCGAATTCCGTTACCGCAACCCGATCGTTAATAAAGGGGATATTATTATTGCCATATCACAAAGTGGTGAAACAGCCGATACATTAGTAGCCATTGAAAGAGCAAAAGAAAACGGTGCCATCATATTCGGCATAGTAAATGTAGTAGGGTCTTCTATTGCCAGGATCAGTGATGGCGGGGCTTATACACATGCCGGACCTGAAATTGGAGTAGCTTCCACAAAAGCCTTTTCAGGCCAGTTGGCTGTGATCATTATGATGGCTTTAAAAATTGCCAAAGAAAAAGGAACCATCAGTGATGAGCGATACAACAATTTATTATTTGAACTGGAATCTGTTCCGGAAAAAGTAAGTGCCATTTTAAAAAATGCCGAAGACATAAAAGCCATTGCATTAAAATATCAAACAGCATCAGATGCTTTGTTTTTAGGAAGGGGCTATAATTTCCCCATTGCCCTGGAAGGCGCTTTAAAATTAAAAGAGATATCCTATATTCATGCAGAGGGTTACCCCGCTGCAGAAATGAAACATGGACCCATTGCATTGGTAGATAAAAAATTACCTGTGGTATTTATTGCCACTAAGGATTCTTACCACGAAAAAATTGTCAGCAATATTCAGGAAATAAAGGCCCGTAAAGGAAAAGTAATTGCTATCATTACCGAAGGTGATGAAATAATTCCGGGTATGGCTGATGAGGTCTTTTTTGTGCCCGCCGCTGATGAGATCATTGCCCCCATGTTAAGCACCATTCCTTTACAATTATTGAGTTACTACGTGGGTATAGCAAAAGGGGTTGATGTGGATAAGCCCAGGAACCTGGCCAAGAGTGTAACCGTAGAATAATAGTTTGTCCGGATCCCCTGCGGGTTGTTCACAGTTTGTAGTTATCTCTAAAACTCACTTACTCTTTACAACCTCAAACTACAAACCTTAAACTGCAAACTTGAATTATGAACATCATTCAAAAACACCCGGTTAATAATCTTGGCTACAATTTTGTTGAAAAAAAGTATATCCCGAAAGGCAAAGATGAATACTACCTCCGTAATACAGAAAACAGGAATGGTATTAATTACCGAAAATTAACCGCACAGGAAATAGAAGCCCTTATCCGCAACCGGAACACATCGGATGACTGGAATAAAATTTTTGTTTCCAAACATTTTAATCCCGAACTGGTCCGTAACTGCAAATTCCATGGACTGATCCGCATTGGTAAACTGGAACCCTTTTACCTGGAGTTCCATAACCTGAGGTTACCGGTGGGTTTATATAACAGTACCATCATCAGTTGCGACCTGGGCAATAATATCTGTATTGATAATGTAAATTATTTAAGCCATTATATTATTGGAAATGATGTGATGATCGCCAACGTAAATGAACTGGCTACTACCGACTATGCCAAGTTTGGAAATGGCATAGTAAAAGACGGGGAAGATGAGAAATCGAGGGTTTGGATCGAATTATGCAATGAGGCCGGGGGCAGAAGTGTAATTCCCTTTAACGGTATGCTGGCAGGTGATGCCTGGCTGTGGAGCAAATACAGGGATGATGAAGCATTGCTGAATAAATTTAAAGAATTTACTGAAAAAAGTTTTGATAAGCAAAGGGGATATTATGGAAAGATCGGCGACAGAACGGTCATTAAAAATTGCAAGATCATAAAAGATGTTTGGGTAGGCACCGATGCTTATTTTAAGGGCGCCAACAAATTAAAAAACCTAACTGTTAACAGTGATGAAAAACGAAAATCACAGATCGGGGAAGGCTGCGAAATAGTGAATGGTATAGTTGGCTATGGGTGCCGGATCTTTTACGGGGTTAAAGCCGTTAGGTTTGTTATGGCATCCCATTCACAATTAAAGTATGGTGCCAGGCTGATCAATTCATACCTGGGTAATAACTCCACCATCTCCTGTTGTGAAGTTTTGAATTCCCTGATCTTTCCGGCACATGAACAGCATCATAATAATTCTTTTTTATGTGCCGCTGTAGTAATGGGGCAAAGTAATATGGCAGCCGGAGCAACCATTGGAAGCAATCACAACAGCCGGGCCGCCGATGGTGAAATAGTGGCCGGGCGTGGGTTTTGGCCGGGCCTGTGTGTCAGTTTAAAACACAATTCAAAGTTTGCTTCCTTTACCATCATAGCCAAAGGAGATTTCCCGGCCGAATTAAATATTCCCATTCCCTTTAGTTTAATAAGCAATGATGTAGCACACGACAAATTAGTGGTAATACCCGGTTATTGGTTTATGTATAATATGTATGCACTTGCCCGTAATGCCTGGAAATATGTTGACCGGGATAAACGAACAGAAAAGATCCAACGAATAGAATATGATTTTCTGGCACCTGATACGGTCAATGAATTATTTGACGCCATAAAGCTCCTGGAAAAATTAAAAATCAGTGCAACCGGCACGGCAGTAGTATCCGGTTGGGAGAATACAGCCCGAAACACCGAATTACAGAAAATACCACAGGCCATATTGATATTTAAGGAGCTGATACGTTATTATGGAACCATGGAAATATTTAATCATGTTCAAAAAAATAATTACCCGGGCTTTGAAGACCTGAAAAAAACGTTATCGGCCAAAGTACAAAGGAGTGAATGGCTCAATATCGGCGGACAATTGATACAAAAAACAGAAATAGAAAAACTAAAACAGGATACCAGGTCGGACAAAATTAAGAACTGGGAAGAGCTGCATATTTTTTACCGTCACCAGGGCATTGCCTATACAGCCGATAAATTAAATCACGGGTACACTTCCCTGCTGGAAATATTAAATATTACACCTAAACAATTTACGCCTGCCCTTCTAAAAAAATTATTACAGCAGGCACTGGATACCAAAGAATGGATGTGCAAAGGCATCTTTGATTCAAGGGCCAAGGACTACAACAGCCCGTTCCGGAAAATGGTTTATGAAACCAATAAGGAAATGAACAACGTAATGGGCAGGCTGGAAGACAATAGTTTTATTCAGCAGCAGATATCCGATCTTGATGAAATGAAAAAGCAGGTGAAATCCCTGTTAAAAAAAATAAAATGATACGGATTTGTGTATTCCTGCACTACATTCAACTCATTAAAAAACAACAAATGAAAAAAATCTGCCTGCTTGCAGCCGCAGCTGCAATTACCTGTTCCATCCATGCACAAAACAACACACAACCGGGTTGCTATCCCTTTCCAAAAACAATTTCTGTTACAGGCAACGCCTCTATGGAGATCATTCCTGATGAAATTTATGTACAGGTAGATCTGCGGGAATATAAAAAAAAGAGTGAAGAGAAAACAGACCTTGATAAAATTAAAACTGAATTTTTAGCCAGTTGTAAAGCAGCAGGAATAGCTGACAATGATATTTCTGTAGCTTCGTATGATGGGTATAATATGGCTAATATCTGGAGGCGCAGAAAAAAGGATCCGGAACTTTTAACATCCATTTCCTACCAGGTAAAATTCAGTAATACAAAACTGATCGATGACCTGGTAAACAGTCTTGATGACCAGGCCACCAATAATTTCAGGATCACCAGGGCATCACACAGTAAAATAACCGAATACCGTAAACAACTGAAAGTTCAGGCCGTAAAAGCGGCCCGGGAGAAAGCCCTTTATTTATCGGAGGCAGTAAATGAGCAACTGGGGCAGGCCATAGAAATAAAATGAGCCGGAGGAATCTGTAAGTTCCGATGTGGTTTCAGGTATATACAGAAACAATTATAAGGCTTCAGGCGAAAATGCGGTTATGCTGGAACAAGCTAAGAGCGGGTATTACGGTATAACCGATAATGGAGTTGATTTCAGAAAGATCAAACTGCGTTTCGAGGTAAAAGTATTGTATGCTTTAAAGTAATGTCCGGTGCCTGGTCTCTAAACATTATTTTTCAACGAAAGAATTTCTCTATTCAGAAAAATATTGATATTAAATACATTTTTAAAGGCCTGACACCTAAACATTATCTTTGCCCTTCAAATTTTTAGTGTGAAAAAACTATTTTTCTTTTTTATTTTTATCGGGTTTATATTTTCTGCAAAAAGCCAAACGATTGCCCAGATAAAAAAAATATTGGACACCACCAGCAACCCTATCGGCTTTGTAAAATATGTTTTAAAGAAAAAATATTATATCGATACCATAACTGTTTTAAGTACTGCTCAATTTATAGGAAAAGCCGATAGCCTTGCCTACCATGGTAAAACAGGCAAAACATATGGCCCGTTCAAAAAAGAAAATATACTGGTTAAAATTCTGGTTAAGGCGCCCAATACTTTTTATCACATTAAACATATTCTTTTAGACACATCCGTTTTTGTACCCGGTTTTGCTGAATCGCTGGCCGATACCATTATGTCTAAAATAAGGTCAGGTGGGAGTACATTTGCTGTCCAGGCAGGTATTTACAGCGCCGATTACAACTCTGCCATTAAAGGCGGAGACCTGGGCTGGTTTATAAAAGGGGTAATGTTGCCGCAACTGGACAAAGAAATATTGAAACGAAAAAAAGGCGGGTTGTTTAAAGTATGGTCAGAAGCAGGGTTACATATTGTAAACATTGCTGATGATCCCAAAGAAGATACCGGCTATGCTTTATTGTTAAGGGTCATTTTATAAAATAGTCCAGTGCCAGTTCATACCCTTTCAGTCCCAAACCGCTTATAACGCCTGTGGCTTTAGCGGAAACATGTGATATTTTTCTGAATTCTTCTCTTGCAAAAATATTGGAGATATGAACTTCAATGACCGGTGTAGTAATCGCAGCAATGGCATCACCTATAGCAACTGAGGTATGTGTATAGCCGCCGGGATTAAAAATGATTCCATCATAACTGAATCCTGTCCGCTGAATTTCGTTAATTAATTCTCCTTCGATATTACTTTGAAAATAAGAGATTCCGTGGTTGGCATATTTATCCTGCAGGACCTTAAGGTATGTTTCAAAAGACTCATTCCCGTAAATATCCACCTCACGTTTACCAAGAAGATTGAGATTAGGCCCGTTGATGATTGCAATTTTCATGACACTAATTTCACGAATTAAAACGAATTACACGAATTAAAATTTGATTTAGCTAATTCGTGTAATTAGTGTAATCAGTTTAATTAGTGGAAATCATTTTTATAAACTCATCAAACAAATACCTGCTGTCGTGCGGGCCGGGTGTAGCTTCGGGGTGATACTGTACAGAAAATGCCGGTTTATTTTTTATGCGGATGCCTTCAATGCTGTCGTCATTTAAATTCACGTGGGTAATTTCTACCCGGGCATTTGCCCTCACCGCTTTGGGATCAACACCAAAACCATGGTTCTGTGTAGTGATCTCACTCTTGCCACTGATCATATTTTTTACAGGATGGTTTAATCCACGATGGCCATGGTGCATTTTAAAAGTAGGGATATCATTGGCCAGCGCCAATAACTGGTGCCCCAGGCAAATACCAAACAATGGTTTGCCTGCGGCTAATATCTGCTTCACCGTTTTTATGGCATAATCCATAGGTGCCGGATCGCCCGGCCCGTTGCTGATAAAGTATCCATGCGGTTTAAATTTTTCCAGTTCTTCAAAACCCGTTTTGGCATTATGCACTTTTACATAGGCTCCCCGTTCAACCAGGCAGTTCAATATATTTTTCTTGATACCAAAATCAAGCACGGCAATACGCAACAGGCTTTTCTCATCACCTGAATAATAAGGTTCTTTGGTACTAACCGCCGATGCCAGTTCCAGCCCATCCATTGAAGGCACTTTTTTTAATTCCTTTATCAGTTCTTCTGTATCCGTATTTACTGATGATATGATGCAGTTCATGGCCCCCTGTGTACGGATATGGGCAACCAGGGCCCGTGTATCAATACCATCAATGGCTACTACGCCCTGCAACTCAAAATAATCCTGTAATGAGGTATCCGCCATAAAGCGGCTGTATTTTTCTTCCAGGTTGCGGCCAATAACGGCTTTTACTTTTACACTGTCACTCTCCACATCAACAGCTTTTACTCCATAATTACCAATATGAACATTGTTCATGATCAGTACCTGGCCGTAATAACTTGGATCCGTAAAAACTTCCTGGTAACCGGTCATTCCGGTATTAAAACATATTTCGCCGGTAGCCGTTCCTGTTTTACCAAAAGCTGTTCCGTTAAAAATGGTTCCGTCCTCTAAAATTAAAATGGCTGATTGTTTAGCTGAAAGCGACATGTATAAAAAGGGTTTTGCAAAGAAAAGAATACTAATACATAATAAACAAATTATTTTTTAAACGGGTTGATTTATCTGAACGGAGATTTTGGTGAATTATTTCAATAAACGGATTAAAAGTATGGTATTTACTCAAAACAGAGCATTTATGTTCTCCGCCCGGGTTATGCCGGTATGTATGAAAAAGCCCCGACAAAACGGCCGGGGCTTATATAAGCAGTTGGTTTTAAACTATGATCCTTACTTTTCTTCTGTCGCAGTATCTGTTGTTTCTTCTGTTTCTGCAGCATCTTTCTTTTTCGCACCCCCTGCACGGCGGGTTTTCTTAACCGGTTCAACAGCTGTTTTAGATGTGCCTTTACCGTATATTTCATTAAAGTCAACCAGTTCGATCATTGCAATTTCAGCATTATCACCGGTTCTTGCACCCAGCTTAATGATACGGGTATAACCACCCGGCCGGGCTGCAACCTTTGGTGCAACTACTGTAAATAATTCTTTTACTGCAACTTTATCATTCAGGTAACTGAATACGATACGGTGATTGTGCATGATCGCTTCTTTGCTTTCCGTATTTTTTGTTTTGGTGATCAATGGCTCGATGTAAACACGTAATGCTTTTGCCTTAGCCAAAGTTGTAGTAATCCTTTTGTGTGTAATTAACTGGCAGCCTAAATTCATTAAGAGTGCTTTCCTGTGAGAAGCAGTTCTGCTCAGATTATTGTTTTTGTTACCGTGACGCATGACATTTTAGTTTTAAATTCGTCTGTACCGTGTCAGGAATTACAGACTACTTGTTTTATAAATTCTCCAGGTTCCCCCTTTAGGGGGCGGAGGGGGTAATTATTCATCATCAAGCTTCAACTTGCTCAGATCCATTCCAAAGCTTAAACCTCTTTCGTGTAATACCTGTTCAATCTCACTCAGCGATTTCTGACCAAAGTTCCTGAACTTCATCAGGTCTTCCTGCTCATATTGTACCAACTCGCTCAATGAATTTATTTTGGCCGCTTTTAAGCAATTAAAGGCACGTACAGAAAGATCAAGGTCTTCCAATGGTGTCTTTAATACTTTACGTAACTGTAATGTCTGTTCATCAACCAGGTCTTCTTTTTTATCTTCCTTGGTATCAAAAGTGATATTTTCATCAGTGATGATCATCAGGTGCTGTATTAAAATACGGCTTGCCTGCTTTACTGCATCTTCAGGGTGAATAGTGCCATCGGTAACCACATCAATGATCAGTTTTTCAAAGTCAGTACGCTGTTCCACACGGGTATTCTCGATAGCGTATTTAACATTCTTTATCGGCGTGTAAATAGCATCAACGGGAATATATCCAAAATGAGAATTCTTTTCTTTATTCTCTTCTGCTGGTACATAACCACGTCCTTTTCCAATCGTGATTTCAATATCCAGTTTGGCACTGCTGTCCATGGTACAGATCAAAAGATCCGGGTTCATCACTTCAAAGGAAGGAGAAGCCTCACCGAGCATACCGGCAGTAAACTCTGTTTTGTTTTTAATAGAAAGTGTAATCTTTTCCAGGTTGGCCTCATGGTCTACTTTCTTTTTGATACGAACCTGTTTAAGGTTCAGAATAATTTCAGTTACGTCTTCAGTAATACCTTTTAAGGTTGCAAACTCATGATCGGCACCGGCTATATTGATACCAATTATAGCATAACCTTCCAATGAGTTCAGTAAAACCCGGCGAAGGGAATTACCAATAGTTACACCATAACCTGGTTCAAGCGGGCGGAATTCGAATTGAGCTTCAAACTCAGTTGCTTTCTGAAGAACGATTTTATCGGGTTTAACAAAATTTAAAATTCCCATTTGTATTTTGTTGTTTTATTGTTTAAAAAATTTTTTACCAAACTGAAGTATTACTCCATTTACACCCTTTCCTTGCAGGAAGCCGGGAGTTGTTTACTTACTGTACAATTCCACGATCAGTTGTTCCTTAATATTTTCAGGAACACTTTCTCTTTCAGGATACGTTATGAAAGTACCTTTTGTATCTGCTTCACTCCACTCTAACCAGTTAAATTTGGCATTTTTGCCACGTAAATTCCCCGAAATAGAAGCATTGGCAGCACTCTTATTTTTTAAGCCGATCACATCGCCGGGTTTACAGCTGTAAGAAGGAATGTTTAGTACCTCACCATTAATAGTGATGTGCTTATGAGATACCAGCTGGCGGGCAGCCTGGCGGCTTGGTGCAATGCCCATACGGAAAACCGTATTATCCAAACGGGCTTCCAGTAATTTGATCAGGTTTTCACCGGTAACCCCTTTTCTGCGGGCAGCTTCATCAAAAGTTTTACGGAATTGTTTTTCCAGCAAACCATACGTGTACTTTGCTTTTTGCTTTTCTCTTAATTGTAAAGCATATTCACCTAACGTTTTACGCTTACGGGTTGCACCATGCATTCCCGGAGGATTACTGTTCTTGGTCAACCATTTACCATTTCCGGTAATGGGTTCTCCAAATATCCTGGAGATTTTTGTTTTGGGGCCTGTGTAACGTGCCATAATTGTAGTGCCGGTCTTTTAGTGTCGGTGCATCATTATAAAGACCTTTTAAAATGAATAATGCACCCTTTTTTAATTGGCAATTGACAATTGGCAAAATTGCCTGTTGTCCATTGCCTATTGCTTATTGTATTAAACTCTTCTCTTCTTTGGAGGACGGCATCCATTGTGTGGCAACGGTGTAACGTCTTTAATCATAGCAATTTCAATCCCATTTTGAGATAAGGAACGGATTGCGCCTTCGCGGCCTGATCCCGGACCTTTTACAAATACATCCACTCTTTTTAACCCGGCATCCAAAGCGGCTTTGGCGGCGTCTGCAGCGGCCATTTGAGCTGCATAAGGCGTATTCTTTTTAGAACCCCTGAAGCCCATTTTACCTGCACTGCTCCAGCTGATAACCTGGCCCTGCTTATTGGTTAAACTGATAATGATGTTGTTGAAACTGGCAGTAATATGTGCATCGCCGTAGCTGTCAACTTTTACTACTCTTTTTTTTGAGGCTGCTTTTGTGCCCGGTGCTTTTGTACCCTGTGCTATTGCCATAATGTAATCTAGATAGGTAATCTTTATAAAATGATCCCGTCTTGCCTGGGGCCAGACGAACTG
>JANOGE010000014.1:0-71077 GCA_031414035.1 Chitinophagaceae bacterium | reverse complement strand
TCATCCAGGGGTAAAGTGATCTTTTTAGAAATAGCATTCATTTCATTAACTTTTTTCCCCATAAAATTATAGATCTGAAAAGAAAAGGACTTATCATACCCATACAGGAATTCAAAATTAATTACCGTAGTAGCAGGTATTGGATAAGGCTTTATCAATTTTGCAACAGGTTCACCGGGTCCCGGAGTTTTGCTTTGTGCAAAAGCGGTAAAAGTTATTCCAATAAATAATATCAGTATGTAAAAATATTTCCTCAACATCATAAAAATATGAAAAATGTTTGAAATAATCAACACTTCGTAGATGACTTTTTCTTACGCATATAAATTTATTATATGTAAAAGCCAATTCACCTGTATGATAACGGGGAAAACCTAAAAAAATTATCAGCTCAATGCGGCTAATATTTGGTTTATAGCATTAAAATCAGGCAAATCACCTGCCGATTCCAAAACTTCTGCATATTGTACTATCCCATTCCTGTCAATTATAAAGGCGGAACGTTTACTAACCCCTTTCATTTCCAGGATCCAATCACTATATAAACATTCGTAAAGGCCGGATACTTCTTTATTAAAATCGCTTAAAAGCGGAAAATGGTATTGTTGTTCTTCCTTATATTTTTTTAAAGTAAAAACGGAATCAACGGATAAACCGATTACCTGTGCATTGGCATTATTGTACCGGCTGATATCATCTCTGATAGTACATAATTCCTGGGTACAGGTGCCGGTAAATGCCTGTGGGAAAAATAAGAGCAAAATATTTTTGCCTTTAAAATCGCTAAGGCTAACCTTCTTCTTATCGGTATCGAATAAACTAAAAGCGGGGGCTGGTTTTCCTGTTTCGATTTTCATAATTCACTGTTTGTTTTTACTAAAGATAATTGTTGTGTAAAAATTGTTAACAGGGTTTGCCTCATTTTGTTTAATTAGCATACTTTAACTTTAACCAAAATCAAATTTTTTATGAACAAGTACATTACAGAATTTATCGGAACCATGTTCCTGGTATTAGTTGTTGGCGTTGCGGCAATAGGTGGTGCTGCCGGAACTATGGCCCCTTTGGCGATTGGCAGTATTTTAATGGTAATGATTTATGCAGGAGGCCATATTTCAGGTGGTCATTATAATCCTGCTGTAACCCTGGCTGTTCTGGTAAGGGGTAAAATTAATATGGGAGATGCGGTAACTTATTGGATCGCTCAAATTGGTGGGGCTTTGGCAGCCTGGGCTATTGCCACTTTTATTTTTGATGTAGCAGGTTCAGGCACAAGTGCTGTAAAATCAGTTGGGCAGGGTTTGGGAGCTGAAATTTTAGGCACTTTTGCATTGGCTTATGTTGTTTTAAATGCAGCCACCGCGAAAGGAAACAGTGGGAATAGTTTTTATGGCCTGGCAATAGGTTTTACTGTAATGGCATGTGCATATACTTTCGGAGGTTTTTCGGGAGGAGCATTTAACCCTGCTGTTGCCATTGGTGCCTGCTTAATGAAAGGTTTTATTTGGGCCGACTTATGGATATATTTAGTGGGATGCCTGGGTGGAGGATTGATTGCGGGGCTGGTTTTTAATTTGAATAACCCCGATGATAAATAAGGGATTTTGTTTGACTTTGCTTAGTGTGTATACATTTTTTAGTTAAAGTGATTTTTAATAATGTAAAAACCCCTCTTAAAAGAAGGGTTTTTTTGTTATCCAAACAATCCATAAAAACAAAAATCTTTAGTTTGTTAGCACACGATTTTTAAGGTTTGAATGGAATATTTAAATATCTATACACTGTTTGAAAATGGATTCAATATGGTGGATAAAAGGAAAGGCCTTGGTTTGCCTCTGATCATAGGGGGTATTTTAATGAACTTTTTAGGTTTTCAGGGATCATTAATATAAACGGATATTCCGGGTATTTAGTATAATCCGGCGGTAAGTTGTTTACAGGTCATTTTACAAAGATCAACCGGTAAATACTTTATTTTTTTTACTTGTTTGTAAATTTTAAAGCCCCTGTAATAATTTTACAGGGGCTTTAAAAACAGGTAAGATCATTTAACTGTTATTCTTTGTCAGCGCTGCTGCAGGCTTTGTACTCTTTGTATTTTTTGAAGATTTAACTGGTGTCTCCACTTTTTTCTTAGCCTCATTTTCAATTGCCCATTTTTCGTAATCCGCCGGGCTTAATACATCACCACTGATGGTAATGCTTTTCATTTCATCAATACCGGCAAATTTAACAGTAAGGTGTTTATCAAAATGCCCCACATTGGCAGCATTGAATTTTGCAGAAATGAATCCTGTAGCACCCGGTGCTATCGGAGATTTTGTATAATCACCCATAGTGCAGCCACAGGTTGGGTTAGCCTGTTCAATGATCAATGGCTCTTTACTAATATTGGTTACAATAAATTTAACCTCTTTAGGGTCGTTTTGCTTAAGGGTTCCCTGGTTAATGGTTTCTGTTTCAAATTTAGCTACTTCTGCTACTGTTTTTTGTGCAAATAAAACGGAAGTAAATGTAAAAGCCGCCAGTGATAAGATCAATTTCTTCATGATGCTGTTTTTTATTTGGTGATTAATTTTTTAAATCATTTAATGCTTTATTTTCCGGTACCGAACTTCCGGGGGTTTTCCAAACCTCGCCTTTAATGATGATCTGCTTGGATTGGGTATCATTATACGATACGGTAATGAATTTTGTAAAGGGGCCTTCAGCAGCTGCATTATATCCCACCGTTATTTTTGTCTGTTCACCGGGTGCAACTATTTTATCTTTTTCCCATTCAGGAGTAGTGCAACCACAACTGGCATTAACACTAATGATCCTTAAATTTTCTTTACTATTATTGGTTACGTCAAAAATATGGGTAACCGGTTTCCCCTGTGGTATTTTACCAAAGTCAAATTCCGTTTCTTTTAAAGTTAAAAGGTTTTCCGGAAGTACAACTGCAACTGGAGATGTGGTTAATGTTTCGGTTGTTTGTTTAGCCGGAACATTGGTAGTTGAGGCCTTTTGAGCATATAATGCCGGGATAGAACCGGTTACCAGTAAAAGTGTAAATATTTTTTTCATATAGTTGCTTTTTTAATAAGGTAACCAAAGATACTAAAACGAAAATATCTCTTTCAAATTGCAACGCCGTTAGGAGATTTTTAACAAACCTGACCTATTATTTATATTTTTGCTGTAGCTTAACCGCTTATGGATACAAATAATAACATCGATGCCGCATTACTGGAAAAACTGAGTTTTGATAACTTCCGTAATGAAGTTTTAAAGGATTACCGGTTTGCCTGCGAAAGCAGGGAAACCAGTTTGCTTGGCCGAAAAGAAGTGCTGACCGGTAAAGCCAAATTCGGAATTTTCGGAGATGGAAAAGAAGTAGCCCAGGTGGCTATGGCCAAATTCTTCAAACCGGGTGATTTTAGGGCTGGATATTACCGTGACCAGACCTTTATGTTTGCCAGTGGCCTGGCAACTATTGAACAATTTTTTTCACAGTTATATGCCGATCCGGATATTGAGAACGATCCCTTTAGTGCTGGCCGTCAAATGAATGCCCATTTTGCTACAAAATTGGTAGATGGTAATGGTAATTGGTTAGATCTTACTGAATTAAAAAATATCAGCAGCGATATTGCGCCAACTGCCGGCCAGATGCCAAGGGCTTTAGGCCTTGCATTTGCTTCTAAAATTTTTAGAAATGTTAAGGAAGTAAATCATCTTCATAACCTCAGTAATAATGGAAACGAGGTTTGCTTCTGTACCATTGGGGATGCGTCTACAAGTGAGGGCCATTTTTGGGAAACCATAAATGCGGCAGGGGTATTGCAGGTACCATTGGCCGTTTTTGTTTGGGATGATGGTTACGGAATTTCTGTTCCCAAAAAATACCAGACCACAAAAGCATCCGTATCCGATGCTTTAAAGGGCTTTCAGAAAAAAGAAGGTACCAACGGCATTGATATTTATAAATTAAAAGGCTGGGATTATGCAGGCATGTGTGAGATACTGGAACCTGCTGTTCAAAAAATAAGAGATACACATACACCCGCTATTTTTCATGTAGAGGAAATTACACAGCCCCAGGGGCATTCCACTTCAGGAAGCCACGAAAGATATAAAAATGCTGAACGCCTGGAATGGGAAAAGCAATGGGATGGCATTAAGCAAATGAAGGAATGGATCATTGCCAATGCACTGGCCGAAACAGGGGAATTGGATACCATTGAAGAGAATGCCCGACTTTTTACCAGGGAAAGCAAACAAAAGGCATGGGAAAAATTCATGGGCCCCATAAAGCAGCTGGTAGCGAAAACTATGGAGGTGATAAGACCACTTGAGCCATTTGTTCCATCAGTAAAAAAAATTGCCGATGAACTGGCTTCCAAGAGGGAACCGATGCGAAGGGATATCATGAAAGCCCTGGCAACAATTATTGATATGGCTGAAGATAATTTCACAGCCGAAGCAGTTAAGCAACTATACCGGTCTTTTCAAACTGAAAATAGAGCCCTTTTTGACAGTTACCTTTATAATGAAGGGACTAGGTCAGCATTAAAAGTACCCGCTATAGCTCCTTATTATACAGAAGACTCACCATTGGTGAATGGCTACGAAATAATGAACAGGTATTTTGATGAACTGTTTACAACCAATAATAAAGTGCTTGCTTTTGGTGAGGACCTTGGCCAGATCGGAGATGTTAACCAGGGATTCAGTGGTTTACAGGATAAACATGGCAAAGACAGGATCTTTGATACCGGTATACGTGAATTGACCATCATCGGGCAGGGTATAGGAATGGCTTTAAGGGGACTGAGGCCTATTGCTGAAATCCAATACCTCGATTATTTATTATATGGATTACAACCGCTCAGTGATGATGTTTGTACCACGCATTTTAGAACAGCAGGACAACAAAGCTGTCCCCTGATAGTAAGAACCAGGGGTCACAGGCTCGAAGGCATCTGGCACAGCGGCTCGCCCATGGGAATGATCATTAATGCGCTCAGGGGTATGTATGTATGTGTACCCCGTAATATGGTGCAGGCAGCTGGTATGTACAATACTTTATTGCAGGGCAATGATCCGGGCCTGGTGATCGAATGTTTGAACGGGTACCGCTTAAAAGAAAAATTGCCATCTAATTTAATGGCCTACACTGTACCGTTAGGTGTGCCGGAGATTGTAAAAGAAGGAACTGATGTAACCCTTGTTACTTATGGTTCCACTTTACGGATTGTTCTGGAAGCAACCGAAACACTGGATAAAATGGGTATCAATTGCGAAGTAATGGATGTACAGACTATGTTGCCATTCGATATCCATCATAAAATTGTTGAGTCGCTTAAAAAAACCAACCGTATTGTTTTCATTGATGAAGATGTACCGGGTGGTGCAGCAGCATACATGTTTAATAAAGTGATGGAGGAACAGGGAGGCTATAAATATTTAGACACATCTCCCAGAACCATCACGGCCAAAGCACACCGTCCTTCTTACGGCAGCGATGGGGATTATTTTAGCAAACCAAATACAGAAGATGTTGTTGCGGTGATTAAGGAAATGATGGATGAATAAGGCCCCCTCTAAATCTCCCCCCAAAGGGGAGACTTTGCAGAGTAAAATGATTTGCAGAATTTTCTTTGTTAAGAAGTTTCTGAGGTTTATACCATGAAATTAAATTTATACCAAATAGATGCTTTCACCGATAAACCCTTCAGCGGCAACCCGGCTGCTGTGATTCCTTTGGAAAAATGGCTGGATGAAAAACTGATGCAGCAGATCGCCATGGAGAATAATCTTTCTGAAACGGTTTTTTTTGTTCCTTCATCAAATAAGGCCGCTGATTTTGAAATACGATGGTTCACTCCCGAAGTGGAAATTAATTTATGCGGCCATGCAACCCTGGCCAGTGCTTATGTATTATTTACTATTTTAAATTTTAAAAAGCCGGAGATCCGTTTCAGTTCTTTAAGCGGTATATTAAAAGTAACCAGGGAGAATGATCTTATCTGTATGGATTTCCCTTCCTGGAAACCGGAACGGCTGGATATTTATCCGGATGAACTTTCTTTTATTTTAGATCATGCAGAAATTGTGGGTGTTTATAAACACCGGGATATCCTGGTGGAACTGATGAATGAAGAAGAAGTAAAAAACTGTACGCCCGATTTTTCGCTGATGAAAAAGCATATTGATAAAATGATCATCACAGCGCCGGGAAAGAAAGTTGATTTTGTTTCCCGTTTTTTTGCACCGGGTGCCGGTATAGATGAAGATCCGGTAACCGGCTCTGCCCATTCACAGTTAATTCCTTTCTGGGCAGAAAAGTTAAGTAAGAACGATCTTCATGCGTTGCAACTTTCCAAGCGAGGCGGAGAATTGTGGTGTGAGCAAAAGGGCGACAGGGTAATTATGAAAGGCAAAGCGGTTTATTATATGAAGGGAGAAATTACAATACCATAATCAGTAACGTCTACAACTGATAGTTTTTACCTGTAGGCGTCAAATTTAAAGGGTTGGAATATTTAAGAGCATTAGAAAAAGTTTAGTACAAATTTGGTAGTTGATTACCAAATTTGTACTATTATTTTATGGTTAGCCAGCACTTTTTCTAAGAATTACCTTAAAAATATTTTTTATTGGAACGGGCTATCCGGTAATAAAGGAGGGGCGCTTATTTACAGTGGCGATAAATCTTATAAACTTTCTGAGAATATTAAAGTTATTGGCTGGGTCGATTTGTAATTCCAGGGATAAACGTGGCGGAGAGATCCGGTGTGAGCAGAAAGGGGGCAGGGTGATTATCAAAGGGAAGGCCTTATACTATATGAATGGAGAAATTACTTTATAAAAAACCGCTGATCAAGCGGCTTCTTATTTATTTCAAATTATGATACACTTTCTGCACATCATCATCCTGCTCCAGGTGATCAACTAATTTTAAAACATCATTGGCCTGCTCTTCACCTAGCTCCATCGTGTTGGAAGGTATCCAGGTAAGTTCGGCGCTGATCACTTCAATTTTCTTTTCTTCGAGCGCCTTGCTCATGTTGCCATATTCATTAAAAGCTGTGCGTATGATGATATTGCCTTCTGCATTTTCACCAATTTCTTCCAGTCCAAAATCAATCAGTTCAAATTCAAGAACATCCACATTTACCCCTGCCCCTTTTATTTTAAATTCGGCCATGTGTGTAAATCCAAAAGCCACACTGCCGGTTGTTCCCAAAGATCCCTGGCCTTTTGTAAAATGCATCCTTACATTGGCTACCGTCCTGGTAGGATTGTCGGTTGCGGTTTCTACCAGCACAGCAATACCATGCGGTGCATATCCTTCATACATGATCTCTTCATAATTGCTGGTATCCTTACCCATTGCTCTTTTAATGGCTGCCTCCACACGGTCCTTGGGCATACCAACTGCCCTTGCATTGAGGTAGCATCTTCTCAAAGCCGGGTTATTATCGGGATCGGGTCCGCTGGCTTTTACGGCAATGGCAATTTCTTTGCCGATACGGGTAAAGTTCTTTGCCATCTTATCCCAACGGGCAAACATGCTGCTTTTTCTAACTTCAAATATTCTTCCCATTATAGTTTATTCGTTTATTTGTTGATCGGGGGGCAAATTTACGGAAAATCATTCTCTGTAAAAAAGAAAGCAGTGCCTGTTGCCAGACACCGCTACTTTATTGTACATAGGGATTAAAAAGTATAGCCTACCGAAACTTTTACTAACCTGTTATAAGCCGAATAATTGTCATTTTTATCAAGTTTGGATAACCCGTGGTCATACCCTGCCAGGATATTGATCCCATTATTAAATTGATATCCTATTCCACCTGATAAGCCAAGGTCAACTTTATTGAAGCGTTCGGTTATACCTATGCCTTTATTGAATAATGAAATACCCAATAGACTAACCTTTGCATTCAGGGTGCTTCTTACCAGGTACGAAACCTGCGGGCCGGCATATACATTTAATCCCTTAACTACATTCGCTTTAAGGTATAAGGGGATATCTATGTAATGTTGCTGCACCTGTGCACCCGCATTAATGGCTAAAAATTTTAACGCATCAATTTTTAGATCGCCTTTGATACTGTAGCCTTTTTTTGAATACTGAAGCCCGGGTTCAAAGGAAAATATTTCTGATATGGGAATGTTTACATAGCCGCCCACATTATAACCTGTTTTTCCTTTGGTTACTAAATATCCATCGGTCTTTTCAACAAGGTCCTCGATAACCTGCAGGTCATCTCCCTGCCATTTGGAAAAATTAGCACCGGCCCTGATGCCGTAACTGACCTGTGCGTTGGTAAAACTTATCATCAACAGGCTGCCGATGAAAGTGAGAAGAATATTTTTTTTCATAAATGATTGCAGTGTTTTAAAAGCTGCATGGCATATCCTCTTTAGAATAATGTGCCACGGTCTTTTTCTTTGCAGAAAAAAATGTTAAAGGGATTTTCGTTTGCAACTGATTAACAAAAGCAGTCTACAGGAAACGGGATTCAGGATGCAGGATCCAGGATGTAGGAAAAATGATATCAGATAAAATCTCCGGGTTTTAAATCTTATTGAAATTGCAGGCTTATCTGGTATCCCGGATCCTGTATCCCGAATCAAACTGAATGCGTATGTTTGCTCCCATAAAACCTTGCTATGGATAAAGCCGTTTACTATGCAGATTACCTGCAACTGGATAAGATCACCGGTGCACAGGAGCCCGAAAGTTTTAAGGAAGGCAGAGAACCTGCACATGATGAAATGCTTTTCATTATCATTCACCAGGCATATGAACTTTGGTTCAAACAAATTTTATTTGAAGTGAATTCGGTGATAGCCATCATGAATAAACCGGTGGTTAATGATAACTCCCCCGAAATGCAAACGGTGGTGCACCGGCTGAAAAGAGTGGTTACCATTTTAAAAGTCCTGGTACAGCAAATAGACATCATGGAGACCATGACGCCAATGGACTTCCTCGACTTCAGGGATATGCTTCGCCCGGCATCGGGTTTCCAGAGCTACCAGTTTAAAGTGCTGGAAGCTAAGCTGGGTTTGAAGTTTGATCACCGTCACGGTCAAAATTATTATACTTCCCAACTGAAAGAAAAAGATATTGCCATCATTAAAGATGCAGAAAGTGGTATGTCGGTCATTGAACTGGTAAATGCCTGGCTGGAAAGAATGCCTTTCATTACAAAAGATTTCTGGAATAATTATCAACAGGTTTATGTTAATAGCCTGGCAGAAGCAGAAAAAGACAATGCAACATCTTTTGCAGAAATCTTTAACAATGCATCTGCAGATAGGAATTTATCACCCAGGGCCAGCCGCTCGGCATTATTTATCATGTTGTACCATGGTTACCCCATGATGGAATTACCTTTTCAATTATTGGATACCTTGTTGGAAATAGACAACCAGCTTGGCGCCTGGCGTTACCGCCACATTAATATGGTGCAACGCATGATTGGCAGCCGTATTGGTACCGGTGGCAGTACAGGGGCCGGTTATTTAAAAGCGGCCATGGATAAGCATTATATATTTAAAGAGCTGGCGCAGCTGAATAGTTTTTTAGTGGACAGGAAGAAATTGCCGGTATTGGATAAAACTGTTGAGGAGAGGTTGGGGTATTCGTAGGAATTCGCCTTATGGCGAATTCATTTGGTATTTGCAGGCAAATACAGAACACGCCATAAGGCGTGTTCCTACAAATCATCATCACCCCAATTCAGCACATTGTTTTGAATGTACTTTGCTATTTGTTCATATTCTGTATTATCCCGTATCACCCTGTCATGAAACCTGCTTTGCCAGTTAAAATCTGTGAAATTATTTTCATTGCACCATTTTTTTACGTTCCCCTTAAAATGATTTGCAAATGAACTTACAGAGCCTATAGATAAAGGGGATAGCCCGGTAATGGGAGTATATTTTTTTTCTCCCTTATTTATTATTTCAATGATTATATGAATGTGATTGGGTAAAACCGACCATTCGGTAATGCCAATAATCACAGAACTGTTATTAATAAAGTAAGGATTGTTTTGATAGGGATTTTCCAGGCTTTCACCTGCATAAAATTTAAGGATATTATTTTTTACATATTCTCCTATTGGAGAGTATATTATTTCCTTATTAACGATTTCGCCAAAATAATGTTCCCTGTCTTTGGTAACGATGGTTATAAAATAATGGCCATCCTGCGAATAATCAAAATTAAAAAGTCGGTATTGTTTGTGTTTTTTGTACATGTTGGAATTCGCCTTTAGACGAATTCAAAAATATAAAAAATTGTAAGAACACGCCTTGCGGCGTGTTCTTTTACTGAATTCGCCAAAAGGCGAAATTCCTACACTGAACACGCCAAAAGGCGAAATTCCTACACTGAACACGCCAAAAGGCGAAATTCCTACACTGAATAGGTCTAAAGGCGAAATTCCTACACTGAACACGCCAAAAGGCGTGTTCCTACACGAGATCCTTTAACTTCTCTACCACCGCATCTACTTCTGCCTTGGTATTGTGCTTACAAAAACTAAAACGCACCGTTACTTGGTTAGGGTTGTTGTTGATGGCACGTATCACATGGCTGCCCTGGTCGGCGCCACTGGTGCAGGCGCTGCCCCCACTGGCACAAATATTATTGATGTCGAGATTGAAAAGGATCATCTCCGATTTTTCTGTCTTTGGGAAACTGGCACTGAGTACGGTATATAAACAACGGCCCAATGCATCACCGTTGAAACCAACACCGGAAATATGTTTTTTTAATTCATCCATCATGTAGTACTTCAGTGTGCCGATGTAATTCATATCTTCTTCATGGGTGGCAGTGGCCATTTCCAGAGCTTTTGCAAAACCTACAATACCATAAAGATTTTCAGTCCCGGCACGCATGTTACGTTCCTGTCCGCCGCCGTGGACAAAGGGTTTTATCTTTACATTTTCGTTGATGTATAATATGCCAACACCTTTTGGCCCGTGAAATTTATGTGCAGCGCCGGTAATAAAATGCACCGGTGTATTTCTCAGATCGAAAGGAAAGTGACCAACAGTTTGTACGGTATCGCTGTGAAAAACGGCACCATACAATTTACATAATCCGCCAACAGCATGTATGTCTAAAATATTTCCAATTTCGTTATTGGCATGCATTAAAGTAACCAGCGTTTTTTCTTCGCTGGCAGCCAGTAATTTTTCAAGGTCATCAATATCAACATGCCCGTTGGGTAATAATTTTACATAACTCACTTTGGCAATGTCCATGTTATCTATATGCTCCACCGAATGCGTTACAGCATGATGTTCAATCGGGGAGGTAATGATATGTTTACAGCCCAGATCTCTTACAGCTGAGGAAATAGCGGTGTTGCTGCTTTCGGTGCCGCCACTGGTAAAAAAAATTTCGGCAGGATGGGCATTTAAAATTTTAGCCACCGTTTTACGTGCAGACTCAATAGCCATTCTTGTTTCCCTTCCGTACGAATAAATGGAAGAAGGGTTACCAAATTTTTCGGTCAGATAAGGCATCATTGCTTCCAGTACCCGGGCATCAAGAGCGGTGGTTGCAGCGTTGTCGAAATAAATTCTGTTCATACCCCTGTCCCCTAAAGGGGAACCTAGTTTTAAAGGTTATATATTTTCTCCATCAGTATTTATTTTGAACTGAATGAAAATTGAATACTCTTATTGCTTGCTGACTCCCAGTACCCCCTTTAGGGGGCTGAGGTGGTGTTACATCATCTGGCCGATATCCTGCATTAATCGTTTGGCAATATTATCGGCGGTTGTTTCAAAATTGCTTTCGGCATAAATACGGATGATGGGTTCTGTATTACTGGTACGTAAATGCACCCAGTCGTTGTCAAACTCTATCTTCAATCCATCTTCCGAATTTATAGGCTGATTTTTGTATTTGTCTTTGATCTTTTTAAAAATGTCCTTTACGTCAATCCCATTCTCTAGCGTAATTTTATTTTTGCTGATGAAGTAATCCGGATACGTATTACGTAACTGTTTGATGCTTTTTTTGCTTAGGGCAAGGTGGGTTAAAAAGAGTGCAATACCAATTAAAGCATCTCTTCCGTAATGAAGGTCCGGAACAATGATACCGCCATTCCCTTCGCCGCCAATTACCGCATTTACCGCTTTCATTTTATTCACTACATTCACTTCGCCAACCATACTCGGAAAATATTCACCACCCTGTTTGAGGGTTATATCTTTTAATGCTTTTGTAGATGACATATTGGAAACGGTATTGCCTTTTCTTTTGCTTAATACATAATCTGCTACCGCCACCAAAGTATATTCTTCGCCAAACATGCTTCCGTCCTCGCAAACAAAACATAGCCGGTCAACATCGGGGTCAACAGCAATTCCTAAATGGGCATTGTGCTTAACTACTTCCTTGCTAAGGTCTGTTAAATGCCCGGGCAAGGGTTCAGGATTATGGGCGAATTTTCCATTTACTTCACCATTCAAGAGTACAATATCAGTAACGCCCAGTGATTTTAATAATGCCGGAACAGCAATAGCGCCGGTACTGTTTACTGCATCGATAACTATTTTAAAATTCTTCTTTTTTATTGAATTCACATCAACCAAATCATATTGCACTACCGCATCAATATGTTTTTTCAGCAAACTTTCATTTTTTGTATATGTACCCAGTTTATCTACGGCCGCAAATATAAAATCTTCTTTTTCTGCTGATTTTAAAATTAGTTTTCCTTCATCACTGCTGATGAACTCCCCTTTGCTGTTCAATAATTTTAAAGCATTCCATTCTTTTGGGTTATGGCTGGCAGTAAGAATAATGCCCCCTGCTGCATTTTCAAATTTTACTGCCATTTCAACTGTTGGTGTAGTACTCAGGCCCAGGTCAATTACATCAAAACCAAGCCCGATCAACGTGTTTGCCACCAGGTTGCTTACCATTTCTCCACTGATCCTGCCATCACGGCCTATAACTATTCTGGTATTATCAGATTGCTCTAATAACCAGCTGCCATACGCTGCAGAAAACTTTACAATATCAACCGGGGTAAGGTTATCATTGGGTTTTCCACCTATGGTACCTCTTATACCGGAAATACTCTTTATCAATGCCATTCTAATCTGTTTAGGGAGGACAAAGATAAGAAAAGTTGGCTGTGTGCAGTTTATGGAAGCTTCAGGCATATTTGTTGTTTAACAATTGCTATCATGATAAAAAACAGGTAACAGAAAATCATAAACCGTTAACTTTGATCAATGCAGCATACCTGGTTCAAAGACTGGTTTAACTCACCCTATTATCATCAGCTTTATTTTAACAGGGATGATAAGGAAGCTTCAGCTTTTATTGACAAACTTATTGTTTATTTAAAGCCTGCACCCGGAAGCACTATGCTTGATGTTGCCTGCGGTAAAGGGCGGCATTCACTTCAACTGGCCGGTAAAGGAAGCCTGAATGGCAGGCAGGGATTTGATGTTACCGGTATTGACCTCAGTGATGACAGTATTAATGAGGCATTGCAATACGAGACCAATTCGCTTCATTTTTACAAACATGATATGCGTTTGCCTTTCTGGATAAATTACTTTGATTATGCATTTAATTTTTTTACCAGTTTCGGATATTTTAAAACCAGGCGGGAACATGATAATACCATACGTACGATTGCACAGTCAGTAAAAATGAATGGAACATTTGTAATGGATTTTTTAAATGTGCATTATGCCGAAGATCATCTGGTTCATCAATCTGAAAAAGAAATAGATGGCATTAATTTTATTATTACCAAATGGTATGATGAAACCCATTTTTATAAAAAAATAATTATTGAAGATGATTCACTAAAGGAACCATTGGTATATACCGAGAAAGTGGCTAAATTTTCTTTGGGCGATTTTACGGAGATGTTTGCTTACCAGGGACTGCAGATGGAGGAAGTATTCGGGGATTATGCTTTTTCAAATTACGATGTAAAAAAATCACCGCGGATGGTGATGATCGCTAAGAAAATAAAAACCTGGAAAGAACCGGATTGAGCTTTCTTTCAACGTTCCAACTTAAAGTGATTTTGCAACAAATCCTTTTAATCGCCTGTAAAAACTTCTGTTTTTAACTTTTTTAACCTCGTATTTTTGTGACTTCTTTAGTACACGGTGTGGTTTATTTGTTTTTATTGTTGATCAGCATCCATCTTGCTGTTTCGTACATGGCAGAAGTGAGTTGTGATAAATGATTTTTTACAGAATCCTGTTGTTGTTTGTTTAATGCAGGAAGGTTAAATTGTACAGGTACCAGTTCTTCTTTTTTTATGCGGATATTTTTTCGGAAAAAATAATCATCATTAACTACCCCGATCCATCCCGGGGCATGATAAATAATAAAAGCCACATTTTCTTTTTTTTCAGTATTAAGCAGATCCCTGCCTAAAGTGGTATTTAAATAAGGTTGCTGGATCATACCGGCCACCGTAGGTAATATATCGATCTGCGAAACAGCTTCCGGTCTTTTTTGAGGAGCCAGCAGGGCCGGGGCATAAAATAATAAGGGAACATGCTCTTCACAAAGCCGTTGTTCTGTCCATGCTTTTGGGTATAGCGACCCTGCATTTCCTTCCAGACCATGATCGCCTGTAAAAATAAAAATGGTATTGTTAAAGTATGCCGATCTTTTGGCTTCTTCCATAAATTTTTTAAAACAGTAATCGGTATAAGCAAAGGCATGGTATTCTTTCAACGACTCAAATCCGTATTTCATTAACTCTTCATCGGTGATGGGTTTACGTTCAAAATCTTTATCTTCTTCCGGAATATCAAAGGGACGGTGGTTATCTGCAGTTTGAATAATGGCAAAAAATGGTTTTTGCTGTTTTGCCAGCACTTCATTTGCTTCCAGGAATAAATTTTTATCGCTGATACCCCACACATTTAAGTTTGCCGCTTTGTATCTTCCTTCTTCATAAACATGTACATTCCTGATATTCGAGATCAGACCCCTGAAATTATTAAACTGGCTTCTGCCACCGATAAAATAATATTTTTCATAACCGTCAAAATCATTGATGATCGTACGCTGGTTAACCGATTCTGCATTCCGGGTAGCAAATTTTGAAAGCTGAACATCAGGTATGCCGGTTATGGCTGCAAAAACGCCACGGGCCGTACCAAAGGTCGGCGTAAAACAACGTTCAAAGAAAATACCCTGTTTGCACATTTCGTTAAAATAGGGGGTACTGTTCAGCGGGTTGCCACTCATGCTGCTTTTGTACATACTGAAACTTTCACAGATCACCAATACCACATTTGGCTGGCTCTCTAAAGCCTTACTGCCCGGGTGTATTAACCGGCTGTAACCATTTTTAAAGCTGGTATTTTTTTGTAATTGCAGAAACCCCGACATATCAGCATAATATTCTTTTGCCCGGGTGTTATGATCGGGATTGCGAAAACGAAGTGTAGTAAAAAAATTCTGCAGGGGGTTTAAGGCCAGGTTGCTTTTAAATTCATCATTTAAATTGAATGCACGGAAAAAATCCAGTGGCTTCAGCGTAAAAAATCCATACATGAACCAGCTGAGCAATACCAATGCTGCCAGGCGCCACCTCCGGCGATAAGTAAATTTATGTATGTTCACATTTTTTTCCTCAACATCCACATGCATGCGCCGGAACATCCAGGTCATCATGATAACCGCACCTGCCAAACCAAAAAGTATCCATACAATCGGGTAACTCTGCCATACCATTTGTAAACTCTCTCTGGGGTCTTCAGCAAAAATCAGGGCATCGGCATTAAGCCTGGCATTAATGTAAGCGAACTGGCCAAAATCGGCGCCATAAAAAAACAATACCAGTAATGTAATAATACCCAGGTAAAATGTCCATCTTTTTTTACTTCTTTCGCTGTTAAACGGTGAGAAGCGTGGAAAAAGGGAGAGTAAGGCGATGGGAAATAATATTATGGCAATCCAGCGCAGATCGTATTTTAAGCCAAGCCAGAATGAAGGGATCAGTTCAAAAACGCCTATGGCTTTTGGTTTAAAACAAATAACCGTTGCCATCCGAAAGGCCGTAAATATGCACAGGTAAATAAAGAATAGTTTAACTATCCATTGAATGGTTTTAGGAACTCTCCAACTGATGAGCATGATTTATTTTATCTTAAGCCTGAACAATTAAAGCGAATATAATAAAAGCAGCGGATAGAAACGCTGATATCTGAGCGCAAGATGTATACATTCCAAAATCACCTTATTGCTTTTTTTTATTATTCAGCAAAAGGTATTTGGCCGTTTCGTAATAAGCATCTGTAAGGCGACGCAGATAATTTTTTACACTATCTGTTTCTGCATTTACCGGAATGGGTTCATTGCCGGTCATGGAAACCATTTCTTCTTTCCCTGTTTTTAAATTCTTTAAATAATAATACCGGTTACCGGCAAGGCCTATTGTTTTTACATCATGGTCAATGATGAAAGCGATTTTTTTATTATGGATGCTAACAGAAGAAACAGTATCAAATAGATCCCTGCCTAATGCAGTATTCGTATAAGGCATTTTAGCAAGTGATGCTATGGTTGGTAAAATATCTACCTGGCTGCATACATCATGTATTCTTTTTGGCAGTAATAATTGCGGGGCATAAAAAAGCAGGGGCACATGTTCACAGGTAAGTCCCTGTTCAGTCCAGCTTTTGGGAAAATAATCCAGCTGCCCGTTGTAACGTATGCCATGGTCGCCAACGAAAACAAAAATTGTATTTTTAAAGTAAGCTTCTATTTGTGCGGCTTCCATAAATTTTTGATAACTAAAATCAGTATAGCGAAAAGCATTCATTTCTTCATTGCTTTCAAAACCAAAACGTTTAAGGGAATCAGTGGAGAACAGGATGGATTTAAATTCGGCCTTGTCTTCCTGGGGTATAGTATAGGGCCTGTGATTATCTGCAGTTTGTATGATGGCAAAGAATGGATTGGTTTGCCGCTTTAAAATCTGGTTGGCTTCCAGCAATAAATTTTTATCACTGATCCCCCACACATCAATTTTCTTTGCTTCATAATCATCCTGTTCATAGAGCTTCAGGTTTTTTATATTGTTGGTTAATACACCCCTGATATTTGCCCAGGTTGCACTTCCGCCTAAAAAATAAAAATTATTATAGCCGGCAAACTCATTGATGATGGTTCTTTGATCTACTGCATTGGGATTGCGGCTTGCCGTTTTAGGGCTCTCTACATCCGGGATACCGGTAATCGTTGCCCACACCCCACGGGCTGTTCCGTAGGCTGGCGTAAAGCAACGGTCGAAAAAAACACCCTTCCTGCACATTTTCGCAAAATAGGGAGTCGTGTTTAATGGGTTATTATACATGCTGCTTTTGTAAGCACTAAAACTTTCACAAATCACCAATACAATATTTGGTTTATTTTGATTAGTAGTTCCTTTTAAATAAACCCTTTCATAATTTAATGAATAACTGTCCTGTTGATTAACGCCCAGGTAAGCAGCCATTATCGGGTAACCGGCTTTCACTTTTTTTATGTCATACGATGAATTTCTAAAACTCAACGTACTTAAGAAGCTCTGAAATGGATTTAATGCCAGGTTGGCTTTAAAATCATCACTTAAAGTATACGCATCACTCCAGCGAAGGGGAAACTGCCCGATCTTGCCAAAAATGAAGGCGCCAAATAAAAAGAATGATACAAAATAAAGTAATCTTCCTTTTCTTTTATAATAAGAGTCCTGCTGAAGATAATGGTCAAGTAATCTGCCAAATATAAACCTGGTTGCGAGCAAAAGTAAAATAAGACCGATAGCTATTTTCAGCAATGGATAAGATTGCCACATCATATTTACAGATATCCCGGCATCCTGCAGATAATTTAAAACCGTTGCATTCAGCCGCTGGTGAAGGTAATCGAAATGATAAAAATCTATGGCCATAACAAATGCCAGAATAAGAAAAATAGCCGGGAGTAAAATGTTCCAGAAATATTTTGCCTGGTAATTTTTAAATGGATTCAAAACAGGAATGGCATTCAGCAAGATTAAAGCTGATCCAATAATACATACTACCCTTGCATCATACCTGAAACCCAGAATAAATGCTGATCCGGATATGGCTTTACCCGGAGGATTGAATTTCCAGAAAATCATCAGCCTGTAGAAGGTCATCGCCACCAGCAGGATCACTACTACCGAAAATATCCAACGCAACAGTTTGGGTATCCCTTGTAAAAACATCATGAACAATTATTTTATGAGTGAACAAAATTAGTTTAATTATTTTTGGTTAGGTTTTTTATAACAACCGGCTTTCAGTAATGAAACAACTGCTGTCATTTGATCAACAAATATTTAAGGTTATTAATAACCAGTGGAGCAATTCTTTCCTCGATTGGCTGATGCCCTGGCTTCGTAATTCGGAGATGTGGTATCCTCTTTATTTATTTTTAATTGTACTGATTGCTGTTAATTGTAAAAAAAATGTCTTGTGGTGGATCGTATTTGCAGCCTGTACCATTATCCTTACTGATTTTGTGAGCAGTAAAATTATTAAAGAAAATATTATACGGCTGCGGCCCTGTAACGAACCGGGCATTTCCACCTGGGTAAATGTATTGGTGGGTTACCGTCCCCAAAGTTCAGGTTTCACTTCTTCACATGCTGCCAATCATTTTGGAATGGCTATGTTTTTATTTTTAACGTTAAGATCCCGCTTTAAAAAATGGCCTTTTTTATTCTTTTTCTGGGCTTTTGGTATCTCGTTTGCGCAGGTATATGTGGGCGTACATTATCCACTGGATATTATATGCGGTGGGCTTATTGGAATACTTATCGGATATTTGTCGGGCAGATCGTTTAACAGAAACTACGGTTTAGTATATTAATACATGACGGAAATACTTATAATACTTGGTCTGATATTGATTAACGGTATTTTTTCAATGGCCGAAATAGCCCTGGTTTCCGCCAGAAAAGCCAGGCTGGAAGTACAGGCCAATAAGGGTGATGAGAAGGCAAAAGCGGCATTAAAACTGGCCAATCATCCCGATGTTTTTCTCTCCACAGTTCAGGTGGGCATAACCCTTATCGGTATTTTAACCGGCATTTTTTCCGGAGATAAACTAAAAACACCTGTTGCTGAATATTTTAACCGGTTTGAATGGTCAAGGGATTATAGCAATGGAATTGCCACATCCATCATTGTTGTTATCCTGACTTATTTTTCATTGGTACTGGGCGAATTGGTGCCTAAAAGAATTGGATTGGCAAGGCCGGAATTTATTGCAAAGAATTTTGCAAAACCAATGAACTGGCTGAGCAAGATCACTTTCCCTTTTATCTGGCTGTTAACTTCATCAACACATCTTATTGTAAAACTGTTCAACCTGAAAGTGACTGATAACCAGGTGACCGAAGAAGAAATTAAAGCTATGATTTCCGAAGGCAGTGAACATGGCGCTATTGAAGAAGAGGAAAAAGATATCATTGAAAGAATATTTCACCTGGGTGACCGGAATATAACTTCGTTAATGACACATCGTACCGATATAGTCTGGTTTGATGAATACGATACCGTTCAAACTGTTAAAGAGCGGTTTGATGCACTTACTTATTCTACCTATCCCGTGTGTAATAAACAGGTGGATGATATTACCGGTGTGATCTTTGTAAAAGACCTGGTAAAAGCAACATCAACAACGTTGCTTAAAGACCTGGCCAAACCGGCCTTGTTCGTTCCGGAAAATAACAGCGCTTACCAGCTTCTGGAAAAATTTAAGTCCACAAAAATTCATAGTTGCTTTATAGTAAATGAATACGGTACACTGGAAGGGATGATTACCCTGAATGATATACTGGAAGCGATTGTTGGCGATGTGCCACAAAGCGGCCAGGAAGAATATGAGATCATTGAACGTAAGGACGGAACTTATTTAGTAGATGCGCAAATTCCTTTTTACGACTTTTTAAGCCACTTTGAAAAAACCGAGTGGATGAATGAAGGGGAGCATGATTTTGATACCCTGGCAGGATTTGTATTGCACGAGTTAAAGCATATTCCCAATACCGGCGAACAGTTTGAATGGAATGGTTTTGATTTTGAAATTATTGATATGGATGGACAGCGGATCGATAAACTGATCATCAAAATTTCTGAAGAGATCAAAGAGAATATGGACGAAAATATTTAAAACTCAAAACTGGCTTTATCTTCAGGGTTTATAAGCTTGGTGCTTTTCCTGTTTCCATTAACCAGTACATGTATAATACTGATCTGTTCTTTTTTGTATTCAAATAAAATATTGTCGGTAATAGCCAATTGCTTAAGTGCCGTGATATTATTTACCTGGTAAAAACTTACAATACCTTCTTCCTGTTGTTCGTACCCGATAAATTGTAAAGAAACGGATTTGCCCTCCAGTTTTATCTGTAAATGCTTTTGTACATAATCATTTACCAGGTTATTCATGGCAGATTTGTCTTTTGGTTGCAAGAGGTCAATATGGGTTTTATAATTCTGGCGCAATGTTTTTTCAAAATCATCGGTAAAGATCTTGCAACTTATTTCCAGGGTTTTGTCTTTGGCATTATATTCAATTTCTGTAACACTTACAAATATGGGATGACCATTATCTGAAGCTGGATTCAGAAACAAACCGCCTGCGAGCAACCACTTAAATAAAAAATGTACCATTTAGCAAAGAGATTGATAAAAAACCGTTTCTTTAAGGATATTTAAAGGACAAAATTAACATAAACATTCAATTGTAACCAGGTTGATGCAGAATTTGGGTTTTTATTTTGATTTGGGGTGGCATCATATCATTGCCTGGGATGCACTGGATCATTTGTTGTTTATATTGGCATTGAGTGCCATCTATTTAGCCGGAAACTGGAAACAGGTATTGATCTTAATAACTGCCTTTACCATTGGGCATTCACTAACACTGACATTAAGTGTTTTTGATATCATTCGTGCAAATAGCAAATGGGTAGAATTTTTGATCCCTTGTACCATTATTATTACAGCGGGGTTTAATTTTCTAAAAAAAGATCCGGTAGGTATCGGATTTAAACCAATGCCGCTAAGCCTGAATTATTTTTTTGCTTTATTTTTTGGATTGATTCACGGGCTGGGATTTGCAAATACCATCCGGTTCATGAAGGCAAAAGATGAGAACATGGGCTGGAGTTTATTTGGATTCAATACCGGGCTTGAAGCCGGTCAGATTGTAGTGGTAGGGAGCATTCTTTTTTTAAGTTTTGTTTTTGTCAATCAGTTGGGATGTAACCGGAAATGGTGGGTATGGACATTATCTGCCGTTGCTTTGTCGATAGCATCCAAAATGGCATGGGAACGTTTTCCTGTATAATAAATTTGAAATTAATTTTAACAATCAATTAAATAAAATGAAACAACTATCAGCCATCCTCCTCCTGCTTGTGATTAGTATATGTACTGATGCCCAGGATATAAAAAATAACCCGGGCAGTAACCATGGAAACCGTTTTGAACAACTGGGTACAATTCTGCCAACACCAAATGAATATCGTACGGCCAGTGGTGCTCCGGGGCCAAAGTACTGGCAACAGCGCTGCGATTATGATATCGTTTGTGAACTGGATGAGCCTAACCGCAGGTTAAACGGTAAGGAAACGTTAACCTATTTCAACAATTCACCGGATGTATTAACGTATTTATGGTTGCAGCTTGATGAAAACGAACACAGCAATACCAATAACTCGGGATACCAGGGCAGCAATACCATGCCAAAGAGTATTACCGAACAGGATATTGTGCGGTTTAAGGGCAAAGTTGATAAAGACAGGGAATACGGAGTAAATATTCAGCGGGTAGCAGATGCTTCAGGCAAATTGCTGAAATACACCGTTAATAAAACAATGATGCGACTTGAATTACCACTACCATTAAAACCCGGCCAGCAATTTATCTTTAAAGTAGACTGGAATTATAATATTATTGAACGAACAAAGTACGGCGGCCGTGGAGGCTTTGAAAATTTTCCTGAAGATGGAAACGACCTGTATACAATGACACAATGGTTCCCACGCCTTTGTGTGTATAGTGATTACCAGGGATGGCAAAACCACCAGTTTGTGGGTTCCGGTGAGTTTGCTTTGGTCTTTGGTAATTATAAAGTGGCTATGACTGTACCTGCCGACCATGTGGTTATGTCTACAGGACAAGGACAAAACTATCAGCAGGTATTATCAGCTGCAGAATTTGCACGCTGGCAAAAAGCACAAACGGCAACCGATGTTACAGAGATCGTTACATTGGATGAAGCCACAGCAAAAGAAAAACAAAAATCTAAAGAAAAGAAGACATGGATATTTAAAGCCGATATGGTGCGTGACTTTGCATGGGGCTCTTCCCGTAAATTTATCTGGGATGCTATGCCGGCGATGGTGGAGGGAAAGAAGGTGATGTGTATGAGTGCTTATGGAAAGGAAGCTTATAGTCTGTACCGGAAATACAGTACAAAAACGGTGGCCCATACCATTAAAAGTTATTCAAAATTTTCCATTCCATATCCATACCCAGTTGCACAAAGTTTAGAAGCAGCAAGTGGCATGGAGTATCCCATGATCTGTTTCAATTTTGGCCGTTGCGAAAAAGATGCAAGTGGTATTTACAGTGCGAAAAGTACATACAGTGAAGGAACCAAAAATGGTATGCTGGGTGTGGTGATTCATGAAGTTGGCCATAATTTTTTTCCGATGATCATCAACAGTGATGAAAGGCAGTGGACATGGATGGATGAAGGATTGAATTCATTTTGCGAATACCTCACTGAAGAATTATTTGATAATAAATATCCTGTGAGCAAAGGCCCGGCTTATAAGATCGTTGATTATATGAAATTGCCTAAAGATCAGCTGGAGCCGATCATGACAAACAGTGAAAACATTATTCAGTTCGGACCTAATGCTTACAGTAAACCTTCTACCGGTTTAAATATTCTGCGGGAGACCATTATGGGAAGAGAAAATTTTGATTATGCATTCAGGGAATATGCACGACGATGGGCATTTAAACATCCAACGCCAGCTGATTTTTTCAGAACAATGGAAGATGCCAGTGCCGAAGACCTGGATTGGTTTTGGAGAGGTTGGTTTTATGGAACAGAACCCTGCGACATATCCCTGGATACGGTAAAATGGTCGGTACTGAATACCGAAGCACCGGTTCCGCCAAATAACACCGGCTCCAATACCCGGAAGGTACCGGTTGCCAAACCACAGTTAAATACTTTTGATGACATTTCTAAAATACGAAACCGGGATGATAAGAAAATAATTTTTGCAACAGATGCTGATGAATCTCTCAGGGATTTTTACTGGCGGTATGACCGTGGCCTGGTAAAAGTAGATAGTATGCCATTTGAAATAAAGACCACACCTGCTGCTGCTGATAATTATACCGAAGCAGAACGCTTCTTTATAGCCGGCAATAAAAATATGTACGAACTGACCTTTAGCAATAAAGGGGGTCTTGTTATGCCTATTATTATAGAGTGGACTTTTAAAGACGGCACCAAAGAAGTGGACAGGATTCCCGTACAGGTTTGGCGTAAAAATGAGAATAAAGTGATTAAAACTTTTATGAAGGATAAAGAAGTGGTGTCTGTTTTATTAGACCCTATGAGAGAAACGGCTGATATCAATACCGGTAATAATACCTGGCCTTCATTTAAGGAGCCAAGTAAGTTTCAGTTATTTAAAGCCGGTGGTCGGGGGCCCAGGGGGGGCGGTGGTAACCCAAACCCTATGCAAAAAGAAATAAAATAAATAATCATTCCTGTATATCCCCTGTCAAAAAAGCTGTCCCGCCTCAGGCGGGACAGCTTTTTTAATTGCATCTTTGTGCGATAATAAATAACCTAAGATGAAATATTTTATCCTGCCGGTTTTATTTTTATTTTATTCCCTATGCCTGTCTGCAGGTAGTGTGGATACTGTTTCCATATACAGCAATAGTATGCATAAATACATTAAAGCAGTGGTAATAAAACCCGGCAGTTATAAAAAAAAAGCAAAGAGATTTCCGGTTGTTTATTTATTGCATGGCTATGATGGCTGGTATAGCAACTGGATCATACGGGTACCGGAATTAAAAAATTATGCCGACAGCAATCAAACCATTATTGTTTGTCCTGATGGTGCCACCAGCAGCTGGTATTTCGACAGCCCGGTAGATACAGCGTATAGGTATGAAACGCATATTACCAAAGAAGTGGTTGGTTATATTGATAAAAATTTCAGGACCATTGCCGATAAAAAACACAGGGCGATTACCGGGCTTAGTATGGGTGGACATGGCGCTTTGTTTCTCGCAATCAGACACACAGATCTTTTTGGAGCTGCCGGCAGTATCAGTGGCGGGGTTGACCTGAAAGAAAGCAGGAATCGTTTTGATATCAGCAAAAGAATAGGAGATACCCTTTCCCATGCCAGGGAATGGCACGACTTAACGGTCATTAACTTAATTGAAAACTATGACGTAACCGGGCTTAAAATAATATTTGATTGTGGCGATAAGGATATTTTCATTTCCGGTAACCGCAGGCTTCACCAGAAAATGCTTCAGTTAAAAATTCCACATAAATATATTGAAAGGCCGGGCCAGCATAACTGGGACTATTGGCGTAACAGTATCCCCTATCAATTGCACTTTTTCAGGGATTTTTTCAACAAAAATAAATAAGTGTGTAAATATTACACATTAAATCGTAGATTTAACTCCTAAAACGTTTGCGATGCTTTTAAAAAGATACCTGGGTGTAGTTCTTGCACTGATAATATGCGCTGTTAATTTTGCACAAACCAGGACTATTGTTCATTCACCCAATAAAAATATTCAACTGGCATTCTGGCTGGATGAACAGGAGGCGCCGGTGTATGCAGTTACCTATAAAAACAAAGTGGTCCTTTTACCATCTTCTCTGGGTTTTGAATTAAAGCAAACAATGAGCAATGAAGCCCTGCCGGCATTAAAAAATGACCTTATTGTTATTTCCACTGCTCAAAAGAGTTCCAATACAAATTGGATTCCGGTATGGGGTGATGTTAAAGAGATCAGGGATAATTATAACCAGCTTACCGTAGGCCTTTCTCAAAAAGGAGAGAAGGCTATTATGTTCAATATCCTGTTTAAAGTATTTGATGATGGCGTTGGTTTCCGTTATGAATTTCCGCAGCAAAAAAATCTTAATCACTTTATCATATCAGAAGAAAAAACGGGTTTCCATCTTACCGGTGACCATAAAGCGTTCTGGATACCTGGTGATTATGACAGTAATGAATTCAGTCCGAACATTACAGCTTTAAGTGAAGTTAACGGAGAGGATCCAAAGTATGCAGCCAGTATTTTTGCACACCGTTTTTTTAATAAAGACGCAGTACAAACACCATTGATGTTAAAGACCAAAGAGGGGCTTTACATCAATATACATGAAGCGGCATTGGTAAATTATCCGGCCATGAATCTGTTGATTGATAAATCGAATTACAATTTAAGTTCGATATTGGTGCCTGATGCGTTGGGGAATAAGGCTTATTTACAGACACCTGCAAAAACACCTTGGCGTACGATCATTGTTTCGGATAAAGCAACGGATATCCTTGCTTCACATACCATTCTTAACCTGAATGATCCTTCGGTGATCAAAGACCCATCCTGGATAAAACCAACAAAATATGTAGGGGTATGGTGGGAGATGCATGTGGGAAGAGCAAGCTGGGACAGCGCCAGCGGCAAACACGGCGCCACTACGGCCAATGTAAAACGTTATATTGACTTTGCTGCAAAGCATAGTTTCAGCGGCGTATTGGTGGAAGGATGGAATGTGGGTTGGGAAGACTGGTTTGGTCAATACAAGGAAAATGTTTTTGACTTTGTTACACCGTATGGTGATTTTGATGTAAAGGGATTGTATAAATATGCAGCTTCCAGAAAAGTAAAACTCATCATGCACCATGAAACCTCTGCTTCAGTTACCAATTACGAACGGCAGATGGATACTGCTTACCGTTTTATGAAAGCCAATGGTTATGATGCGGTGAAGACAGGTTATGTAGGACACATCATTCCACGTGGTGAACACCACGACGGTCAATGGATGATAAACCATTATGTAAGGGTTGCACAAAAAACAGCAGCATATAAAATTATGCTGGCGGCACATGAACCGGTTCGTCCAACAGGGTTAAGCCGTACTTATCCTAACTGGCTGGCCTGCGAAGCAGCCAGGGGAATGGAATTTAACGCATGGAGTGAGGGCAACAAACCACAACATGATGTCATTCTTCCTTTTACCAGGTTTATGGGTGGCCCAATGGATTATACACCGGGGATCTTTCAATTGGAATTAAACTATTGGGATAAAAATAAAAAGGAAACCATTCATACTACACTGGCAAAACAACTGGCTTTGTATGTAACCATCTGCAGTCCTTTGCAAATGGCCGCTGACCTGCCGGAGAGTTATGAAAAGAAAATGGATGCCTTCCGGTTCATAAAAGATGTAGCGGTGGATTGGGATGACAGCAAATACCTGGAGGCTGAACCCGGTGATTATATTACCGTGGCAAGAAAAGAAAAGGGAACCAACAACTGGTTCGTTGGTGCCATCACCGATGAGAATGCAAGAACGGCAACAGCCGATCTGAGTTTTTTAGATGCCGGTAAAAAATACAATGCCATTATTTATGCAGATGCGGATGATGCCAATTATCAAACCAATCCTGCGGCTTATAAAATAACCAAACAGGTTGTTGACAGTAAAACGATCCTGAATTTGAAATTAGCACCGGGCGGAGGATGTGCCGTTAGTATCATGCCGGTTAAATAAATAAGTTTTTGGTTTTCTCTTGATTAAAAAAATTCCGGGGTAAAATCCGGAGTTTTTTTATACAAGTTATTTGAAATGGTTAGCATTAACCACCTGTTGTCCTTCCATCCCTGAGTGCATTCTTCTTGCCTTTATTCTTTTTTTCCCATTCCAGCATTTCGGGTGTTTTTTCTGGTTTTTTTGATTTGTCCGTTACGGGTGCTGGTGTCCTTACAACTGAGCCCCCCGGCGTTTCTAAAAACCCCCGGTCATATTTTTCGATCTTTGCCAATCTGCCGCCATTTATGGGGTCATAATATTTCCAGTCACCATGTTTTACACTGTATTGTTCTGCCTTGGTAATTTTATAATCTATTATTTCATTATTGCCATCACCATAAACGGCAACTGTATCATATGGAGCTTCAGGGTCGTAACCCTTCCAGGATTCTTCCCTGATCAGTTCGCCCAGGTATGTGTAATATTGTTGTATACCATGTTTACCCCCCAGTTTATAAAACTCCACAGCAATAATATCTCCTGTTAAACTATACTTCCGCCAGATGCCTTCTTTTTTACCTTTTATAAAAATGCCTTCTTCTTCAAAACCGGGTTCCCCTCTTAACTCATTTACATGTATTACCCATTTTCCTTGTTTCATATCATTTTTATCAATAGCATTAATGGTGTCTCCGGATGCTGTTAACTGAAAGCTTTTATATTGGGCGGTTCCGTTTATATAAAATAAAAAAAGGATGATGATAAGTATCAACAATTGCCGTATTTTTAAAAATAACATAAACTGTTTTTTATTTTTTGTTTCTTCAAATACTAAAACGATTACGAATGAAAAGGGTAGTCAAATTTACATTAATCCTGCTTTTCTTAAATGTTAATTCTCTTCCTGCACAAATCAGGCCAGGCAATGCTGCTGAAAGATTAAACGGTTTGCAAAAAAGAAAATTGCTGGAAGATGGCAGTCTTTTAAAAGAAATAAAATTCCGGAATGTTGGTCCCAGCATCATGAGTGGCAGGGTAGTAGATGTGGACGTGAACCCGGCAAACCCAAACGAATTTTATATTGCCTATGCTTCAGGAGGTTTATGGTACACCGCCAATAACGGGCAGAGCCTGGTACCGGTTTTTGATAAGGAAAATGCTTTCAGTATCGGGGATATCGCTGTTAACTGGCCTGCCTCACATGAAACTGATACAAAAGAAACTATTTGGGTAGGTACAGGCGAAGCCAATAGCAGCCGTTCCTCTTACAGTGGCCTGGGTGTTTATAAAAGTGTTGATAAAGGCAAAACCTGGGAATACCTCGGCCTGCCCGAAAGTCATCATATAGGTAAAATAAACCTTCATCCAACCGATAAATATATGGCCTGGGTGGCAGTACTTGGTCATTTGTATTCGCCAGGTAAAGAAAGAGGAATTTATAAAACTACCGATGGCGGTAAAACCTGGAAACAAACTCTATTTGTTGATGAAAATACCGGCGCTGCAGATATGGATATCAACCCCAAAAACCCCAATGAGTTATATGCGGCCATGTGGTATCGTACTCGCAGGGCATGGAATTTTGAAGAAAGTGGAAAATCATCAGGTATTTATAAAAGTACTGATGGTGGTAATAGCTGGAAGCTGGTAACAACACCTGCCACTAACTTTCCTACTGGTGATCATGTTGGCCGTATTGGCGTGGCTGTATTTGGATCGAACCCCGATATTATTTATGCTACATTGGATAATCAGGGGCACAGGCCCGATACCGCACAGAAAAAAAAGGATACCAATTATGTGATTAAGAATTTTAAAGACCTTACCAAAGAAAGTTTTGCAAAGCTTGACGATAAAAAATTAGATACTTTTTTTGTGAAAAATAATTTTAAAGAAAAATATACAGCAGCATCAGTAAAAGAACTGGTGAAAACAGAAAAGATAAAACCAACAGAAATTTATAATTATCTCTTTGATGCAAATACCGCACTTTTTGAAACACCCATTATTGGTTGTGAAGTTTACCGCAGTGATGATGCCGGTGCAAACTGGCGAAAAGTGAATGAAAAAGGGTTGAATCTTTACAATACCTACGGATATTATTTTGGAAAAATATCAGTTAGCAATACCAATGAAGATAAAGTGGTGATAAGCGGCTTTACCTTAATGCTGAGTACCGATGGTGGCAAAACATTTACCGAAACAGATAATGATGCCACTCACGCCGACTGGCACGGATGCTGGATGAACCCTTATAAAGACAATCATTGGATTGCAGGTAATGACGGTGGTTGCAATGTTACCTATGATGATGGTAAGCATTGGTTCAAAGCTAATACTCCGTCTGTAGGGCAGTTTTATAAAATTGCGGTTGATGATGCAAAACCGTATAATATTTATGGCGGCCTTCAGGATAACGGCACCTGGTTTGGCCCATCTAATACAAAAGATATAGACCAATGGGATTATGAAGGCGTATACCCCTGGAAACAGATCGGCGGTGGTGATGGTATGCAGGTAGCGATAGATACACGGGATAATAAAACAGCTTACTCCGGCTCACAGTTTGGTTTTTATGGCCGCAGAAGTACAGAAGGCGGAAAAAGAATATTTATTTATCCACGGCCCGATCTGGGTGAACCCAAATACCGTTTCAACTGGCAAACACCCATCTGGTTAAGCAAACACAACCAGGATATTTTTTATTATGCCACCAATAAATTTCACCGCAGCATGCAAAAAGGTGAAAATCTGGAAGTGCTCAGTGCTGATCTGAGCAATGGTGGTATTGAGGGTGATGTGCCATATGGTACAGCCACAACACTTGTTGAATCGTCTATGAGATTTGGCTTAATATACTTAGGTACTGATGATGGAAATATTCATGTAAGTAAAGATGCAGGTTATAACTGGACAAAAATAAGCAGCAGTTTACCTAAAGCAGTGCAGGGCATGTATGTAAGCCGTGTTATGCCATCAGCTTTTAAAGAAGGTAGGGTGTATGTAACATTGAATGCTTACCGCAATGATAATTTCGGCGCTTACTTATTTGTAAGTGGAGATTATGGAACTAGCTGGGAGCAGTTAGGTAGTGATCTTCCGGCAGAACCTTTGAATGTTGTAAAAGAAGATCCAAAAAGAGAGAATATAATTTATGTGGGAAGCGACAATGGACTCTATGCTTCTTTTGATATGGGTAAAACATTTATGACCCTGGATAATAACCTGCCCCGTGTTCCGGTGCATGATATTGTCATACAGCAGAGAGAAAATGAAATGGTTGTAGGTACACATGGCCGCGGTATTTATGTTACTAAATTAGATGCTGTGCATAAAGCCTATGATAAAATGGTGGCGGAGAAAAAATAAAGTAACTGACTCAAAGCTTAAAAATACGGTCAGCCTGAGCCTGCCAACAGTACAAGCTCTGCCGGACACTTCAAAATTAATAACCTATCAGTGCAACTCAATTGTTTCTACTTCGGGCACATCTTTTAAGATGACTTGAATATGCCTGTTATGTGCTTTTGCTTTAAAGTCCTGAAATATCTCCAACACATCAAGGTCAATATAAACGCTGCAGGAACCGATGATATTTACTAGCAACGTCTTTTGCAAATGACATTGCGTCAACGAATTCATAAAACAACCGCAACTTCTGCTAACCCACAAATCATCGGATAGACATTGCTGAGAAGAAATAAACAGTTTCCGTTTTTTGAGCAGACAGGCTGGGATGAATGGAGAGGCAGAATAAGAAATATAATAACCGCATAAAATAATTCAGCATTATATCAGGTTAATATCAGATGCTCATTAAAGTAACGGAATTTTATTTAGAAAAAAAAGTCATTCAGAAACTTGTAAAAACCGGTTGAATCAAACCTTCGAATAATATTCACTTCAGATAAATCTCTTTAAGTAGCTTCGCAAAAAAAATTATGGACTTAAAAGATCAATTTGAAAAAGCGATCATCGACAGTAAATCATTAAGCGAAAAGCCATCAAACGACATTCTGCTGCAATTATATTCTTTATATAAACAGTCAACCGAGGGAGATGTTAGCGGGGAAGCCCCGTCCAACCCTTTCGACTTTGTGAATAAAGCCAAATATGAAGCCTGGTCTTCATTACAGGGAAAATCAAAAGAGGAAGCTATGCAGCAGTATGTGGACCTGGTTAGTAATCTAAAGAGATAATTTCTTTAAAACCTTTCCATATGTAATATCTTGGGCTCTAAAGTACCCCAGGGTGCAAGTTCCATAACGGGAAGTGCTTTTTTGGTAAACTTCCATTCCCGGCTTAAAAAAATAAATTCAACCGGCAAAGCGGGTAAACTGATAACGAGTTTACTGAAATCATCATTACAACTCCAGTTACCGGTGTAGGTAACCGCATTTTTTTCAGCCGTCATGGCTCCATTATAGGTTGTTGATTTTAAAAGCCTGAACGTATATCCGGTATATTGGGAACTAAGATCGGTACCATTATCCGTTGCAAGTTTTACCCTGAAATTTTGATTAAGAATATTGTCCTCAAATTGTTTTTCCAATGCGGTTTGCTGTACGGCTTCTATTGCAGCTTTAGCACAGCCATTTAAAACGGCCATCATTGTATAGGCGATAATAAAAAAAAGGACCGATCTGGATATTATTTTTTTCATTGCATATAATTTTTATGCTTTGTAGATTCCCGAATATTTTTTATGGGCATAATTCATAAAATGATCGCTGTTTAAGGTTTCTCCGGTAGCTTTCTTACACAGTTCCTCCGAGGTATAATAACGGCCGTATTGATGAATATGTTGCCTCAGCCAGTACAATAAATTTTGAGTATTTCCGGCAGCTATCTCTTTTTCCAGGGCTGTATTTTCGTTGGTGGCTGAAGTATACAATTGTGCAGCATACAGGCTGCCAAGGCTGTAAGTGGCAAAATAACCAAAGCTGCCATGGCTCCAGTGTACATCCTGCAAACATCCGCTTATATCATCTGGTACTTTTATACCCAGGTACTTTTCATAGTGTTCGTTCCAGTATGCCGGAATATCTTTTGTTTTAATCGTTCCTTCAATCAGCAACTTTTCTATCTCATATCGTATCATCACATGAAAATGATAAGTGAGTTCATCGGCATCAATGCGTATTAAAGAGGGCTGTACTTTATTAATACCATGGTAAAATTGTTCTGCCGTTATTACCTTAAACTGTTTAGGAAATTTTTTTCTAAGCAGTTTAATATTGTGTTTCCAGAAAGGCAAACCTCTGCCTACACAATTTTCCCAGAGACGGCTCTGGCTTTCATGAATACTTAAGCTGCAATATTCACTGAGGGGCAGGCCGTATTCATCTGCCGGTAAGCCCTGCTCATACAAAGCATGCCCGCCTTCATGCATGCAGCTCCAGGTCATGTTGCCAAAATCATTTTCAACAATCCTGGTGGTTACCCGTACATCATCGGTATTAAAATTTGTGGTAAAGGGATGTTCACTGATGTCCTGCCGCCCTGCTTCAAAATCAAAATGCATCTGCTTTAAAATATCAATACCAAATTGCCATTGGATGCCTTTGTCAAAATACTGGTGCAGGAATGAACTATTAACCTGGGTTTTATTTTTAATGGTATCAAGCAGGGCAGATAATCGCGGTTTCAGATCCGCAAAAACTTTATCAGTAATGGCAACGGTTAGGCCTTTATCATAATCGTTCATTAACGCATTGTAAGGGTGATGATCATAACCCAGCATGTCAGCTTCCTGTTTTTTTAACTGTATCAGTTTATCAAGCGGTTGTAGAAAAGTGGCAAAGGAATTTTCTTTACGAGCCTGCACCCAGGCATGAAAACTTCTATTGACGGTCTCGCTCATTGTACGGACAAAACCGCTGCTCAACTTTTTATTTTTGTTGTAATCCTCCAGGCTGAGCTGCACATTTCTTTTTTCCCTGTCACTTAAATCATTTTTTGTATTGAGTTCATTTAGCAATGCACCAGTCCTGTCATCAGTAAATTGTTGATGTGCAACTTCGCTGAGTGTAGCTATCTGCCTGCCACGTATGGCGCTGCCTTTGGTAGGTAAATAGGTTTCCCGGTCCCATTGCAATACCGCCGAGGCATATTTAAGATCAGCAATTTTTTGCATCTTTGTTTTGTAATCGTTATACAGTTCAGTTAATTTCATGTAATAAAAAAGTAAAATGAAGATTCAAGATATTACATCTTTTCTGGAGTCAGTGGCTTCTGCTGATTTACAGGAAAGCTACGATAATGCCGGATTAATTACAGGAGACAGTAATTGGGATTGCACCGGTATCATCACTACACTGGATGCAACCGAAGAAGTAGTGTTGGAAGCAAAAGATAAAAAAGCCAACCTTATTGTGGCACATCACCCTATCATTTTCGGGGGTTTGAAAAAGATCAACGGGAAGAATTATGTGGAGAGGGCAGTGATTTCTGCCCTTAAAAATGATATTGCTGTTTATGCCATTCATACCAACCTGGATAATGTACTGCATGGCGTTAATGCAGCTATTGCCAATAAACTGGAATTGGTAAACAGGAATATTCTTCAGCCCAAAAAGGGTATTCTGAAGAAACTTTTCAGTTTTGTTCCTGCTGAACATGCAGAAAAAGTCCGCTCTGCCATCTTTGAAGCAGGCGCCGGCCATATCAGTAATTACAGCGAGTGTAGTTTTAATACCCAGGGACAGGGAACATTTAAACCTGGCAAAGGGACCAATCCCTTTTTAGGTAAGGTAGGGGAAAGGCATATTGAAGAGGAAATGAAGCTGGAGATGATATTTCCTGCCTGGATGGAGAAAAATATTCTTAATGCTATGATGGCTGCACATCCATATGAAGAAGTTGCGTATGATATTGTTGCTCTGGAGAACCAAAACAAGCAGCTGGGAAGCGGTTTGATTGGTGAGTTGCCTGGGCCTGTTAATGAGGTTGAATTCCTTGGATTGTTAAAGAGGGAATTTGGGCTTTCAGTAATAAAACATACTGCTTTAAAGGGTAAACCAGTTAAAAAAGTAGCCCTTTGTGGTGGTGCCGGAAGTTTTTTAATTGGGGCAGCCGTGGCGGCAGGGGCTGACTTCTACATTTCAGCCGATATGAAGTACCATGAGTTTTTTGATGCCAATGAAAGGCTGGTAATAGCCGATATTGGCCATTATGAAAGTGAGCAGTTCACCATCGACCTTTTATTTGATATTTTGAGTCAAAAATTCCCTACCTTTGCCGTCCTAAAAACAGGGGTAAAAACCAACCCGGTACATTACTTCCTGTAATTTCAAATATCAAACTTTTAATTAAAAATGGCCGCAGTTAAAGAATTCTCTATCGAAGAAAAATTAAGCTCACTGGTACTTTTACAAAAAGTAGATTGTAAGCTGGATGAAATTCAGATCCTGAAAGGTGAATTACCGATGGAGGTAAAAGACCTGGAAGATGAAATTGAAGGATTACATGCACGGCAAACCCGTGTAGAGGAAGAGATTAACGGAATACAGGAATTTATTGAACAAAAGAAGGAGGGTATAAAAGAAGCGGAAGCCCTGGTTAAAAAATACGAAAAGCAGAGTGATAATGTTAAAAATAACCGTGAGTTTGAAGCCATCAACAAGGAAATTGAAATGCAGACCCTGGAAGTAAAGCTTTGTGAAAAACATATTAAAGATGCAACCGAAGAGATAGCAGAAAAAGCAAAACAACTTGAATTGGCAAAGAAGGCCGTAAGCAATAAAGAAGGAAATCTTACCGGCAAAAAAGGGGAGCTTGAAAAGATCATCAACGAAACAGAAAAAGAAGAAAAACATTATAATAAGGACGCAGACGCTGCCCGTAAGCATGTGGACGAACGTTTACTAATGAGTTATGACCGTATCCGTAAAAATTACCGTAACGGGTTGGCTGTGGTGGCTGTTGAGAGAGACAGTTGTGGCGGATGTTTTCATGCTATTCCTCCTCAAAAACAGAGCGAAATTAAACTGCGGAAAAAGATCATGGTTTGTGAAAACTGCGGACGTATTTTAGTGGATGTTGATTTGAATAATTCGGTGGTAGTCAAATAAAAACGGGATACCCCTGTTACAAGATATTGTCCGCCGGCTGATGCCGGCGGACGGAAAAGAGTCCGCACTTTGCGGACTCTTTTTTATATAAATTATTGGCAGATGTAGCTTATTTGCTAATTTGCCTCCCTGTTACTTAATAATATGCTACAAAAATTAAACATACAGAACTACGCCATTATTAATGAACTGGAAATAGAATTTTCAGGAAAGCTTAATATCATTACAGGTGAGACCGGTGCCGGAAAAAGTATTTTATTGGGGGCATTAAGTTTGATTTTGGGTGAAAGGGCCGATAGCACCGTGTTACAGCAAAAAGAAAGGAAATGTGTTGTGGAAGGCTCATTTAAAGCCATGAATAAAACTTCTATCAGGGCATTTTTAAAAGAGAATGATTTGGATGCCGAAGACGAGTTGGTGATTCGGCGGGAAATATCTGTTAATGGTAAATCAAGGGCATTTATAAATGATACTCCGGTAAACCTTAGCCAGCTTAAAACACTCAGTGCGTTGCTGGTAGATCTTCATCAGCAGTTTGACACTCTGGAATTAAGCTCATCTGATTTTCAGCTCGAAGTTTTAGATGCATTGGCCTGCAATTCCGTTGAGTTGGAGCATTACCAGGAGGTATTTCATCAATACAAACAGGCTAACAGGGAACTTACGGGGTTACAATCGAAACAAGCGACAGCCAATATTGCATTGGATTATAATCAATTTTTGTTTGATGAACTGGCAGAAGCAGATTTTAAAGAAAATGAGCTGGAAGAATTGGAATCTGAATTAAAACTGTTAAGTAATGCGGAAAGTATAAAACAGCAACTCACCGCTATTTATTTTGACCTGAAAGAAAGTGAACTGCCGCTGGTACAGCAATTGAAAACGCTGTATAATAAACTGCATTCGCTTCACGTGTATCATACCGGTATCGCAGATCTTGCAAAGCGCCTGCAAAGTTCCCAATTGGAATTGGCAGATATTGCAGATGAGCTTGAGCATATCAATAACAGCGTACAATATCATACCGGGCGTATTCAACTGGTTAATGACCGGATTTCGCTGGGGTATAGATTACAAAAGAAGCATGGCATAAATTCTACCCATGAACTTTTATTGTTAAAAGATGAATTGCAGCAAAAGCTGAAAGATATTTTTAATATTAATGAAGTCATTCTTCAAAAAGATATTCAGACTAAAGCATTGAAGCAGCAATGTGAACAGTCAGCAGCCATTATTTCTGCCAATCGCAAAAGCGCTATTAAACCATTAAAAGAGAACGTAAATAAATTACTGACCGGTGTTGGTATGCCTAATGCCAGGTTTACAGCCGATGCACAACCATTGGATGTATTGAGTGATTATGGTATTGATAAGATTGAATTCTTATTTGATGCCAACCTGCCGTCCGGACAGGAAGGCAAAAGCAGCCGGTTTGAACCGTTACGTAAAGTGGCCAGTGGTGGTGAGTTAAGCCGGTTAATGTTGTGCATTAAATCGCTGGTTGCAAAAAAACTGCAGTTGCCTACACTGATTTTTGATGAGATTGATACAGGCATCAGCGGTGAAGCGGCCAAACAAGTGGGTAATATCATGAAGGAACTCTCCGGTTCACACCAGCTGATCTCCATTACACACCAACCGCAGATTGCTGCAAAGGCTGATGCTCATTATTTTGTTTATAAGGCTATTGAGAAGGATAAAATTGTTACGTCTGTACGCCTGTTAAACAATGATGAACGGATTACCACTATTGCCCAAATGATGAGTGGTGAAAAACCTACTGCTGCTGCATTACAGAATGCAAGGGAAATGGTAGGTAATTAAATAAAGGAGAATTTATACCCTTAAAATTCACTTTTAGTTATATCAGTAATAACAATGATTTTAGTATACAATACCTCTGTATTTATCCAAAATAAAAAGTTCGGGGAAGGCCTAAGGGATAATTTTTATATTACGTACCGGCACATTGGTTAAGTATTTTTTGTTCATGTTTATTTTTAGTTTTTTAATATTTCATTGTAAAGAGTTTTTCTTTAAAAGATAAGAGTGCTATTTTTACCAACTCAATCATTAAAATGATTTAATTATGGCTTACAATCTGTTAAAAGGGAAAAAAGGGATCATTTTTGGCGCATTGGACGATAGGTCTATTGCATGGCGAACCGCCTTACGCTGCCATGAAGAAGGGGCAGCATTGATTTTAACCAATGCACCTGTTGCCATGCGGATGGGGGAAATAAATAAGCTGGCAGAAACAGTAAATGCGCCCGTAATTCCCTGCGATGTGAGCAGCAACGAAGAGGTAACCAACCTGATGACGAAAGCCATGGAGCATTTTGGCGGCGGGGTAGATTTTATTCTGCACTCAATAGGGATGAGTATTAATGTTCGTAAAGGGAAACATTATACCGAAATTGATTATGGATTCAATTCCAGGTCATTGGATATTTCCGCAGTAAGCTTGCACCGGGTTCTGGCAACAGCCATGAAAATGGATGCAATAAATGAATGGGGCAGTGTAGTAGCCTTAACCTATATTGCTTCTCAACGTGTGTTTCCGGATTATAATGAAATGGCAGATGCAAAAGCTTTACTGGAAAGTATAAGCCGGAGTTTTGGATATCATTATGGTGTAAAAAAACAGGTAAGGATTAATACCATTTCACAATCACCGGTGCGAACAACGGCCGGCAGCGGGGTAAAAGGATTTGACGGATTTATGAAGTATGCAGAAAAAATGAGTCCTTTAGGCAACGCCAGTTCAGATGATTGTGCAAATTACTGTGTGATGATGTTCAGCGACATGACAAAAATGGTAACCATGCAAAATCTCTTTCACGACGGTGGATTTTCTTTTACCGGTGTAACAGCGGCTGTTATAGATCAAATGGAAAAATAGATCAAAGGATTAAAAAAACGGATTTGATTTCGTTGCTCTGCTATTCCGGTTTAGCAACACCGGCGATATAAAAAGCTGCTTTGATAAGCAGCTACTTTATCAGAAAAATCTTATTGTTTACATGGATCAGTGATCAATATTCATCCTCATTAAAAAAGAAATCCTCCTGGCTAGGGTAATCCGGCCATATATCATCCAGGCCTTCATAAATCTCCCCTTCATCTTCCAGTTCCTGTAAATTCTCTACAACTTCAATAGGAGCGCCACTGCGAATAGAGTAATCAATCAATTCATCTTTTGTTGCCGGCCAGGGCGCATCTTCTAAATGGGAGGCTAATTCTAGTGTCCAGAACATCTTCTAAAAGGGTTTAATTTTTTGCAAATGTATATGTTCATACGAAATAACCAAAAGTGTTTTTTAAACGGGAAAATCCGGGATTTATTTTAAACAGTGGAATAAAAGACCAAAGTCTTTGTATTTGAGCTTGAAACTTGCAATTATTAACTATTTTCGAAGCATGTTAACGGCTAAAAATATTTATAAACAGTATGATCATTTACCCGTGTTAAAAGGGGTTGATATCTCGGTATCCAAGGGTGAAATTGTTAGTATTGTAGGCTCATCGGGTGCAGGGAAAAGCACGTTGCTGCACATTTTGGGCACATTAGATAAAGCAGACAGCGGAGAGATAATATTAAATGGCCAACATATTGAAACCCTGACCGGAAGAAAATTATCTGCTTTCAGAAACAAACATATAGGTTTTGTTTTTCAGTTTCATCACCTCTTGCCGGAGTTTACGGCGCTGGAGAATGTTTGTATCCCCGGCTGGATTGGCGGCGGAAAAAAGAAAGAAGTGTCTTTCAAAGCTGCAGAATTGTTGAAAACTTTAGGCCTGGGTAACCGTTTGGAGAACAAGCCACAGCAACTTTCGGGAGGAGAACAGCAACGGGTGGCAGTGGCAAGGGCTTTAATAAACGGCCCTTCTATAGTCATGGCAGATGAACCAACAGGCAATCTGGACAGTGCAAAGGCAAAGGAATTACATCAATTGTTTATTGATCTGCGCAATCAGTTCCATCAAACATTTTTAATTGTAACACATAATGAAGAACTGGCAAAAATGAGCGACAGGATTTTGCTGATGAAAGATGGAAAGATCATTTAACCCTTGGCATCCAAGGTATATCTTCTACTTTCAATAAGTGACCTGTAAACCTGGCCAATACAAACAGGTAATCACTTAAGCGGTTCAGATATTTTAGTACAAGCGGATCTACAAATAAATTATTTTCCTTCATATTTACACACAGACGTTCTGCACGCCGGCATACACAACGGGTAACATGTACCGTAGAAATGGCTATATGGCCCCCTGGCAGTATAAAAGATCTCATTTGTGTTAACACCTCATTCATCTTATCCATTTCCATTTCTAACAGTTCAATATCGGCTTCCTTCAAATCAGGGATTTTCATTAATGGTTCTTTTTCAGGGTCGCAGGCCAGGGAAGAGCCGATCGTAAATAAGCGGTCCTGAATTTCTTTTAAAATGATCTTTGAATGTTCGTGGTGAAGATGATCTCCTGTTAAACCGATATACGAGTTCAATTCATCTGTAGTTCCGTAGGCTTCAATCCGTATGTTGCTTTTGGCAACCTTTGTGCCGCCAATTAAACTTGTTTTACCAAGATCACCTGTTTTTGTGTATATTTTCAGTGCCATAAATTTTATACAAATTTTGTAGTGTAAAGCAACAAAAAATATCGGGATAAGTTTATAATACAGATCAAAAATTATGCAGGAACAGAATTTGTTACCGGGTCTGCATTCACTTTGTCACTTTCTATTGAACCATCTTTAAGCCTGATTACCCGGTGGGCATAGTGAGATATATCTTCTTCATGTGTTACTATTATTACGGTATTGCCATCATTGTGTATTTTTCCGATAATATCCATTATTTCATACGAGGTTTTAGAATCAAGATTTCCTGTTGGTTCATCCGCTAAAATGATTGATGGATTATTTATCAAAGCCCTGGCAATCGCCACCCGCTGGGCCTGGCCTCCGCTTAATTCATTAGGTTTATGATGACTGCGGTCATCGAGTTTTACTCTTACCAGAACCTCCATTGCCCTTTCTATCCTTTCCTTTTTACCAATACCACTATAAACTAATGGAAGGGCAACATTTTCTGCAGCGGTTAAGCGGGGTAATAAATTAAACTGCTGAAAAACAAACCCAATTTCTTTATTTCGTACTTCTGCCAGGTCATTATCCGGCATCCGGCTAACATCTTTTCCGTTTAATACATATTTACCCGCTGATGCTGTATCTAAGCAACCCAAAATATTCATTAAAGTAGATTTTCCGGAACCGCTTGGTCCCATTAAAGCCACATATTCATTTTTAAGAATATCCAAAGAAATGCCTTTTAATACCTGGAGTTCGTTTTTACCCAGGTAATAACTTTTCCGAATATCTTCAAGATGTATAATGCCTTGCATAATTAACGTATAATTTAAAATTATTTTTTTATCACTTTCGGTACTTTAAAAAACTGCTCATTGTGAACGGCAGCACTTTGCAGGCCTTCCTTCCGGGTAATACTTCCTTTTACCTCATCGGTTCTTAAAATATTCACATTGTCGCTTATATGCAATAAAGGTTCAACTCCGGTAGTATCCAGTTCATTGAGTTTTTCAACAAATTGGATCATTTTTTGAAGATCGTTTTTGATGGCAGTTTTTTCAGTATCATCAAACTTTAATCTTGCCAGGTTGGCTAGTTTTTCTACTAAAGCATCATTTACTTCCATAAAACAAATATAACTGATAGTTGGCTCCCGATGGCCACCGGGATGGCAAATGGCAGATTATTCATATGAATGGAAAATAGGGCAATGGTCTTCTGTCAACTGTCTTCTTTGCTTATCTTCGCTTCCTTATGGATAAGAAAAAGGAAATAGTAATGAGTGGCATCCGGCCGACCGGATTTTTACACCTGGGCAATTATTTTGGGGCCATAAGAAATTATGTAAAAATGCAGGATGAATTTCAATGCTTTTATATGGTAGCAGACCTGCATTCATTGACAACACATCCGGATACTAAGGAGTTAAAAGCTAATGTGCACCGGGTATTGGCAGAGAATATTGCCTGTGGCCTGGATCCGGATAAAGTAGCTTTATATTGCCAGAGTCATGTACATGAAACCGCCGAACTTTATCTTTATTTAAATATGATGGCATATAAGGGCGAGTTGGAGAAAACAGCCACTTTTAAAGATAAGGTGCGGTTAAATCCCGAAAATGTAAATGCCGGATTATTAACCTACCCGGTTTTACAAACAGCGGATATTATTTTACACCGGGCAAAGTATGTGCCTGTTGGTAAAGATCAGGAACAACACCTGGAAATGGCCAGAACATTTGCAAACCGTTTTAATCACCGCTATGGAGTTGTATTTCCGGAGCCAAAGGCATTTAATTATAATCAGGATTTGGTAAAAGTACCCAGCCTGGACGGAGCCGGAAAAATGAGTAAAAGCGAAAACCAGATGGCGACCTTATATCTGGCTGATGATGATGAGTTGATCAGAAAAAAAGTAATGAAAGCAAAAACAGACAGCGGGCCGGTTGAAAAGAATTCTCCTAAACCGGATTATATTGAAAATGTATTTTTGTTGATGAAACTGGTCAGCAGGGAAGAGGTATTACAAAAATTTGAAGAAGATTATAATAACTGTTCTATTCGATATGGGGATCTGAAAAAACAACTGGCCGAAGATATGGTGAATTTTATTTCCCCAATACGTAAAAAGGCAGAGGCTATTTTAAAGGATGAAAACCGGCTTAAACTTATAATGGAACAGGGGGCTGAAAAGGCCAATAAGAGTGCTGCGGCTACAATGCTACTGGTACGGCAGGCTATTGGGTTAAAGTATTATTAACGAATTGATTTTTTGAAACGATTATTTATTATTTTGTGCAAACGTCAGTGACGGGCTGACTTTTTTTTGGTTGGGTAAAAGTAAGTACTAATGGCAAAAACAAAAAAACCAAAGCATATTGCGGTGGCCGGAAATATTGGTGCCGGCAAAACCACATTGACAGAAATGCTGAGTAAGCATTATAAGTGGATACCCCAGTTTGAAGATGTGGATCATAACCCTTATCTGAATGATTTTTATGAGGACATGCCCAGGTGGAGCTTCAACCTTCAGATCTTCTTTTTAAACAGCAGGCTGAACCAATTGCTGGAAATTCATCATGGTACCGAAACGGTGATACAGGACAGGACCATTTATGAAGACGCCAATATTTTTGCGCCTAATCTGCATGATATGGGGCTTATGACCAAACGCGATTTTGATAATTACTATAAGTTTTTCGAAACTTTAAAGACAATGGTTCAGCCTCCGGACCTGATCATTTACTTAAAGGCATCGGTTCCTACCCTGGTAGCTCAAATTCAAAAAAGGGGCAGGGAATATGAAGAAAATATCCGCCTGGATTACCTGAAAAAACTAAATGAATTTTATAATAACTGGATAGACAATTACAAAGAAGGTCCGTTATTGATCATTGATGCCGATAAAAATAAATTTGCAGAAAATGAAGAACACCTGGGGCAGATAATCACGAGTATTGATTCAAAGTTATTTGGATTGTTTTGATCAGGGTATCTGTTATCCGGTTAATCGATCAGCGAATTTTTCATTGCATAAAATACCAATCCCACCGAATTTTTAACGCCAAACCGTTCCATTAACCTGTCTTTAATCGCTTCAACTGTTCTGGAGCTAATGTCCATTTTTGATGCTATTTCAGAAGCCGTAAATTCCATACAAACCAGGGTGAGTACCTCTTTTTCCCGCTCACTCAATACCACTTCTGTGGTAAGTGAGGGATTAAATTTTTGTTTGGAGTAATTTTTTTTGATGAGCACTTTATTTACAAACGGGTTGAGGTAGAATCCGGTACGCATTACATCCATAATGGCCCGTTTTATTTCGGCCGGTTCGGTACTTTTTAAAAGGTAGCCGGCAGCACCACAGTCCATCAGGTGGCCAACAAAACGTTCATCTTCATACATAGTAAGAATGATAACACGGATATTGGGAAAATTTTTAGTAATAAGTTTGGTAGTGTCTATACCGTCTTTAATGGGCATTTTCAGATCACATAAAACTACGTCAGGTTCGGCTTCAGGTATCTTTTCTAAAAGTTCTTCGCCATTTTCAGCCTCCATAACAAATTTTATATTCGTGTATGAACGCATGGAAAGGATCACCCCTTTCCTGAAAATCTTATGATCGTCTGCAATAGCAACTTTAATTTCATTCATAATTCTGGTGCTATAGTAAAATTACGGAAAAGAAAATTCATTTGTGAAAGGAATGTGATTTTTCGGGTCATGAAATGAATATGGTAAGATTCCACTGAATTCAGAAAAGCCTTCAGGTTTTTTAAATGGCAGGCTCCCTGGGAATTTCTATGGTCACTTTATAATATGTTTTACTGGGGTCAATTTCAAAGAATATCTTTCCGTTGAGTACTTTTATCCGGCTGGCAATATTTTTAAGCCCCAGGCCAAGGGTACTGTGGTTCAACTTTTCAAAGTCAGTTTGCACAATGCCCGTACCGTCATGGTGAATCCGGAAATACATTTTATTGCCGCTGATATTCTGTGTTAAATGAATAAAGCCGGGGTTACTGTGTTTAAGGATATTATTGACCAGTTCCTGTATAATGCGGAACACCAATAATTCCTGTTCAACTTTAAGCCGGGTACGGTAATCATGAAAACGGGCGCTGGCATTTAAACTCCCGCTGGCGCCGATTTTCTGAAAAAGGTCGGTAGCTGCGCTTTCCAGTCCAAAATTCTTAAGGGTGGGGGGCATCAGGCTATGACTGATATTCCTGATCAGCAAAATGGCATCATCCAGGATCTGCTTGGCGCTGAAAATGCTTTGCAGCTGTTGTGCCTTTTCCTGGTTAACCAGGTTCTCATTCAGGTAAAGCCGGGCAGTGGCCAACAGGGGGCCGGCATCATCATGCAGGTCGGCTGCTATACGGTTACGTTCTTCTTCCTGGAAGCGGATGGAGGCATTTAATAGTATTTGTTGTTTTTCTTCCTCTAATTTTTTTAACTGGTTATTATAACGGATTACTTTTCGCTGGTGAAAAATAACAAAACCAACAATGGCAATGGCCAGCGTAAGCATACCCATAGTTCCCAGAAACAGGGCTGAAGTTATTCCTGTTGAATTATTGCTGGCCTGTAAAAAAAACATTGTAGGTATTTGCTGTTATGTTTTGTTCTTAATAGGGTGAAATGTATCTAAGTCAATATCAATATGGTTATCAGTGGAGAGACTTTCATTATTTTCTTTAATGAAAACAGAAATACATAAGAGTAGATTTTTAAGTAAAGTTATTGTAGTATATATTATGGTATATTGCCTTTTAAATGAATCGTCATCATAACTATTTTTCCCATAAATAAACAAAAAGAAATTGCCGGAAAAATTGATGATAAATGCAACAGCTATCCAAAATATCGCTCTCTGATAAATTGGCTCGGCAACACTTTTTTGCATTTCCTCAAAGAAGAAATAAATTATAAAAATAATAAATATAATATATTCAACAGAAAGTGGAATAAAAGGCAAAGCAGGTTCTATGGTACTACTAAAATTATAAATGCAAAAAATAGTGAAAGCAAAAGGAGAGAATAATAGAATATTCCTAATTAGTTTATTTCTTAAATGTAAAGAAAAGTAATAGGCGAGTAGAGCATATTCAAGTATATTGTAAATTCTTACTACAATGTAATAAGCCTCTTTATTTTCATAATAATATCTTAATGTGACCCCTATAACTATAAGTATTGCAATAATACTTGCATATAAAAAAAATACCTTCTTTTCTTTTGTAATAATCCTATTAAAGAATATTAGACAAATGAAAAAAGGTAATAATTCAGAAGCGTAAGTAATATATTTTAGATTTTGAAGGATAATTGACTATTTTATCAAAAATAACTAATACACAGCAAAATCAAAAAAATATTAATTAATAATCTACTAGTAATTCCATGATGTCTGAACACATAATAATTTAGTTTTAAGGTTTCTAAGTAATTGTTTCAGGTGTAAACTTCCACCAAAAGCAAAAACCTGACAAGCCCCTTCATCATGGATTAGAACTGCTATTTTGAGTAAAATACAATACCATAGAGGATTTAAGCAGAAAAAAATGGTAAAATAACGCTTAATTATTGAGTAAAAATACGAAATGAAAATAGTAATATTACTATTGAGTAAATCGTAGCTTTACTATAGCAATTTTACTATTACAATAAAGTAGTGGTTGGAATGGGTCTTTATTTGCCGGTTTTTTTGATTTGTTGGCATAATATTAGATCCTGAGTTGAACGGATAAAAAACGGCAAAAAGTTACTGACCTATGTGGAAAAGTACTTTACCGCTGTATTTCAGGTGTGTATATTGGATTTAAAACGGGGCTGTAAAAAATAGAGTTGATTGACACCGATAACAAAGCACAAACAGGTTATTACAGGATAATTGGAAATTTTCTTTATTTCTATTGGATATTTGGATATGGAACATTATCGTAACCAATGTCAATCAACTGGTACAAATGTAGTGCAGGCCAGGAACCTGTAATAGAGCATTAATGCCCGATTTTGGTTTTGCTGGAATTACTTTTTGTTAGCGTATTTGTGCATGTGCGAAGGGTATATTAACGAGTAATAGGTGCGTAAAACTACTATGTAAGATTTCATAAATAAATTCAAATTCGCCTGCATTTGAAATATAATAGCCTTTTTTATACAGGAATAATTTGAAGTAAAATGAAAATTGTAACTTGAACAAGTTTTAATACTAACCCCATTTGCTAATACTATGAGTACCGACCAGTTAATTAAGATCGCCATTGCCGACGATCACAAGATCTTCCGGGATGGAATAAAAATGGCCCTGGCAGGCAAAACCAACCTTAAAATGTTGTGGGAGGCCGAGGATGGCAAGGATATGATGCATAAAATTGCTATTAAGAAACCGGAAGTTCTGTTAATGGACATCAGGATGCCGGAAATTGATGGCATCAACGGTATTCAGCTTATCCGTAAAGAATATGAGGATATAAAGATCATTGTGCTCACTATGTACGACGATCAGCAAATGATCAGCAAGATGATGGAAATGGGAGCCAATGCCTATTTAACAAAGACCACCGATCCGGAAGAAATATATGAGGCCATACTTACCTGCATGAACGACGATTTCTATTTCAACGAGTTGGTGAATAAGGCGGTAATGGGTAAACTGATGCAGAAAAAAAATGTGCGGCAGCACTATGGCAGCAATACCCCGGTACACTTTAATGAAAAAGAACTGAAGATATTGCAGCTGCTGTCAGAAGATAAAACCACGGAGGAGATCTCCAAGATCATCTTTCTGAGTCCACGTACTATTGAAACCATACGGCAGAATATGAAAACCAAGGTAGATGCCAAAACCATTGGAGGGCTTATCATGTATGGTATGCGGAATAAACTGATTGAGTAATCAATGCAGGTACCCCGGCTTTTTAAATTCAGAAAGTAACTATCCCGTTTTTAACAGCATAAATAGCCAGGCCTACACGATTTTTTACATCTAATTTTGTAAACAGGCTGTCACGGTAGCTATCAATTTGGCGGGGTGTCATTTGCATGGCCCGGGCAATTTCTTTATAGGTCATATCTGTACTGGCCATTTTTAAAAATTCAATTTCTGAATCGGTTAAGATTGATCTTTCCAAAGCAGAGTGTTTATCTGTTTTTTTCCGAAAGAGCGATGCTATTTTTACCGTGGTTTGATTGGAATAATAATATTCTCCCTCTGCCACCGTAAGTAAAGCCTCTTTTAATTCAGAAGGATGAATATCTTTTTTTAAGAATCCATTTACACCAACCTGTAATAATCGAATGAGCGCTATTTCACTGTCATACATGGTAAGGATGAGTATTTTTATACCGGGACAGTGTTGTGCTATCCATCTTGCCGTTTCATACCCATCCATTTTCGGCATGTTCAGGTCCATAAGTATAATATCTGCGTTGCATCCTTTTTCTATGGCTTGCACCACCTCACTGCCGTCAGCAGCAGAAGCGATTACGGTAAATTCATCAAAATTATTGATCAGGTTAGCCAGGGCGTCCCTTAAAAGAATATGGTCATCTGCCAGGATGAGTTTAAACAGCGGGGTTGTTTTCATAGATCGGTATTTCAATTTTAATCTTAGTTCCGTTTTGGGGGGCACTGGTAATCTTTAAATCCCCTTTTAACATGCCCGCCCGTTTCTTTATGTTTTTTAAACCGGTTCCGGTACCTGGCATATCTGTATAAAATCCCATACCATTATCATTTATCTCCATGGTAAGTAAAAAGGTATTGTAATGAAGGTTAATATCTATGGCCGACGCATGTGCATGTTTTACAATATTGTTGAGCGATTCCTGTACTATCCGGAACAGAACCAACTCTGTATTGGCATTCATAAAAATGGGTCTGCCGGTTGCTGAAAAACTGATTTTATATTTTCCCGATTTGGTCAACTGGGCCGCTTCAAACTCTAATGCTTTAATGAGGCCGTTATTCAAAATAATCTCGCTGCTCATACTGTGGCTCAAATCACTCAGGTCATTTATAGCTTCACTGATCATATCTACTGAATCATTAACCTGCAATATGGATTTACCCGTTTCTGCATAGTTAAGTGTATTAAGATGCAGTTTGGCAAGGGTAAGTTTCTGGCCAATATTATCGTGTATCTCCCTGGATATATGTTGAAAGGTTTGCTCCTGTATTTCTAACTGAGACTGAAGGAGTGTATTTTCATGGGATGCTTTAAGGCTTTCTATATCTTTGTAATACGCATTTTGTTTTTGCTGGTATCGGTAAATAATTATTGTTATAAATACTACCAGGGCCAGTATAAGAATAACCGAAATTATAATAAATATTATTACAAATTCTGTGGGTGCTTTAAGCATAAATAACTTTTTAAAATAAAAAGATACAGAACTATAAGAGACATATTAGTAATAGAAAAAATTTGTCCACGAAGGTTAATATATTCATGGTTTTTTGGAATAAAAGGAATTAAAGAACTTACAGGGAAACTAATACATGAATAAAAAAAAATTCCAATAGTTATCCAAAATGATGAAGATTTGACAAGTATTAAAAATGGTTTATTATTCATTAAGTCCTTTACATAAAAAAAGTAGAAAATAAGTAAGAATAAGCTTGATGAAATAATGGGTTTAATTTCAATCTCTGATACAAACATGATAATCATTAAAGTGACATATATAGTAATTGATAAATAAAATAATAATATTATTTTATTTATATACGAAGATTTAGCTAATACTTCTTTAAAAAACAAACCAAGCATTAAATATTGAATAAGTTGTAATGATTGTTGTATCAAAAGTGGAATATTTTCATTAAATATCCAGATGTCGAAATTGTTTATTATACTGTTTGCAGATAATAGAAGACCCAAAATAATAAAAGTAAAAATATATCTGTAATAAATTGGTTTATCATTTTTTCTATATGCAATGGCTACAAAAAATGTAAAAACAATCATTACTGTTCCAAGTAATATAATAAAATAAGAAAGTTTCAAGTTAATAATTTACTCCACAATACTACTTTTTTTTATTTAATAAGATTTCAGAAAAATCTCCTTTTTTCTGTTGTTTTTCCATTGGTTTTAAATGTAAAGGGTTTCATCTTTAATCCAGAATTTTAATCCGTACCCAATTTTAATTAATATGTACCCGATTTATACTACAGGTAAACCTGCTAATAAGGGTAAGTCACCACCATAAAAAGTAACTATTAAGTTAAAAGCGGAATTATGTCTTACAAAGGCCCGAAATTCCGGGGTTTGCAGAAATGAAATAAAAATTAAGGTCTTATGCGCTTAAAAAAACAGTTAATATTTTTATTTTTTATTGAGTCAAACCCGGTAAAACATCTGCCTGCGACTATAACACCTGCAATAGTGGATTTATTTATTTTAAAACAACAGATTCTGAAATTACTGTTTACTTTTTTAACAATTGTGAGTATATCGACTTTGCCGGGAAAAACAGTAAAAGTTCAAAAATTTATTATCGGAAGTATAGAAACAGATACTGGTGAAAGTATAAAGCCACTTACTGCAATATGTATTCATGTTGATTCTTTATTAAAAAATGGGCAGGAAAATCTTAAAAGGCACTCAAATACTAAAGCCTCTTTTCCTTCATTGGAAGCAGGCATTTACAAAGGCTCCTGTTTTTTAAGGGCCAGAGGTCAAAATATTGTTTCAACTGCTTTGATTGAAATTAATGGGAATAAAATTGGAATTTCTACAGCTGCACCAGGGGCGTCGTGCAATACAAAATGTTGTTCAAGTTCAACAACGGAGTGTATTCATTTAAGTGGAGGAATATGTACCAGGTGTAGTTGTGGCAATTGTACAAGAACACCAACTTCCCTATCTATCTTATTGAAGCAATATAAAATAGAAATGTTGGCATAAATAATATCGCAGTACTACAAACTTCGACAGTTCAAAACAGGACATTAAGAAACCCTGAAACAGTAAGAACTTCGACAGAATATGCAGGTACGAAAATTATTTTTACCACAGAATGCAGCAATTCAAACTGCACAGGGGTATTCCCATTTGACAAAAAACTTAAATATTAAATTATGAAAAAGATTTCATTGTTATTTGCATTCGTTGCATTATTTGCAACAGTATCTTTTGCTGGAACTAGTGATACCAGGGAAATTAAATCAAAACCAGCAATTGATAAAACAATTATTGAGCCCTTCGTTGCCAAAGTATGTTCTATTACAGCTACCTGGACGAATGGTGAAGGTGGGCAAAGCACGGTGACAATATCAGTAACCTGTAGTACCTGTACCACTACTCAGCAGGCCTGTAACCAGGCATATGCTTTGTTATCACTTATAATTCCCGGAGCGTAACTCCAGCATGTTAAAAGAGGTTATCTCTCAAATACATTTTTTAATTTTGATGGGATAACCTCTGTTTTTCAAACAAAAAAAGTAAATAAAATGAAAAAAATAACTTTAATTTCTTTCCTGATAATCCATATAACCGCTTTGGGTCAAAATTACCTGGTTGAGTACGAAGTACTAAATTCAAATAATATTATAAAAGCAGAGCTTTTTATTAATGACACCATTTCACTTTTTAAAATAATCCCAAATAAAGATGCAAAGAATTTTGAAACACGCATTTTTGTAAAAAATAAAATAGATGAAAAAGCTTATTTTACCGAAAATATTATGAATGTCAAATTATTTGTAACTGATAGTTTAAATAATATGAGATGGACACTTACAAATGATACGGCAACAATTTTAGATTTTAGTTGTTTCTCGGCAACTACAACTTTCAGGGGCAGAAACTATACAGCATTTTATACACAAAGCATACAAGCGCAGGATGGCCCATGGAAATTCGGGGGATTGCCAGGGTTGATACTATCTGTAAAATCAGGAGATAATTTTATTATGTGGAAAGCAGTAAAAGTAGTTAGCGACTATTCCAAAGTTCCGGAATTACCAATCATTCAAAAAGAAAATTATATTAGTTGGAATGATTTTGTTCTTAAATATAGAGTGACTATTGATAAATTTATTAAAATGGCAAGGTCGAATGGAACATTATCAAATGAAGCCAGTGCGAAAATAAAACTCGATGTTGTCGAAATATTTTATCCGGAATTGCAAACAGGAGAAGGGATCAAATTTTAAGTACAAATGCCATCTAAAAATTTAATTATACTATTCTGCTTTTCTCCATTTTCTCTGATTTGTCAGACAATAAACGGCAAAATAGAAAATAGTAAAGGCGAAATGATTCCGTTTGCAAATGTTGTATTTAAAGATTCTGTAAATGCTTTACTTATTAAAGAATTTACAATAGCAAAAAATGGCTATTATTCTATTGTAATAACTAAATTTTTTAAAAAATTAGTAATAGAAGTTTCTGCAAACAAATATCAAAAAGAAATTTATGTTATTGATAGCTTCGTCTCAACAAAAAATTACTTGCTCAATTTTTTATTAGTAAAAGACACTATTGTTCAACTGCAGGATGTAATTGTAACAGCAAAAGTGCGACCTTTTCAAATTAAAGGAGATACGGTCAGCTACCATGTTTCTGCTTATAGAGATGGGTCAGAAAGGAAAATCCAGGACGTCATTAAGAAACTTCCCGGAATTGAAGTAAATGAAAAAACAGGTGAGATTAAGTATAAAGGTAAATCCGTAGAAACGGTAAAACTTGATGGAGAAGATTTATTTGCATCAAACTATACGATTGGAACTAAGAATATAAATGTAGACATGGTAGATCAGGTTCAGGCCATAGAAAACTATTCGGATAATCCTTTATTGAAAGGAATAGAAAGTGGTGACAAAGTGGCTTTGAACTTAACGCTAAAAAAGAAAAAAGCAGATTATTCGGGTAGTGTTGATTTAGGATTAGGCATATTAGGTTCAAAAACGGCGATTGACGCCTCTGCCAATATATTGGGTATTTCAAAAAAGTATAAATCATTTGCAACAGTTTCGTATAATAATATTGGTATTAACAATACACCTTTTGATTATTTATCATACAATCCAAATATTGAACAACTAAGAGAAGCAGACCTATTGGCTAAAAAGTATATACCCGATACATATTTTGATACAGACATTGACCCGAAAAGAAGCAATATAAATAATTCTTTTTTTTGTAGTTATAACGCTGTATTTAAGATTAGTAAGAATCTTAACATAAAAAGCAATCTATATTTTCTTACCGACAGGCTTACATCTCAGCAATTAAATATAGCCACTAATAATATTAACGGGCAGGAGTTTACCACATCAGATAGCTATTCTATTGTTAAAAAACCAAAACAAATAAGAGGCGACCTGGAAGCTAAGTACAACGTATCAAAAAAAACTTTATTGGAGTATTCGGTACAATATAAGAGAGAGAATATCAATACTTCAAATGACGTACTTCAAAATAATAGTACCCCTTTCAATACAGAATTAACTACAAAAGATAATTATTTTAAACAAACAATTATTTATACAACTAAAATTTCGCAAAAAAAAGCATTTCAATTTATTGCGAAGCATTCGTTTAATAACTCACCACAACAATTAAGTTTTTTACCGGCAGTATTTGAACCGGTAACCTACCTCTCAAATAATCAAAAAAGTTGGTACCAGAAGAGTAACCTATTACTTCAAACAAATGTATTAGGCAGTAATGCAAAGGGAAAATATATCTTAACAGTAGGCTCAAATTTTAAATATATTGACTTCAATTCTGATTTAAGAGGCACTAATGGCAACATCATTACATCAGTCGGTGGGTTTCGGAACAATTTTAACTATGTACAAAAAAACATGTACGTAAATGGCAATTACAAGTTTCAGTTAAGACGTTTTAGGGTTACCCCTACGATCAATTTATCTTTTCTGCATCAACGTTTATCATACAATTATTCAGGTATAATCAGAAATACCAGCAATCTTTTAATAGAACCAGGGTTGTCTGTTGCCTATAAACTAAATAATTACTCTGCACTATTAATTTCAACGGGCTACAGGCAAAAACCATTTACCGAAGATTATTTTGTTGAGAACCCTGTATATATTTCTAATAGAATTAGTAAAGCCAATGAAGTTAGTTTACGAATTCAGCAAAGTAAAAGTATGAGCTTATTTTACCTGATGAATAACCTGTATAAACAGTTTCAATTTAATATTGGCGGCATTTATTCTGAAAATAAAGGGAACTACTTTTCTAACTTATTAATTCAACAAAACAGTACCCAATCCGTTTATTTTTTCCTTCCTGAATATAATAAATTATTATCATTAAATTTTATGATAGAAAAATATGTCCCTTTTTTGCAGGGTACAGTAAGGCTAAAAAATGAATATTCAAGACAATTTTATAAAAATATTATTAACAACTCATCTTTAAGAAACAATACAACGGAAAGTTTGAACAGTGCCTTGTTTTTCAAAACAGCATTTGATGGAATAATTAACTTTGAAAATACATTTCAGCATAACTATTTGCAATCTAAAACTGAAGGTGGTTCTCAATTCAGCAACCAGTCAGTTATTAATAATTTTCAAATAATAGTTAGACCAACAAAAAGACTTTTTATCCTGCTTTCGACAGACTATTTTATAACAAATATATCAAAAGCTAAACATGGCTATTTTTTCTTTGACACAGACTTAACATATCAGACCAAAAACAAAATTTACGACTTTCGGTTTAAGGCAAGAAATATTACCAACAACAAAATCTTAAACCAGTTTGAAATAAATGACTATTCAACAAATTTATTTCAAACAAATTTATTCCAAAGACATTTTATTTTGAGTGTATCACGAAATTTTTAAGGCGAGGTCTAAACCCAAAATTACATCTTCAAAGACGTTTTGGCAATATGGCGGGGTGACGGATATATTTTCAACATTTTGTTCATTAATCAGGTTACAGAAATAAATAACCTGGTTAACCTCAACCTTATTTATTAAAAATATTTAAAATATCCTGAGATTGACTTTTCTTTTCCCATATACCAGTTTTCTTTTAATTATTCTTTGCAGCATTAATCAGATTTATGTAATCTTTAAGCTGTAATTAATGAATAAGTGAATTGGGAATCGTTTATTTCCCCGTAATTATACGTAAAAACCCCATTTGCTACAAAGGGTAATTACACGCTTTATTATCATTGAATATAATTTGAACTTGCGCCCTACGTTATAAGGTTATAATTCAATACTTTAAAACGCAATGAGCTATTATGACGCAGAATGAAAATACCGGGGAACCTATAAAAGTAATTATTGCTGATGATCATGTGCTTTACCGCGCCGGTGTAAAAACGGCATTAAGCATAAAAAAAGATATAAAGATCATTGCCGAAGCCGATAACGGTATGCATTTACTGAATATGCTTAAAATGATACCCGTAGATGTCATTCTACTTGATATTCAGATGCCCATCATGGATGGTATTGCCACGTTGCCGGAAATAAAAAAACTATACCCACATATAAAAATTATCATGCTTACCATGGTTGAAGACCATAGTATGATCACTAAATTAATGGAAATAGGGGCAAACAGTTACCTGTCTAAAACCAGCGACAGTGAAATCATTTATGAAGCCATTAAAACCTGTTATGAACACGAATATTATTTTAATTCCCTCACCAATAAAGCCTTGCTTACCAACCTGAAACAGCGGAATGATATGACCCCGCAAAAAATGATGCAACAGGAAGCCCAGTTGAACGAAAAGGAAATGCTGATACTTAGATTAATGTGCGAGGAAAAAAGTACTAAGGAAATTGCTGACCTGGTAGACCTCAGCCCACGTACGGTAGAAGCCATACGGGATAAACTAAAAGTAAAAACCGGCGCTAAAAGCACGGCCGGTTTAATAATGTATGCCGTAAAACATAATATTTTAAACGAAGAGCTTTAACAGCTCAGCGTTTAACTTTGGTCTCTAAAACTGTAATGAAGAATGGTCCCCCGGTTTACCCGGGGGACTTTTTTGTCAACGGCTCCTTACTTGCACAGGGGTTAATAGTATATTTGGCAGATGGAATATTTTAATTACAATGGTAAACAGTATAAGAACGGTGCAACCGTAATTAGTGCTGATAACCGGGGATTTCGTTTTGGAGATGGACTGTTTGAAACACTGAAGAGCAGTAATGGCAAATTACAGTTTGCCGAAGATCACTTTGCCCGTTTATGGAAAGGGATGAACCTTTTTCAATTTAATATACCAGTACATTTTACACCAGAAAAACTGGAGAATGAAATTTCAGCGCTGCTAAAAAAAAACAGGCATGATAATACGGCCAGGATAAGATTAACCTTATTCAGGGGCGATGGAGGATTATATGATGAAATAAATCATATTCCCCATTATATAATACAAACCAGTGCCCTGCCTGGCGATTCAGGCAAATGGAACAGTAACGGATTGTTGCTGGGTATTTACAGTGATGTTAAAAAGAGTTGCGATGTATTCAGTAACCTCAAACACAATAATTTTTTGCCTTATGTATTGGCAGCACTGCATGCAAAAAAGCAAAAATGGAATGATGCTGTTTTACTGAATACGGCCGGCCGGGTGTGTGATACCACCATTGCAAATATTTTTTTAGTTAAAGGAGAGGACATTTATACACCCTCGCTGGAGGAAGGATGTATTGCAGGAGTTATGAGAAAAAATCTGCTGAACCGGCTTGCTAAAGAAGGCCAGGTTGTTATTGAAAATAAAATAACGGCTGAGGCACTGCTGGATGCCGATGAAGTTTTTTTAACAAACTCCATTTATAATATTCGTTGGGTACAGGGTATTGGGGATAAAAAATATGGTAACAGCAGTACCCAAAAAATTTATAACTCTTTTCTTCCAACCATTTCCTGATCCTTTTGTTAATCCGTTACGTTTATTAGTAATTGCAGGAATAGTATATGCAAACAGTCAACATCTTTTGGTTTAGAAGGGATCTCCGCCTGTGCGACAATGCAGGTCTCTACCATGCATTAAAAAGCAATAATCCTGTAGTACCCGTTTTTATTTTTGATAAGAATATACTGGATAAACTACCTGCAGAACCCGATGGGGAGGCAAAAGCTGACAGGAGGGTTGAATTTATTCATGCTGCATTACTGGAAATACAATGCTCTTTGTTAAAGATGGATTCTTCCCTGGAAGTATTTTATTCTACGCCGGTTGAAGCATTTTCAGATCTTCTTACCAGGTATAAAATAGAAAAGGTATTCACAAATCATGATTATGAGCCTTATGCTGAAGAAAGGGATCAATCCATTGCCCGGTTACTAAATGAGCAAAGTACATCTCTTCATACGTTTAAAGACCAGGTGATATTTGAAAAAGATGAAGTAATAAAAGAGGGTGGTAAGCCTTACTCGGTATTCACTCCTTACAGCAGGAGATGGAAGACTGTTCTCAGAGATTTTCATCTGGAGGCATACCCCACTGAAAAATATTTCAGTAATTTTTATAAACAAATGCCAAAGCCTCTTCCTTCCCTGTCATCAATGGGGTTTAGGCATGTTGACCTTCCTTTTCCATCAAAAGAATTAAATAAGGAACTTGTTTTAAAATACCGGGAACAAAGAAATTTTCCAGGCCTGGCCGGAACGTCCAGGCTGGGTGTTCACCTTCGCTTTGGAACAGTTAGTATCCGGCAAATTGCAGAACAAAGCAGGGGCTTAAGTGAAACCTATCTTAATGAATTAATATGGCGTGATTTTTATCACATGATCCTTTGGCATTTTCCAGGCGTTGGAAAAGGGAAGGCATTTAAGCCGGTATATGATACTATTGAATGGCGGAGAGATGAGGGTGAATTTGAACGTTGGTGTACCGGCCAAACGGGGTATCCCATTGTGGATGCCGGCATGAGGGAATTAAATGCAACCGGCTTTATGCATAACCGCGTACGTATGATCGTGGCCTCTTTTTTATCCAAACATTTGTTACTGGATTGGAGATTGGGAGAAGCGTATTTTGCTGAAAAATTATTAGATTTTGATCAGGCTTCCAATAACGGGGGCTGGCAATGGGCCTCGGGAAGCGGTTGTGACGCAGCGCCTTACTTCCGGATATTCAATCCATATCTGCAAACACAAAAATTTGATCCTGAACTGGAGTATATAAAAAAATGGGTGCCTGAATTCCGTGAATTTAATTATCCAAAACCTATCGTTGAGCATGAGTTTGCTCGCAAACGCTGCCTGGAAGTATATTCAAAAGCGTTAAAAAAATAAACGGGTATCACTTTTTATATCAGAAATCATTTCTGCTGAACCTGGGGTTAACTACATTATTATAGATAGAACCAAAGCGGTAATTAATTCCAAAATAAGTATATAACCCTTTTTCAGTTGGATACTGCCGGGTATTGGTCAACAGATCATCTCTTGAAAAAAACTTGCGGGGAATATTTGGATAAATACCCTTTGTAAAATTTGCATTACTGGATATGGTTAAGGATAAACCTTTTACAATACGGATTTCAATATATCCCCCGATCGAAAAAGTATTAACGTTTCGCCCTTTGATTTTTGCACTGTCTAAACTGAATGAATTAAGAAAATTATCCCAGGATACGCTCATATTGAAGTTGCCCCATTTCTGAATAAAACCGGTATTTAATGACAGCGATTGCTGAAATAGCCAATGTTCCGGGGAATCGTAATAACCCGAATCAATATATTTATTATACGAAGGGCCGAGCCGGTAAAACAACGTAATGGATTTTTTTACGGCATCCTTATATGGAAAGAAACTATATTCTATAGCCGGATGAAGTATATATTGAATATCATAGTTGCTGAACGTGCTGTGGCTGACAGATGCAAAACCCCCGATAGACCAATGATTGTTAAGACTGCCTACAATGGTTGAATAGATGCCTGTGTTATTGTTGGTGAATTTGCTTTTATCACCATTGTATTCATAAGTACTCACTGATTTATTAATATTTGCACTTAAATTAATCTTCAGTTTTTCGGTTACCCGGTTGGCGCTGATCCTTCCCGATATGCGATTTGATTTGCTGTAATCATCCGAATTAATATTGCCGCTGATACCCACATTAAACACCCAAAAATTCCATTTGTCTTTTTTATTACTTAATGCGTTTACGGCAGCCTCATTTTTTTGGACCGGTACGGTTATATTGATCTTTTGCGCCAACGAAGTTTGGGCAATGAACCTGGTTAATCCGATCTTTAAATAGCGTACCAGGTTATCCCTGTATTCCGCATCTGTTTCAACACTGGTCCAGTAAAATTTTAAGGTATCCTGCATGCCCTTAAAATTTTCCTGCCCGGTCAGGAACAATTTTATCTCCCTGCCACCGGAACCGGTAGACTGGGAAGTGATCATAATAAAGACATTAGCTAAAAAACGGTCCGGAACAAAATCTACATAATTAATTTCTGTTTTAATAAAATTCATATCACACCAGGTGTTACAATCCACAAATACTTTTACTTCGTCGTTATTTTTGATCTTGGCCTGTGCGTATAAAATAGAAGGGACTGAAAAAAATAATACACAAATGAAAAGCAGAAGTTTTCGCATTTTACTTTGATAAGGGTTGCGTCAAAAATATTTCTTTGTACTGAAGGGGCTTGTGGTTATCCCTTTTTTGGTGAATATTTAACAGTTCCTCTACGGCTGCCCTGCCTGTATTACCCAATTGAATGGAATAATTGTTTACGTATAGGTCAATATGTTTTCTCATCACTTCTTCACTCATTTCCTGGGAATGTATTTTTACATAGTCAGTGAGCTCTTTAAAATGAAACCGGTAAGCATGTTCAATGCTTTTTTTTATCAGCCTGTCAACTTCAAAACTGATCAGCTTATCAACAGTACGTTTAACCACAATACCTCCAAGCGGGACCGGGTTGCCGGTTTCTTTTTCCCAATGCTCTCCCAGGTCGATAATTTTATGTAATCCCCTGGCTGAGTAGGTAAAACGGTTTTCATGAATGATTACACCGGGCCCTTTACCTGCTGAAACAAATTTTTCTATTTCATCATACCGGATAAAGACCTTATTCTTTGCATTGGGGAATGCTAAGGAAAAAAGTAAATGCGCTGTGGTGTGCTCACCCGGAATTGCAATACAGGAGTCTTCAACTTTCCCGATCTCCATTTTAGTATTACTGATCAAAATTGGGCCAACTCCATGGCCCAATGCACTGCCACTGTTTAAAACAATATAATTGTTAAGTACCAATGGCAAAACACCATAACTGATCTTTGTTATATCCAGCTTGCTTTCCAGTGCCCACAGGTTAAGTGTTTGCACGTCTTCCATTACCACATCAAATGATAATCCTTCTGTATCAATCTTATTGTTAACCAGTGCATCAAAAATAAAAGTATCGTTTGGGCAGGGCGAAATACCTAAAGTGAGTCTCATTGATTATGGTTAACCTGCCTACCGGCAGGAAGGTTTGTTAATGGGTTGATGCCGGCCCGAATGACTTGTTCAGGATGGTATTCATTAGCCTTGATAATTCAACATTCAAATTGTTAATAGCTTCCTTCATTTTCCATTTTGTCCGGTCCCGTTCGCCAACGTAATTGGAAACAGACCTGATCTGAAGGAAGGAAACATTCTCCTGCAAACAGACATAATGTAAAGCCGCACCTTCCATAGACTCAATATCAGCATTAAATTGATTTATAAGCTGTTGCTTTTGTACAATGCTGTCACTTATTTTATTTACCGTTATTGCTTTAACAGAGGATAAAGCCGATGTTATTAAAATTTCATTTGCATTCATCAGCCAGCCATTCTTAAAAGGGAATTCATTCTTATCAGCAAACCCTGTCTCAAAGATCGGGGTAAAATTTTCTTTCTCTTCCATGCCCAGGTCACCAAAAGTATCCTGTTTTACCAAAACCGTTTGACCGGGTTGTATATCCTTATTATACGTACCGGCAATACCGGCCTGGATGATGAGATCATATTCAATCTGGTGCATCCGTTTTTGCAGGTGGTATATGGTAAAAGGAATACCTGCACCGGATATCATTACATCAATTCCGTCATAGGCCTCTGTAAATGGTTGAATTTCCTGTTCAGTGGCAGCCATCAATAAAATTTGCATGGTACAAATTTCGTGTTTAGCCTTCATATTTCAGTAATTTGACGCTACCTTTGCAAAAATTTTTCAACCCTCAATGGTTTATATTACCAGGATAGAACATTTTAATGCGGCTCATAAACTATTTAACCCGGCATGGAGCAGGGAGAAAAATGAGGAGGTTTTTGGTAAATGTGCCAATGAAAACTGGCATGGGCATAATTTTGAATTATATATAACCATAAAAGGCGAACCCGATGCCGATACCGGCTTTGTATTTGATGTGAAAAAACTGAGTGTTATTGTAAAAGAGCATGTAATTGATAAGCTGGATCATATGAACCTGAATGTAGATGTTGAATTTATGAAGGGAAAAATGTGTTCCATCGAAAACCTGGTTATCGGGATCTGGAATGAGCTGGATCCGCATCTTCCTGCAGGTGTTCAATTGCATTGTATTAAATTGTATGAAACACCCCGCATATTTGTAGATTACTATGGTAATTAATTTTTCAGTTTCGGGTAAACAAACACTAACTTTAATAGTGGATAACTTTCAGTAATTGGTGTGTTTGAACAGCAGACTTCTGTTTTACCCATTCATAAAATTTTTCTGATCAAACTGGAACAAACCCTTATTATCATACGTTATAGTATCTATCATGAATCATAAAGTAGCCGTTTACCGTAAAGAACATTTTAATGCAGCTCACCGGCTTCATAATCCGGCCTGGGATGAAGTGGCCAATGATAAGGTATTTGGTAAATGCAATAATCCGCATTTTCACGGTCATAATTACGAGCTGGTCATTAAAGTAACCGGGGTACCTGATGAAACCACGGGGTATGTTATGGATATGAAAGTATTAAGTGATATTGTGCAGCAAAACGTGATAGAACGTTTTGATCATAAAAACCTGAATGAAGATACGGCAGAGTTTAAGACATTAAATCCAACGGCAGAGAATATTGCCATAGTGATCTATACTATTTTAAGAAAAGAAATTGAAAAAAAATTTGACCTGCAGGTAAGGTTGTATGAAACAGAAAGAAATTTTGTAGATTACCCGGCCAACTGATCCGGCGGCCACTTGATTTGACAAGATATATATTAAACAATAAAATAAGATAAATGTCATATAAAAATATTGAGCAGTATGATGAAGACATTACATCAGGTCTCATGAAAAATTACAGGAGCAGCCTGCAACTGCTTGGAGAGAATCCGGACAGGGAGGGCCTACAAAAGACCCCTGAACGCTTAGCCAAAGCCATGCAGTTTCTTACGCAGGGGTACCAGATGGATGCCCATGCCATTTTGAATTCTGCCAAATTTCATGAAGATGTAAGTGAAATGATTATTGTAAAAGATATTGAATTGTACAGCATGTGTGAGCATCATATGTTGCCATTTTATGGAAAAGCTCACGTGGCTTATATCCCCAATGGGTATATAACCGGCCTCAGCAAAATTGCCAAGGTGGTGAATGTGTACAGTCAGCGCCTGCAGGTACAGGAACGGTTAACACACCAGATATTGAATTCAATAAAAGAAACACTTAATCCCCTGGGAGTTGCTGTGGTTATAGAAGCATCACATTTATGTATGATGATGAGGGGGGTGGAAAAACAAAACTCGGTAACAACCACCTCTGCATTTTGGGGAGAGTTTGAAAAAAATGAAACCAGGAGTGAGTTTGTGAAGTTGATCAGCGCTAAGCTGCACTAATAAATAAATAGATTTTTTTGTTTTATTTGTATTATAAAAATAACATCAATGGCTCACGCTTATATATTTCCCGGGCAGGGGTCACAGTTTAGCGGGATGGGTAAGAGCCTCTATGAAACAAATCCTGTTTCTAAGGAAATGTTTGAACAGGCAAATGACATCCTGGGTTTCAGGATCTCAGATATCATGTTCAGCGGTACTGATGAAGATCTGAAACAGACCAATGTTACCCAACCTGCCGTTTTTTTGCACTCTGTAATAGCATTTAAAACGTTGCCCGATGTTAAACCGGATATGGTGGCAGGTCATTCACTCGGAGAGTTCTCTGCATTGGTTGCAAATAGTACACTGAGTTTTGAAAATGCATTGATGCTGGTCTCTATAAGGGCGCAGGCCATGCAGCGTGCCTGCGAAATGAATCCATCAACAATGGCTGCAGTACTGGCCCTGGCAGATGATAAAGTTGAAGAAATATGTGCCAGCGTAACCACTGAGACAGGGGAAGTAGTAGTGGCTGCAAATTATAATTGTCCCGGCCAGTTGGTCATCAGCGGTACCATAAAGGGAATTGATATTGCCTGTGAAAGGATGAAGGCTGCCGGAGCAAAACGGGCCCTTGTTTTACCGGTAGGCGGGGCATTTCACTCTCCTTTAATGTTGCCTGCAAAAGAAGAACTGGCGGCTGCCATTGATGCCACACATTTCAATAAACCTGATTGCCCTGTTTATCAGAATGTAGTGGCAAAGGCCGTGACTGATGCAGCAGAAATAAAAAGAAATTTGATCGATCAGCTGACCGGTGCAGTGCGGTGGACACAGATTGTAGAAGCAATGATTGCAGATGGGGCAACTCATTTTACCGAAGCCGGCCCGGGTAAAGTGCTACAGGGATTAGTGATGAAAATAAATAAAGATATGATTACAGACGGGGTTAATTAAATCACTTGCTGATCACCTTATCAGTGTTGAGTATCCTTTTTGCATGATGATATTCCCTTTGAAATCCATTCCTTCAGCGATCCACACATAGGTTCCGCTATTTTGTTCTTTTCCCTGTATTTTTCCATCCCATCCCTTCAACAAATCGGTACTTGAAAATAATAACTGGCCAAACCTGTTAAATACGTTGAAATAATGAAATTCCCTCAACCCCACAGGAATAGGTTTTAAAAAATCATTAAGTCCGTCTCCATTGGGGGTAAAAGAATTAGGGACATAAATCTCCGGGCCTTTAAAAACTTTTATTCTGATAAGGGCATCTTCTGAACAGTGATTTGCAGCGCTTGCATGCAGGGTATAAGTTATATCCCTGTCTAAAATGGCAACAGGGTTTGCAATAAACGGATTATTTAATCCATAAGCCGGTGACCAGAGAAAATGGGTAAATCCATAATTATTTAAATCTATAGCATTTAATTGTAAAGGCTGGTTCATGGCAACAATGGTATCACCTTTTATTAAGATCCTGGAAGGATGGGCAAACGTAATTTTTACCTCATCATCAGCCAAAGAAGAACAGCCATTTGCATCTTTTACCTTTAAATAATAGGTTAAACTTCCAGGGCCTGGATTGGTAACTGTGGGATTTGGGATTTTTGTATCATTAAGGTAAGTTGATGGACTCCAGAAATATCCTGATCCTCCACTTCCATTAAGTTGCCCGTTATTTCCGGAACAGATAACGGTATCAGCGCCTGCATTTGGTTTTGGTACAGATAATGCAGTTATATCAACCCGTGCAATGGCATCACATCCTGACGAAGAGACCCCTTTTATATAATATATACCGGGTTTTGCCATGGAAGCTGCAGGATAAGCAATGGTTGCTGCTGCATCCATCCAATATGTATATTTTAAATCCGGTGTTGATCCGGCCGTTACAGAAGCAATCGTTAGATCAAACGTAGTGTCTGAACATATTGCAGCAGGGTTATTAATTTTTAATGTTGGTGGAAGGATAGTGGTAAAATTAACAACGGCCCGGGCCCCACCACATGCCTGGTTAACTAAAGCCATCACCGTATAATTTATACCGGCTGTAAGGCCATTAAATGATCCTGTGGCATTGCCTGCGATTTGTGTTGTGCCATTGAATAAATTAAAAGTAACTATGCTACCGGCAGGCGGGTCAGGTTTGATGGATGCCTTAACAGATAAAGAAGAACATTCAGCAATAATATTTACAGAATAAACAGGAGATGCACAGTATGCGGTTACATCAATGGAAGCAACAAACCCATTACCGCAGGCATATATAAGATCTTTACCCTGGTCATATACCATATCGTAAACGGAATTAACATCGTAACCTGCAATAGTAATATCTGCAGCCGCATTATCATCAAAGTAAGAACCGTTAAACCGATATACTTTAATAGTACCATTACGTGTACCAACAAAAACATTATCGCATTCATCTGCAATAATACCTCCCTGCATAAGTTTGGTATTGGCAGCAATGGAAATAGGGGTACCGGCTACAGTCCCATCTGATTTATTAAAAGCTTTCAGATTTTTACCATCCCAGTAAAATAAATAGTTGGAATTAATGGCGAGCGTATTACTGGAGTTATCCAGTCCATCCAAATAAGGCCGGTTAACAGGTTCAGCCAGGGCAAAACAACCTGATGGTTTATTCCAGGCAATGTCCGTATTAGTATAGGGTGCTTTGTGTTTATAAATTTTATTGTCGGCTCCGGGGGTAAGGACTGAGGTAGAAAAAATGGTATACATATCGTTTGTCAGGGGGTCTAAAATGATATCTGAAATATCATTATGACTTGAATTAACACCAGTTAAATTGGATGGGCTGAGGGTAAGAGATGGCGGTGAAACAAAAGCCAGTTCTTTATTTGAATTTCCACCACCACCGGCGATAAATATCTTAGGTACACCACTGTCACAGTTCCATAGCATTTTCCAGTTTTCAACAAAAGCAGGATTGGCGATGGTTATATAGTTATCATAAAGGCCAGCTGTATTTAAACGGATAACTCTAAATCCGGCTGTTTCAAGCCCCTGGCCCAGATAAATATTACCGCTTGTTTTTTCTACAACCCAACCGCCATGGGCCAATCCAAAATTCCAGGACGGAATATTTAATGACCCATTAAATGTCCATTGTAATACACCCCGGGCATCATATTTGGCTAATCTTTGAATGATTCCATTTCCTCCGCCGGCAACATAAATATTTCCGGCATAATCAAAATCAATGTCTTTTGCTTTTCCTGCATCTGATCCGTCAAGATTTCCTGTTCCTGAAACAAAGGGGTCTATAACCAGTGTTTTTTGTTTATTATAATGCCGGGGCAGTTTAAAACTGATCTCATTTTTATTGATGGTAAAAGAAGAAATAAATTTTTGATCAATGGTTTCGGTATAATAGCATACCGTATTTGAGATCAATATCTCATCAACAGCGGATTTTATGATGAGATTACCCTGCTTGTCCACAATAATATTTTTTACATCACCCCCATACTTCATTTTAATTTTACTGATATCAGCTCCCGGCCTTACGGTTAAACTATACTCAAAGCCTGCTTTTTTATTTTCAGAAAATGAATAAACAAGATCAATACCGGGGTAGATCTCTTTATACGTTATTTTTTTATATGCTTTTGCTTTATTTTTTAAAAGCCCGTAAATAAAGTAGTCATCACATAAATGTTCAGTAACGATCTGTGGATGGTTATTTGCATTTACCCATTCCATGGTTATGGCCCGGTAAGTTTTGGTTGTAATATTTTCTGCCGTTGATCCTTTTTTCTCCATCTTGAAGCCCGGGGCAGGCCTTTGTTTTTCTTCGTATGTAGTTTTTTTTGCCATTCGTTGTAAATGGATCAATCCTTTTTGAGTAAAAAGCACCGGCATTCCCAATCCTTCATAACCATACAGAATTTGCCCCATTCTGCCGTAGCCGGCTAATGTATCTCCATATTGGCCAATATTTTCAATGTATTTTGTTCGGGTACCAAATAGATCAGCATCATTTTCTGATAACGAAACAGCAGAATAATTTTTGACAGGCCTGGTATTGGGGCTCAGGTTTGCCACCTGGGCAAAAGCATTACCGCATATTATCAGTGGCAAAATAAAGAGGCAAAGCGCAGGAAGCCAAACTTCCGGGCTTTTGCAATGAGTTTTCATTTACGAGTTCTAACGTATTAAAGGTAGTAATATTTTATAAAAAAAGGCTTCTCAATAAATAAGAAGCCTTTACAAAACAAACGTAATAAGATCAGAGGCTTAATGTGGCCAGCACATCATTCATATTTCTTACCGCTTCAGCACTTTTATTAAAGGCTGCCTTTTCTTCATCATTTAATTTGTAATCAACAATTTTTTCCCATCCATTTTTCCCTATTACTACCGGTACCCCAATACAAATATCCTTTTGTCCGTATTCGCCATCCAGGTAAACACAACAGGGGAATAATTTTTTCTCATCTCTCAAAATAGACTCTACCAATGCGGCACCTGCAGCACCCGGAGCATACCAGGCCGATGTGCCAAGCAAACCCGTAAGTGTGGCACCCCCAATCATAGTATCTGCAACAACCTTTTTCAAGGTTTCGGCATTTAAATGATCAGCAACCGGTGTTCCCTGGTAAGTAGCTAATCTTGCCAGTGGAATCATAGTTGTATCACCATGACCACCAACAACTACAGCCTGCAGATCGGTTGCCGTACAGCCCATTGCAGTGGACAGATAATATTTAAAACGGCTGCTGTCTAATATTCCTCCCATTCCAATGATCCGGTTCCTGGGTATACCACTTGATTTCAGGGCCAGGTAGGTCATCGTATCCATCGGATTACTGATAATAATGATGATGGCATCAGGCGAATGTTGTAAAATGTTTTGTGTAACTGTTTTTACTATGCCTGCATTTATTCCAATTAACTCTTCTCTTGTCATTCCGGGTTTTCGGGGAATGCCGGAAGTAATTACTGCAACATCTGTACCCGCCGTTTTAAAATAATCATTGGTACTGCCGGTAATATTGGTATCAAAACCCATTAAGGTGGCCGTTTGCATCATGTCTATGGCTTTGCCTTCAGCAACGCCTTCTTTTATATCTAATAAAACCAATTCATCGCAAAGTTCTTTACGGGCAATATTATCGGCACAGGTTGCACCTACGGCCCCGGCACCTACTACAGTTACTTTCATTTAAATATATTTATTGTTGAAAAATTACCTGCCTACCGCAGGCAGGTTTAGGATACAAAGATAATTAAATACCGGGTCAGCAAGAATGGTTTTTTGAAATAAGTGCCTCATGGAAAAATTCACCTTTTAACATTTCAAATGAAATTCCGGATACGTTTTAGCAGTTTAAACATAATAATTTAAAAGCCCCCATGTGTAAGACCCTTTTGGTGATTATCCTTCTTGTAATGCCGTACCGGAGTTTTTGCGAAAACAGCATTTCTGAATTTACGGCAGTGTACGACAGCCGGAAAAAGATGGTAAAAATTAAATGGCAGAGTAAATGGCCGGGAATAAAAACATTTATTATTCAACGCAGTTCAGATAATATTACCTGGGTTGATATTGCATTCAGTTCGATAAACAACAATACCACGTATAAGACATACTATTTTGAAGACGTTAAACCGGGAGCAGGCGAAAATTATTACCGCTTAATGTATACCGGCCTCCGGGATAAACCGGAATATACTTCGGGCATAATGGTGATCACCGGATCGCCGGGGTATAACTGGATCATGTACCCGGTGCCTGTAACCGATGTACTTACTCTTCAGTACAAAGGATTGGAAACGATAAAAGGGGTCATTACTGTTTTGATACAGGGTCATTCAGGAAAAATAATTACCCGGGTACGGAGTGCCTCGTTAGCCAGGGTCATTCAGATACCGGTTAGTAATTTAGGCAGGGGTATTTATGATATAAGGATAATAGTGCAGGATGAAATTATATGGAACCAACGATTTATAAAGTAGGTAAGGATGCTTCATTTTTTTAAGGCCTGCAATATCTGTTTCTTTTTTGCATTGCCCTGTACAAAAAGGGTCAATTGCTTTTTTGAATTATAAAAAGCCAATACAGGTATGGTGTTGGGCCTGAAATAGCTGCCAAAAAAATATTTATGGTCTTTACCAAGGTGCACAAATGGGTATTTTTCTAAATGGTATTTATTGTAAAAGAGCCTGTTTTTCTCATGTGTTTCTATCGAAGATAAAATAAGCTGTGTACCGTCTATTACCTGCGGAACAGTCAGAAGCAGTTCCAATTGCTCCCAGCAATGGTCACAGTCAGGATTGAACAACATGATGATCGTGTTTTTGGTTTCATCCAGAACACGTTGATTGAATTCGACTGAATCTATTGTTAGTAAAGAAAAATCAGGCAATAATTTGGTTTTAAAATAAGGAGCGGTTGAATCTGCCTGGGAGAATAGTTGGATACCGGTAACAAGAGTTAAAAAAGTAAAGACGGCTTTTTTCATAGCTTATACATAATCCTTTTATAAAACTTCCGCAATTTTTGTGATGGGTACTGTCACGTCAAAACGGTTTACAAAATTCCCTTTTTTATCATAAACAAATATGGCGGGTACGGTATGCACATTATAAAAGGTACCAAAAAAATTAGTCGGGTCTCTTCCCAAAATGATATTGGGGTAACCGGCAATTTCATATTCATCATAAAATTTTTTTAAATACGAATGCTCCACCGGCGATGCCATGATGATCTGTACCTTTTTAAAAAGTTTAATATGGGTTTTCAATTCATTTGTTTCATGCTGACAATGTTCACAGTCGGGGCTGAAAATAATAATGATAGTGGCTTTCCTTTTTGATAAGTCGTCTTTTGTAAATGAAGTACTGTCTGATACGTTTGTTATACTAAAGGGAGGAATGGTGGGGAACCTGAGGTATATCATGCTGCTGTCTGCCTGTGTCATTCCGGTTTTAAATAAACACATATACAGAACTACAAAAACGATATTTCTCACCGGTTAAAATTTTAATAAAGCTATATTTTTTATGTGATAACGGAATGTTAAGCATAGGCTCCGCTTATTAATACCGAATTTCGGAATTAGCTGTACTATCCCTACTTTTGCAACCTCCCGAGAGTTATCGGGATAATATATAATTTTATGGCAACAACAGCAGATGTGCGATCAGGACTCATTATCAAAGTAGATGGAAGTCTTTATACGGTTATAGAGTTTGGACAAAATAAAACGGCCCGGGCCGCAGCTAAAGTATGGGCAAAACTAAAAGGCGTTGATAATAACCGGACTATTGAAGTAACCTGGAACAGTGGTGAGACCATTTTCCCGGTTAGGGTTGAAAAAAAGCCATACCAATACCTTTATAAAGACGATACCGGTTATAGTTTTATGGATACCGAAACGTTTGAGCAGATCACTGTTCCTGAAACAATGGTTGATGCTCCCAGGTTTTTAAAAGACGGACAGGAAGTTTCCGTTTTGATAAATGGGGAGACCGACCTTCCGATGGGCGTTGAGTTGCCGGATAAAATTGTATTATTAGTTACCTACAGTGAGCCGGGCATGAAAGGTGATACCGCAACCAGGACATTAAAACCAGCAACTGTAGAAACAGGGGCCACTGTAAATGTGCCTTTATTTGTGAATGAAGGAGAGTTGATAAGGGTAAATGCGAAGACGGGAGAATATGTTGAAAGAGTTAAAGGATAAATATCAATTTTAGTTTTTGAATGAGTAATTGTGTAATCAATTACCCTTGTTCTGCCGCTTGGCAGGCATTTTTACTTTATATAAAATTTAGCGTTTTTTAGGTGTTTTTTGGGTAATTCAATCACTTTTTGGCCTAAAAATGCCCTTTTTTGCCTTATTTTTAATTTTTAGATTGGAGATATGATTATTCTTAACCTATCTTAGCAGTCTGTTTCAGACCAAATTAACTACTTAAACAATCTACATGGACATCAAGCAAATCCAGGAGTTAGTAAAGCTCATTAATAAAACAAATATCGGCGAAATTACCATTGAAGAAGAGGGGGTTAAAATTACAGTGAAACAGAAGAAAGACCCGGTTCAGCATATTATTGCCGGAAGTAGTGCTCCACCTGTTTATTCAAATTCACCGGTTCAGCCAACAGCCGTTCAGGTAAATACTCCGCCACCGACAGCAACCAAACCAGTTGCAGAGCCTAAATCAGAAAACCTGGTTACTATTAAAAGCCCGATGATCGGTACTTTCTACCGCCAGGCAGGACCTGGCAAACCCATATTCGCCAGTGTAGGAGATGAAGTTAATCCGGGAAAAGTGGTTTGCATAATTGAAGCCATGAAACTTTTCAATGAGATAGAAAGTGAAGTAAAGGGTAAAATAGTGAAGGTATTGGTTGAAGATGCAAGCCCCGTTGAATATGATCAGCCCTTGTTTTTAGTAGATCCAAGTTAATGTACTAATGAGCTAATTTGCTAATGTGCTGATTTTTTATGTTCAAGCACTTTTCATTTTGCCAATCGAATTTTGTGTTATGCAAAAAGAGTTAATTGAAAAAAATCCTGTTCTTAAATTAACAATTCAATTTTCTTTATCAGTAATTGAATATTGTGAGTTGTTAGAGACAGAAAAAAAATACGTTGTTAGTAAACAATTACTTCGTTCTGCAACGTCAATAGGGGCTAATTCAATGGAAGCACAAAATGCGGAAAGCAAAGCTGATTTTATTCACAAAATGAAAATTGCAGCAAAGGAAGCAGATGAAACTCAATATTGGCTTACATTATGTGATTTTTCTTCTGCTTACCCTGATTGCAAAGCTTTATGGCCTGAATTAGAAGGGGTCCAAAAATTGTTGAATTCAATATTGAGTTCAGCCAAAAGAAAGACCCCGGTAAGTTAGTTTTTAAGTTTTTTTATTTTATAACACCGCTGTCTGCTTTTGTCATCAGCACATTAGCAAATCAGCAAATTATCTAATTACCAAAATGTTTAAAAAAATATTAATTGCGAACCGTGGAGAGATTGCCCTTCGGGTAATTCGTACCTGCAGGGAGATGGGTATTAAAACGGTAGCCGTTTATTCTACGGCTGATAAAGACAGCCTTCATGTAAAATTTGCTGATGAAGCCGTTTGTATTGGTAAACCGGCCAGTATTGACAGTTATTTGAATATGGCTCATATAATGGCGGCAGCTGAAATTACCAATGCTGATGCCATCCATCCAGGGTATGGTTTTTTGGCAGAGAACAGTAAGTTTGCAAAAATTTGTGCCGATCATGGTATAAAATTTATTGGCCCAACTCCCGATATGATCAATTCAATGGGGGATAAGGTCACCGCTAAATCAACCATGATAGCAGCCGGAGTGCCGGTGGTGCCGGGTGCAGAAGGACTTTTAGAAAATGTGGCACATGCAAAAAGTTCAGCCAAAGAAATTGGTTATCCTGTTATTTTAAAAGCAACTGCAGGAGGTGGCGGTAAAGGAATGAGGGTTGTTTGGGAAGAAGGGGAAATTGAAAAGTCCTTTGAAAATGCCAAAACCGAAGCAGCCGCTTCTTTTAAGAATGATGGTATTTATATGGAAAAATTTGTAGAAGAACCACGCCATATTGAAATACAGGTTGCCGGTGACCAATACGGAAATATTTGCCATTTAAGCGAAAGAGATTGTTCGATACAGCGCCGTCATCAAAAGTTGATTGAAGAAACGCCATCGCC
>JANOGE010000013.1:0-19085 GCA_031414035.1 Chitinophagaceae bacterium | reverse complement strand
CCGGAACTTTGGCAATGATCTGCCGCATATTGTTGGTTACTATATTACCTTTTACGTTGTCTAAAACGATCAATGCATTTTTTTTACCTGCATAGATCGATGTACCCACTATTTCGGGCAATTGCTGAATATCAGTTTTACTGTACCGGCCTACCACAGTTACATCGGGTAAATAGGTATGGTGTGGTTCGGTAGTATCCGCTTTGGGAAGAATGTTTTTATCCTGTGCAGTTATGCTTAAGCTTAAACCAATTAATAAAATTGAAATGTTGATTCTTTTCACCTTGTTTATTTTTTAGAAAGCAAAAGTGCAGGCATAAAAAAACAAACAGCTACTTAATCGGGAAATGGATTTACGTTAAGAGGAAAACTATCGGAGTAACAGCTCACAAGGCTTGATACCCGTATGCTTTTTAAAAGCTGTTGAAAAATGCGATATGGATGAATAGCCTAATAATAAAGATACTTCTGTTACGCTAAGGCCTTTATCGTACAATAAATATTTAGCGTGTTCCATACGCTGACTTTGGTAAAAATCAAAAATGGTAGTGCCGAAAATCTCTTTAAACCCTTTCTTTAAATAACATTCATTAATAGCAACTTTGCGGCTCAGCGCTTTAATGGTAATGGGTTCGCCTATATGTTGCAATAATACCTCCCTGGCTTTGATGATCTTTTCCCTGTCATCTGCATTTTGTAAAAACTTGCAGGTAAATTCAGTTTCCTTATCCTCTCCCAACATGCAATCCATGCTGTACAAAAGCAGTATTTGCGTTTGTGCATTGATGAAAATATTTTCCCTGGTATCTGTATAAGTATGATTAAGGAGCGCTTCGATAGCGGTTCTGGTCTTGGCACACAAAGGCAATTGCTTGCTGAAAGATGTTTTATGTTTAAAAGAAAGCACCTTCTCTGTTAAGCTACTTTCTGTGCTGTTATTGGTAAACTGTGTCAGGTAATTTGGTTTAAAACTGAAACTGACCACATCCACACTTTCTACTTTTTCAATACAGCTTTTACTGCTGTTGAATTTACAAAAATCGCATTCCGTTTGTTTTTGCCTGCAGTACACATTGCCACTTACGCAAAATTTAAGCTCCAGGTAATTGGCAGAAGGGTTATTTTTTTCAACATGGTAAATTAAAATACCGGTATCATCAATACTCCATTGTGTTTGTTTACGGTAGCGGTTAATGGAATAATGTACTGAGCCCGGTACAGAACGGTCAACATGCAACAGCACATCCAGATCCTCCTGTAAAAAAGGTTGCCTGTGAGCAATAGTTAATATGTCTGTTTGTTGATTCATTGAAATATTTCGTAAACAAAGGTATGAAAGAATGTTTAAACAATGAAAGTAGCGTCAGGGCTTGCCATTTACGCCCTTTATTGGTCAGGGGTTGCATTACGGGCTGTAAGCCAGGATAAATATTCCCTTCCGGATACAGGCCTTACTTTAAAACGTCAATTGGCTTAAACGGTTATTCATTGTGTTAATAGCTACGAAACAGTGAATAGGAAAAGACAGAATAAATGTTGAATTGATCAATAGAAATGGTATGATAAACGGGCTTTTTTTTTATTAAAAATGGTGAATATCCTTACAAAAAAACGAGGTAAAATAAACCCGTTTATATTGCCTGAAACCCTTGTTTTTTCGTACATTTGCCCGAATCCGGAATTTGCTAATTATAAAGAGATTTAGAACTTATTTATGAGTATAGAAACAGCCGTTGTTCCAACCACCGTCACCAATGGTTATGGTGCCGACAGTATACAGGTTTTAGAAGGTTTAGAAGCCGTTCGTAAGCGGCCTGCCATGTACATTGGCGATATTGGTGTAAAGGGGTTACATCACCTGGTTTACGAAGTGGTGGATAATTCAATTGATGAGGCACTTGCCGGGTATTGTAAAAATATTACGGTAACCATTAATGAAGATAATTCCATTACGGTGGAAGATGATGGACGTGGTATCCCTACAGGTATGCATACCAAAGAAAACAGGAGCGCCCTGGAAGTGGTAATGACCGTGTTACACGCCGGTGGTAAATTTGATAAAGACTCTTATAAAGTATCCGGGGGATTGCATGGCGTGGGGGTAAGCTGTGTAAATGCTTTAAGCAGCAAATTGCATGTTTCTGTAAAAAGGGATGGCAAATCATACGAACAGGAATATGCAAAGGGTATTCCTCAATATCCTGTCAGGGAAACAGGCAAATCTACATTGCAGGGAACTACAGTTCAGTTTTGGCCTGATCTTTCCATTTTTATAACCAGTGTTTATAACCGTGAAATTTTAGAGGCCCGTTTGAGAGAGCTGTCTTTTTTGAACAGGAAGATAACGATCAATATTATAGATCTAAGAGAGAAGGATGATGATGGCAAAACGTATACTAAAACTTTTTACAGCGAAGGGGGAATTGTTGAGTTTGTGGAAATGCTGGATAAAAATGCCAATCGTAATCCTTTACTGCCTACCGTAATTTATTGTGATGGTCATGATGCGGCAAGTAATGTAATGGTAGAAGTAGCCATGATCTATAACACCGGTTACCAGGAACACCTGTTTAGTTATGTAAATAATATTAATACTATTGAAGGCGGTACACATGTAGCAGGATTCCGGCGTTCTATTACCAGGGTATTTAAAAGCTATGGAGAAAAGGAAGGTATGTTTGAAAAAGCCAAGGTGGAAATTGAAGGCGATGATTTCAGGGAAGGGTTGAGTGCTATTATTTCGGTTAAAGTTCCTGAACCCCAGTTTGAAGGGCAAACCAAAACTAAATTGGGGAATAATGAAGTGATGGGCGTAGTGGACACTACTTTAAGCAGGGTATTATCTGCATTCTTAGAAGAAAACCCGAGGGATGCTAAAACCATAATTCAAAAAGTAATACTGGCGGCACAGGCAAGGGCAGCAGCAAAAAAGGCCCGTGAAATGGTACAGCGTAAAAGTGTTTTAACAGGTGGAGGATTACCGGGTAAACTGGCTGATTGCAGTGATAAAGATCCTCATCGTTGTGAGTTATACTTGGTTGAAGGAGATTCGGCCGGTGGTACAGCCAAGCAGGGCCGTGACAGGAGTTACCAGGCCATACTTCCTTTGCGTGGTAAGATCTTAAATGTAGAGAAAGCCATGGAGCATAAAATTTACGATAATGAGGAGATACGTAATATGTTCACTGCTTTAGGAGTAAAGATCGGTACGCCTGAAGATCCGAAAGCGTTGGATCTGTCTAAACTCCGCTATCATAAACTCATCATTATGACCGATGCCGATGTGGATGGAAGTCATATTGCTACTTTGATCCTGACCTTTATCTTCCGTTATATGAAAGAATTGGTTGAGCAGGGATATGTGTTTATTGCACAACCTCCATTATACCTGGTTAAGAAAGGAAAGGAACAGGCTTATGCCTGGAATGATGAAGAACGTAAGGCATTGATCACTCAATTTGGGCAGGGTAAAGATGAGAGTGTAAATACCCAGCGTTATAAAGGTTTGGGAGAGATGAATGCAGATCAGTTATGGGATACTACCATGAATCCGGCTACACGTACTTTAAAACAAGTGACGTTAGAAAGTTCGGCAGAAGCAGACAGGGTGTTTAGTATGCTGATGGGAGATGAGGTTCCGCCCCGTCGTGAATTCATAGAGACTCATGCAAAATATGCCAGGATTGACGTGTAAATAAAGGCTTATTTGAAGCTAAAACAGCTTTTTTTAAACTTTTTATTAATATATTATACCACAAAAACCGGAGGCCTTTGGCAACCGGTTTTTTTTTGATCTTAAGCGGAGGATTGTATAACCCGTTTCCATTGCTAAAGGCATGGAACCTTTGCCGAAAAGGCGTTTCGGCTACCATTTATATGATATACTTTTATACTTTACCAATATACTGAGCTGGATTTATGTATAATTTCAATTTGAAACCGGCCCCGGAAATGAACGTAATTCAAGCTGTTTTCAAGCTAAAGGAAGCCGGTCGTTTTTGCAAAAACCAATATTTTCAGTAGCTTGTATCCTGTTCTTAGTAGGAATTCGCCTACAGGCGAGTACCTACAACCCATATTTACTAACCATAAATTCATTAAAATGTCAAAAATGTTAACAGCCTATTGCATGAAAACAAAGGAAAAAAATGTTCCTATGCAGGATGCAGTAATAACTAAAACTTCCCGTGGCGGCTATATGGCACAGGGCAACGATGGAAAAGGTAACAAAATGACCACTATGCTTAGCGAAGCTACAGCACTGGAGGCCGTTAAGAACGGGGTTGCAAAGAAAGCCTGGTAAATTTTAACAGTGAAATTATGATGGCCATTCACCAGCGGTGGATGGCCTTTTTTTGTTTTACAATTAAATGTCTCACCCGTAATGAATAAAAAAATGTATGAAATTCAAATGCAACCCTGACAAAATTCCACCGGCAATGAAAAAATTATTTGTATTCCTGGTTTTGAATAGTGTACTATGGCAAAGCATTGCACAATTATCCGTTTATTCAGTGCTTAGCATACCCGATTCTTTACAAAAAAAGGCAGATATGGTGGTAAGGGAGGAATATCTAAAGCTGACTGTAAAAGATAAAAATACGGCTTGGTATAAAGTGCATCAGGTTTTTACTATAATGAACGAACAGGCTAAAAAATACCTTTCATTTGTAAAGTTCTCAGATAAGTTTCACGTACTGGAAGAAGCAGAAATAATCACCTATGATCGTTTGGGGGATAAAAAAAATGCCTGGTCAAAAAAGGAGATGAATTCAGGAAAATACGGCGATGAACTGGTACCCGGGGGGATATACACTTTTTTTGATGTTAATGCAGCATCATACCCTGTTACGGTTGAGTTTAATTACACTATTAAATACAAAGGCATATTAGGATTGCCACAATATCATATGCAATCTCCCTGGCAGTCTTTGCAGCATTCGGTTTTTGAAGTTGAAGTACCTGCAGACTTAGGTGTACGGTATAAACTATTGAACACAGATAAAGAACCAAAAAAAACCAGCAGCAGTAATAAAGATATTTACCGTTGGGAACAAAACGGTCTGCCTGCATTTACGATGGAAAATCACAGTGGCCCTGCCGATGCCTATTTACCAATGGTTTTACTGGCACCCAATAAATTTCAGCTTGATGAATATGAAGGAGATATGACGACATGGAAAAATTATGGATTATGGATCAACGACCTGTACGCTAAAGTATCAGGACTTACAGAAGATAAAAAACAATTTTACAGGGATATGGTAAGAAAAGCTGCAACAGATAAGGAGAAAGCAGCTATACTATATAACTATATGCAAAACAATATGCGTTATGTAAGTATCCAGTTGGGTATTGGCGGGTGGAAACCCTTCCCGGCAGGTTTTGTTGACGAGAAAAAATACGGTGATTGCAAGGCATTAAGTAATTATTTAAAATCAACTTTGGATGCTGTAGGTATCCAATCAAACCTCATTATCATTTACCGTGATTATGAACCCAGAATGGTTGATGAGCATTTCCCAATGAATGATTTTAACCATGTGATTTTGTGTATTCCACATGCCAAAGACAGTACCTGGATTGAATGTACCAGTACCACGTTACCCTTTGCCAGCCTGGATGAAACCACCTTAGGCCGTAAAGCCGTAATGATAACAGATAATGGCGGAGTATTGATAAACACACCGGCAAGCAATTATAAGGTCAATACAGAAGTGATCAATACAGTAATACATGTTGATGAAGATGGAGGAGCCAAAGTAAAATCAGTATACACCCTTTTTGGCGAGGAGAGAGATAAGTTACTGATGCGGTTTTATGATCTGAATAAGGATGAGAAGAGGCGTTATATGATTTCGGGTAAAGAATGGAAGCAACCTGATCTTTTTGATATAAGCACATCTAAAAACAAGGATAATCCATATTTGATCACTTCAGCTATGGACTACAAAAAAATTTATTCTTTTAAAGCCGGTAACAAATTATTTTTTGAAACCCGTCTCTATCCCATTTTTGATGAGGAGATTACAGAAAATGAAAAAAGGATCAGGGATTATTATTTTGCCTATCCCTATCAGTCCGCTGATACTACCGTATATAAATTCCCGGCAGGCTATACATTGGAAATCATACCTAAAAACAAATCGGTTTCCAAACCATTTGCAGAATATACCTGCACATACACATGGGATGCCAATTCACGTACACTGAGTTCAGTTGCCTTGTTGCAGATAAAAGAAAGGGTGATAAAAGCGGTTGATTATATATCCCTGTACGATTTTAAAAAACAGGTGATAGCTGATATGAATGAAAAAATTGTGATGAAGAAAGAATGATCTATTTAACAATACTCTTTTGCATCTTCAATAAAAAATTATACAGATCGTTCATTTTTTTTATTTCTTCCACGATCAAAATACCATTCTTCCCCACCTGTTTTAACTTTCCTTTGTTGGTGCCTGTTTGTAAAAACAGCAAAATACCATTAAACGTTTCACTTTGAAAATACGGAGAGTCGGGGTTGCTTACAAAAAAACACTTGAGTGTTTCATTTTTTAAAAACATTTTTTCGAAACCTAGTTCTACTGCCATTTTCCGGCAACGAACGGTGGTAAACAGGTCTTCTACCTGGGCCGGTATCGGGCCAAACCGGTCTGTCATCTCTTTGTGAAAATCCTCCAGTTCCTTTTCCTTTTCACAATTATCCAAACGGCTGTAGAGCGATAACCTTTCCGTTATACTTTCCACATAGCTGTCCGGTATCAGGATCTCCAGGTCGGTATCAATGCTGCAGTCTGTTACAAAATCATCCTGTTGTGCAATTTCTTCCTTATATAATTCCTTAAACTGGGTTCGTTTTAATTCCCGGATGGCTTCATCTAAAATTTTCTGGTACATTTCAAAACCGATCTCCGCTATAAATCCGCTTTGTTCGCCTCCCAGCATATTGCCTGCACCACGTATGTCCAGGTCCCTCATGGCGATCTGGAAACCACTGCCAAGGTCGCTGTATTGCTCGAGCGTACTAAGCCGCTTACGGCTGTCAACGGGCAGCGTACTCATGGGCGGTGCAAATAGATAACAGAATGCTTTTTTGTTACTGCGGCCAACCCTTCCCCTTAGCTGGTGCAGGTCACTTAAACCAAACTGGTGGGCATTATTTACTATGATGGTATTTACATTCGGAATATCCACCCCACTTTCCACGATGTTGGTACATACAAGCACATCATATTTTTTATCCATAAAATCGAGGATGGTATCTTCAAGCTGGTCTCCGTCCATTTGTCCGTGTGCATAGGCAATACTTATATCCGGACAAAGCCCCTGTATAAATTCTTTCATCTCCGGTAATCCCTTTACCCTGTTGTGAATAAAAAATACCTGCCCGCCTCTTTCCGTTTCGTAATAGATAATATCCCGAATGGCATCTTCATTAAAAACCATTACTTCAGTTTGTATGGGTTGCCGGTTTGGCGGCGGGGTATTAATGATGCTCAGGTCCCTTGCGCCCATCAAACTGAATTGGAGTGTTCTTGGAATAGGTGTTGCAGTCAGGGTCAATGAATCAACCGTTGTTCTCAGTTGTTTTAATTTTTCTTTTGAGGCCACACCAAACTTTTGTTCCTCATCAATGATCATTATCCCCAGGTCTTTAAACTTTACGTCTTTGCTGAGCAATGCATGTGTACCAATGATGATATCTATTTTTCCTTCTGCAACTTTTTGTAAGGTTTCTTTTTTTTCTTTAGCAGATTTAAAGCGGTTGATAAAATCTACCGTTACCGGGAAATCTTTTAAACGGTCGCCAAATGTTTTAAAATGCTGGTAAGCAAGAATGGTGGTTGGCACTAAAATCGCAGCCTGTTTTCCATCACAACAACTTTTAAAAGCTGCACGGATAGCGATCTCTGTTTTGCCAAATCCAACATCACCGCAAACCAACCTGTCCATAGGTGATGGTTTTTCCATGTCCCGTTTTACATCCTCTGTTGCCTTACCCTGGTCGGGAGTGTCTTCATAAATAAAACTGGCTTCCAGTTCGGTTTGCATATAATTATCCGGTGCATGGGCAAAACCTTCCTGGCTTTTTCGCTGGGCATAGAGTTTAATCAGATCAGTGGCAATATCTTTTACCTGTTTCTTGGTTTTATCTTTCAGTTTGTTCCAAACATCACTACCCAGTTTATTCATTTTGGGTACCGTACCTTCTTTTCCACTGTACTTACCAATTTTATGTAAGGAAGAAATATTTACATACAACAGGTCGCCATCTTTATATTGAATGCGAACAGCTTCCTGCATTTTACCATTGGCTTCAATTTTTTGCAAACCGCTGTATACTCCTACCCCATGATCAATATGTGTTACATAATCTCCGGGCTGTAATTCCCGGAGCATTTTTAACGTGAGGGCTTTGTTTTTACTGAATGCCTGTTTTACCCTGTATTTATGATAGCGCTGAAATATCTGGTGATCGGTATAACAAACTGTTTTAAGATCATCATCAATAAATCCTTCATGAATGGAAGTAGGAACAGGAATAACATTTACTTCGGCCTTCAGATCTGAAAATATTACATGCAGCCTTTCCAGCTGTTTTGGATTCTCTGCAAATAAATAAATGTTGTATTTTTTTTCATTGTATTCTTTTAAATTTTTTATTAAAAAATCGAAGTTTCGGTTAAAGGCAGGTTGTTCTTTGGTAGCAAAGTGAATCAGTTGAACGTTGTTCGTTATTCGTTGTCCGTCCGCAGGACCCTGTGGGTTAGCGAAGTAAGCCTTATTTCCAAACTCGATAATGTGCCTTTGCTTTACCTGTTCTTCAATAACAGCAGCTTTTACAAACTCGTTTTCACTTACCTCAGCTTTTGCATGATAGTTTTCTTCTTCATCTGATAAAGGGCTGCTTATTGGAAATGGCTTCATTATATCTAAATATTGTTTCAGGTCTTCTTCCTGCTGCTCAATGATTTCTTTTATAAAGGACCAGTCTTCTGACCACACTGCTGTATTCTCCGGTAAAAATTCAAGTAGCGAAACTTTTTCACCACTCTCGAATTGAGTTTCTACATTTGGAATGATACTTACCTGCAGTAATTTCCGTTCACTTAATTGTGTTTCAGGGTCAAATATCCGAATGCTGTCCACTTCATTGCCAAACAGTTCTACCCGGTAAGGTTTTTCATTACCGAAAGAATAAATGTCCAGGATACCGCCACGTACCGCAAACTGGCCCGGCTCATATACAAAGTCTGTTCGTTGAAAACCATAACCAATAAACTTTTCGTAAATGCTGTTCGTGTCAAGTGGATCTCCCTGTTTTATGGAAATAATATTGGCAGAAAGCGTTTTTGGTAAAACCACTTTTTCAAACAAGGCTTCCGGATAGGTGATCAGTATTTTTTTATTGGTTCCCCCTGCAATTTTGGTAAGCGCTTCTGTCCGCAACATTACATGACTGCTGTTGAGTAAGCGGTAGTTCTTTTTATTTTTGAAAGAGCAAGGAAAATAGAAGATATCCAGGGCCTTTGTCAGGTTCTCCAGTGTATTATGAAAATAAGCCGCTTCTTCGGCATCTCTTAAAATAATAAGATGGTTTAACTGGGCGGTTGACAAATGGTTAAAAACAGCAGAAACTACAAAGGGGGCAGCACTTCCGTGGAGTCCGGTAAGATGAATCGGTTGGGGCCGGGATGTAGTGATCCTGTCCACTATTTTAAAACAGCGGGGGTCAATAGCATACTCTTTCAACAACATTTCCAGGTTCATCAGGAGGGCAAATATAAGCTGAATATAAAAGACAGCATATTTTCTGTATTAAATTGCAATATGAAAGGCAACAAAACCGTTATCTGGGTTGTCTTAATCTTGTGTTTATGCATATGTTTAAAAACGACTCATTTTTATCCAAAATCCAATTGTAATTAAGGCAATGAAAAAATGCTGCTTATTATTCTTTTTAACGTTTCTGTTACTTAACCATTTAACGCTAATTGCACAAAATGCAGACCTGCCTGTTCGTTTTTCAACAGGTAATTTTATTACCGGGAATAATATTCAGCGCCAGAATTTTCAAAAAGATAATTTACAATCTTCACTGTTTGATGAAAACTATTTTTTGTTGGTTCAATTTTCTGCATTGCCATCACCTGAAACAAAACAGGCTTTAAAAAATGCCGGCCTGGAATTGGGAGCTTATATTCCAGGTAATGCCTATCTCAGCACGATAAAAAAAGGCTTTGATTTTTCACAGGTGGATAAGCACGCAATTATTTCCATCAACCATATTCCTGCTTTTTATAAAATTGACCGATCACTGCTCTCTTATCGTGAAACCAATAACAAAGATCTGCCAAAAGTTTTTGCTGTGAGTTATTATGCATCTGTAAACAGATCAGTCGTAATCCAGGAATTAGAAAAGACAGGTGCTGTCGTTGTATCAACTAAATTTAATTCAACCAATGTTATTTTTATCCAGCCTTCAAAAAATAATATTAATGCCATTGCAACCTTGCCCTTTGTTAGTTTTATAAGCCTGCAATCCATTACTGACAAACCATTAAATTATAAAAGTGTTGGATTACATGGCGTAAGCAGTTTACTTTCTCCATCCGGGCGACATTTAAGTGGGAAAGGCGTGACCGTTGGTATAGGAGATAACTCCGAAATATCTACAGCACATGTTGATTTTACCGGCCGGGTTATCAGCCGTGTACCATTCCCGATAAGTTTTCATGGCATTCATGTTTCAGGCACCGTGGCAGGCGGCGGAATATTAGACCCGAAAAATAATGGCATGGCGCCAAGGGCCACCATTGTAAGCCAGTACCTGAGTGATATCATTACCGGTACACCGGCTTATGTAACAGACTACAACATGATCGCTACCAATAATTCATACACCGCAGCAGATGATAGCTGCGCCGGCAGTGGTATTTATGATGTATTAAGTAATTATACCGATGATCAAATGAAAAACCATGAAACGGTATTGCATGTTTTTTCAGCCGGTAATGACGGAAGTTATACCTGTTCGCCATATCCTGTTTCATTTGCTACAATAAAGACCGGGTATCAGTGTGCAAAAAATGTATTGACTGTGGGTGCAAGTGATTCAGTTTATAATATTGCCAGTTTTAGCAGCCGTGGCCCGGTGCAGGATGGAAGGATAAAACCGGAGATCGTTGCCGACGGAGTCAATGTATTTTCTACAAGGCAGAATAATACGTATGGAAATAACAGTGGTACCAGTATGTCGGGGCCGGTTGTTGCAGGAGCTGCAACTGTTTTGAATGAGCAATACCGGAAATTAAATTCAGGGGCTACCCCAAAGGCTTCTTTAATAAAAGCTCTTTTATGTAATTCTGCCGAAGACCTTGGTAATCCCGGCCCGGATTATACATTTGGTTTTGGAAATGTAAATGCAAGAAGGGCTGCAGAAGCAATGGAAGGAACTCCAAAATATTTTATCAGCAGTACCACGCCATCAACAAATTCCATTTCAGTTCCTGCCGGTGTACGAAGATTAAAAGTAATGTTGTATTGGGCCGATCCGGCTGCTGCGGCAAATGCCGCCAGTACATTAATTAATGATCTTGATCTCACGGTTACCGCACCGGGACCGGTAACACATCTTCCATTAATTCTGGATGCAACGGCAGCGAATGTAAATGCTAATGCTGTACAGGGTGCTGATCATATAAATAATATGGAGCAGGTTGTTATTGATAATCCTGCTGCCGGAAATTATGATTTAAATGTGGCTGCTTTTGCTGTTCCGCAGGGTCCGCAGGAATATATTCTCACTTATCAAATGGATATGAATGGTATAACCGTTGAATATCCTTTTGGCGGAGAAACATTAGTGCCGGGACAAACAGAAGTGATCAGGTGGTCAGCATATGGCGATGAAGCAAATACTTTTACACTTGAGTTTTTTGATGGTACTGCATGGAACCTCATTGATAATAATGTAGCAGCAAATGAACGATCATATAACTGGGTAGTACCGGCAACTGTCAGCAATAATTATTTAATAAGGGTGAGCAGGAATTCTTCGGCATACACCGATCAGAGTGATTATGACTTTGTAGTGATCGGCCAACCGGTTGTTGTTAACCCTCCAACGGTTCCCTGCGAAGGATTTGTTCAACTCTCCTGGGCTGCAATTACAGGGGCAACCTCTTATGATATCTGGCAACTGAAAACGGATACGATGGCCATTATTGGTAATACAGCAAGTCTTAGCTACCTGGTAAAGGGATTAAGCAGTACTACTACATACTGGTTTGGCGTGAGTGCAAAAAACGGATCTATAAAAGGAAGACGTTCATATTCAAGATCAGCATTACCGGCAACAGGTGTTTGTAGTTTGTCCGATTTCGATAACAATTTTAAAGCAGTATCTATTGATTCGCCGGTTACCAGGCGACAATTCACTTCCTCCGTATTAACTGCAACGGAACAAATAAGGTTTACTATTAAAAATTTAGATAATGCTGCCTCCTCCGGAAGTTATGATCTCTATTATCAAATAAATGGCAATACGCCTGTGATGGAAAGTAATTCAACAGTAATAAATTCACTGTCTTCGTCTCAATATACATTCACCACTACCGCTGATTTTTCTGCTGCAGGTATTTATACAATTAAAGCATGGGTAAAAAGAAGCGGCGATATACAGGTTTTGGATGACACGGTTTCTGTTACTATAAAAAACCTGGCCAATCCAATGCTTTCGCTGCCGGTCACTGATGGATTTGAATCGGCAATAGAAAAAAATTATACAGTAAATACAATTGGCCTCGACAGCATTGATAAAGTAGATTTTAAAACCAATTCGGTAAGAGGGCGGGCAAGGACTTTTGTAAATACCGGTTTTGCATTAAACGGAATAAGAGCGATAACATTGGATCAATTTATCTATAATGCTGCTTTAACAACAGATAGTTTATTCATGACTTACAACCTGAACAATTATACAAGTGGTAACCAATTGCGAATAGATTTTTATTATAAAAACCATGGACAGGATAATAACCCTAACAATAAAGTATGGATACGTGGCAGCGATACAAAGCCATGGGTATTTGCCTATGACCTGGTGGCCAACCAGGCTGCATTAGGCCAATGGAAACATGCTATTATTAATGTGAATGATGTGCTGGATACTGTTTTACCTGCACAACCCATCAGTACCAGTTTTCAAATTAAATTTGGTGAGCAGGGAAATACTTCAGCCAATCTGGCTAATCCCCTGATTGACCAGGATGATGGTTATACTTTTGATGATGTTAGTGTTAAAGAGGTAACCAATGATATAGGCATAACTAAAATTGTTTCTCCATCTGTAACCGGTTGCGGAAATTCCGGCAGCCAGCCGGTCACCATCGAAATAAAAAATTACAGCAGCACCACGTTTACCAATGTGCCTGTGTATTATCGTGTTAATAATGGTACTCCGGTGATGGAAACGATATTGTCATTATCACCGGGGGTATCTATGTATACCTTTTCTGCTTCTGTAAATCTATTAGTAAATACTGATTATAGGTTTGATTTTTGGCTGAATGAACCAACCGATTTTTATAATATAAATGACAGTATTTTAAATTATGATTTCCATACAAGCCTGGTCATTAATAACTTTCCTTATTTAGAAGGCTTTGAAAGTAACGATGGAAACTGGTACAGCAAAGGATTAAACAACAGCTGGCAATATGGTACTCCAGCCAAAACAGTTATAAATAAAGCAGCCAATGGTACAAAGGCCTGGGTTACTTCTTTAACCGGTAATTATAAAAATAATGAGCTGTCTTATTTATATTCTCCCTGTTTTAATTTAAGCGGGTTAACACAACCTGTTTTATCTTTCAGTCATATTTTTCAGCTGGAGGACGGAACACCTGCAGATTATAACTGGATAGAATATTCTGATAATGGCGGTATTACATGGACACGTTTAGGATCTAATGGAGTGGGTACAAACTGGTATAATGATCCCACAGGAAAAAAACAATGGCGGCCATCACTAACCACCTGGCACGTTGCGAGTACAGATATTCCAACCACAGCCAGTAATGTCCGTTTCCGTTTTGTTATGTCAAGCGACCTGGGATATAACCTCGAAGGAGTTGGTATAGACGACATTCATATTTTTGATAAAAAACTTATTTATTCAGGTACAGCTTCTACCGGGTTAACACAGCCGGTAAGTGGTACAAACTGGATACATTTTAACGCGGCTGATGGAAAAAGATTTGCATCTATTAACCCTAATGGATTTGATCTGGGTAATACATCAGCATTAGTGTATCCTTTTACAGGAGTTGTAAGAACAAGTAACAATCAATATTATTTAAACAGGAATATTGTTATTCAGCCGGCTACACAACCGGCGGGTTATGTCTCTGTTCGATTTTATTTTACGGATGCAGAAGCCAAGGGTTTATTGGCGGCTACCGGTTGCGGTACATGCAGCAAACCCAATGACCCTTATGAATTAGGGGTAACAAAATACAGTGGTACTGCCATTGAAGAAAACGGGACACTAAATGACAATATGTTCGGTGTTTTTATGTATATATTACCTGCCAACACAGAAATAATACCCTATGATAATGGTTATTACGCTGAGTTTCCGGTAAATAGTTTCAGTGAATTCTGGTTGAACAACGGGGGCGTTACCGGATTGGAACCTTTACCGGTTAACCTGGTTAGCTTTGAAGCCACCAAACAAGCCAAAAAGGTTTTGTTGCAATGGATCACCGAAAATGAGGTAAATGCCGATAAATATATAGTTGAAAGAAGTGCTGATGGCATCAACTATGTAAACATAGGAAATGTAACTGCTTTTAACAATACAGGGACAAATAGCTATCATTTAACCGACCTGCAACCTTTAGCTGGAATAAATTATTACCGTTTAAAAATATCGGACCGTGACGGATCATTCCGGTATTCGCCTGTGCGAAAGATCAGTTTTAATACCACAGCAGAGGAGTTGACCGTTTATCCAAACCCTGTTTCAGATTCCAGGGTTTTCATCACAACATCCGGTAACTGTAATGGTGCAGTATTATATGATGCAGCAGGCAAAACAATAAAAACTTTTATTCTTCAGGGAAGGCACAATAAACTTAATCTTGTGGGTATTGCAAAAGGAATTTATCAGCTTAAAATCAGTACAGATAATTCTATACATACAAAGAAGATCATGATTCAATAGAAACTCATTTCATTAATTTAAACTTCCGTATTTATATTTTACGGAAGTTTTTTTTATTTTATTTGTACCTTACTGCAAAAAAGGCTTATGGCACTGCAGCCCTGGCGTACCGGAAAAGTGATCCGGATTGAAAATGAAACGGATGATACAAGAAGGTTCTGGGTCCAGGTACCGGAGTTGCCTGTTTTTGATTTTATTCCCGGCCAGTTTGTAACCATCGATTTACCCATTCATGAAAAGCCAAATAAACGGTGGCGAAGTTATTCCATTGCTTCTTGTCCGGATGGCACAAATGTTTTTGAACTGATCATTGTACTGGATAAAAAAGGATCAGGCACACCTTTTCTGTTTGAGGAAATAGTAGTTGGTTCAGAACTTATATTTCGTGGGCCACAGGGTGTATTTACATTAAAAGAATCTTTGAATAATGACCTGTTTTTGATTTGTACCGGCACAGGGATTGCTCCTTTCAGAAGCATGATTTATCATATAAAAAATAATAATATTCCCCATAAAAATATCTATCTCATTTTTGGCTGCCGTACAAAAGAAAACTTGTTATATTATAACGAATTCAAAAATCTTCAGGCATCAATTCCCGGATTTAAATATATCCCAACTTTGTCCAGGGAAACCTGGGAAGGTAATACGGGATATGTACATCCCATTTACGAGGCATTGTGTGCGGATAAAAAAACAGCATCCTTTTTATTATGTGGGTGGAAAGGTATGATTGATGAAGCCAAAAAAAGAATCATGGATCTGGGCTATGATAAAAAAGACATGCATGTTGAAATATATGGTTGATTTTTACCCTGGTTTAATTATTTAATAATACCTATGATTAATATCATCCGGAACAATGACAAATACATTACTTATTAACTGGTTTACTGAAGCCCTTTTTTCATTATCTTGTACCATCAAAAATTCTTCAATCATTAACTGAGTATCTATGGGTGCGTCTTCCATGATCGTTTTGATAATTGCAGCACTGGCATTTTCTTCAATTGCCGTAATGATCGCAAAGCTGGTTACAAAATATACTAAAAATCCCCAGAAAGGCGAACCATACGAATGCGGAATTCCAACCACAGGCAAAACATGGATACAATTAAATGTAGGTTACTATTTATTTGCATTAATATTTTTAATTTTTGATGTAGAGCTCATCTTTCTTTTTCCATGGGCTGTTGTAGCTAAACATGTAGGTTGGCTGGCACTGATGGAAGTGGTTATTTTCTTTTTTATATTATTTATGGGTTTTTTATATGCGCATAAAAAAGGGGCATTGAAGTGGAAGTGAAACAGCCCCACCTATGAACTGCGTTCGTTCCCTTATCAGGGAACCCGGGGGGAGGGAAATGGAGAAGATTGTTGAGGAGATTATAGCGAAGTTGAAATATGATAGAAATTTTTTAAAATAATAAAGGAACAACTCTTTAAATAATGAGTAACACTTCAGATAATTCAGAGTCTTTAAAAGTCTCCCCCAAGGGGGAAGATTTAGAGGGGGTCGCTCAGGTTATTGAAACCCCCGGAGGGGGTATTGTATTAAGTAAACTGGATAATGTGATCAACTGGGCACGTTCCAATTCTTTATGGCCGCTCACCTTTGCTACCAGTTGCTGTGGTATTGAGTATATGGCTGTTGCCGGTGCTAAATATGACTTCTCCAGGTTTGGATTTGAAGTGGCACGTGCCTCGCCAAGGCAGGCCGATGTGATCATCATTGCCGGTACCATCGTTAATAAAATGGGGCCGGTATTAAAACGTTTGTATGACCAGATGGGCGATCCTAAATATGTGATTGCCATGGGAGCCTGTGCTATAAGTGGCGGCCCTTTCTTTTACAATACCTATTCAGTTGTAAAAGGTGCCGATCACATCATACCTGTAGATGTTTATGTAGCCGGTTGCCCGCCCAGGCCGGAAGCTTTACTGCATGCATTGATATCATTACAGGAAAAAATAAAAAAAGGAATGACAAGAGAACAAATTAAGTCGGGCTTATAAAAATTGACAAAAGATAAAATGTTGAAATGCCCGCCTGGATAGCCAGTCGGACAGGCTTAATTACAAAAGTTGATTAATAAAAAATGCCCGGCCTCCCTCACTGAAAGAGAGGGAACGAGGGTGAGGCTTATATGAATAACGAAGAACTGAAAACCAAAATAACCGGACTGCTTCCATCAGCAATTTTTGATGAAACAGGTGAGTGGCTCAATATCAATATTGAGCCTGTGGATTGGTTATCTTTTGCAGGCCATCTTCGCCATGATGATTCATTATACTTCGATTATCTTTTTTGCCTTACCTGTATCGACTGGAAGACACACCTGACCATGGTTTATCATCTCAGTTCAACAAAATTCCGCCACAACATAGTTGTAAAATCTAAACTGGATAACAACAAACCTGAAATTGAAACAGTGAGCCATATCTGGCGAACTGCTGATTTTCATGAACGTGAAGTATATGAAATGTTCGGGGTTAATTTTTTAAATCATCCGGACCTGAGGTTATTGATCCTGCCCGATGGATGGGAAGGGAAAAACCCAATGCGGAAAGATTTTGAGGACCCTGTGAATATGATAAAACTATAAGATGATAATAATGAACAAGGAACAAGGAATGCTGAATATTGAAGTTCGCAATTCCGATCATTATTCGAAATTCCTTGTTCCTTGTTCGATATTTTAAAACTGGGCCCCCTCTATCTCCCCCCGTGGGGGAGGATATGTTGAAGATAGAAGCGAAGATAAAATTGGCTCAAATAATTATTAATGTTTAGAGAAACTGAAATATTGAAAAGCGGTTCACAAGTCTCCCCCATGGGGGGAGATTTAGAGGGGGCCGGAGATCTCATCATCAATGTAGGACCTCAACATCCTGCAACACACGGTGTATTGCATTTGGTAATTACGTTAAATGGGGAAACAATTAAAAAAGTGGAACCGCACCTGGGTTTTATACACCGCTCTATTGAAAAAATGTGTGAGAGCCTTACGTATCGCCAATTCATATACGTTACCAGCCGCATGGATTATCTTTCATCTCATATAAATAATCACGCTTGTGCTTTATGTGTTGAAAAAGGAATGCAGATCGAAGTACCAGAAAGGGCACAGGTTATACGGGTGATCATGGATGAGCTTACCAGGATTGCATCGCATGAATTGTGGTGGGGTGCCATGGCCATGGATATCGGCGCATTCACGCCTTTTTTTCATGCTTTCAGGGAACGGGAAAAGATCAATGAGATCATGGAAGAAACCTGCGGTGCCAGACTAACCATGAATTATTATGTGCCGGGTGGTTTAATGGCTGACCTGCATCCTGGCTTTCAGAAAAAAGTAAAAGAATTCATAATTCTTTTTAAGAAGAAAATTGATGAATACGATGAACTGGTAACCGGCAATATCATTTTTATAAACCGGATGAAAGGGGTTGGCATTTTATCTAAAGAAGATGCTGTTTCATTTGGTTGTTCTGGTCCTGCTGCAAGGGGAAGCGGTGCAAACTGTGATATCAGAAAATTATATCCTTATGCTGTGTATGATAAAGTACAGTTTGATGAAATACTGGAAACCGGTTGCGATTCGCTGGCCAGGTATATGGTAAGGATCAGGGAAATGAAGCAATCCATAGGGATCATTGAACAATTAATTGATACTATTCCGGAAGGTGATTTTCAGGCTAAAACAAAAGCTGTATTAAAATTGCCTAAAGGAGAATTTTATACAAGAGTAGAAACGGCCCGAGGCGAATTGGGAGTGTATATTGTGAGCGAAGGAGGAACAACTCCTTATAGAATTAAATTCCGTTCACCGGGATTTTCTAATCTTTCTGC
>JANOGE010000012.1:0-26501 GCA_031414035.1 Chitinophagaceae bacterium | reverse complement strand
GCAGAGAGAACCGCATCGCATCCTTTAATACCCCTGAACACTTCGGTTTCATCAAATAAAGCTCCCTGTACCAGTTGCAGGTTCTCTGTTTGCAGATAGTCGGTGGTATATACGTTTCTTCCAAATGCCTTTACGTGGTGGCCCAGGAACAATGCCTGTTGCACCAGTTGTTTACCAACCATTCCGGTTGCCCCGAAAACGATGAGGTTCATGTGTTTTTTTTTCAAGATACGACATCAGAAAAAAACGCCCAATTAAAATTTCTCTCTCATATTTGTACTGAAATGAAACTATTAATATTCGATAATTATGATTCGTTCACGTATAACCTTGTGCATCTTGTTGAAAAGATCACCGGTGAAAAAGTGGATGTGTTTCGTAATGACGAAATTGCATTGGATGATGTAAATGCATATGACAAAATCATTTTATCGCCGGGGCCGGGTATTCCGGAAGAGGCAGGGCTGCTTTTGCCGTTGATAAAAAAATATGCGGCTTCAAAGCCAATATTGGGTGTGTGCCTGGGGCACCAGGCCATTGCTGAAGCATTTGGCGGTAAGCTGATCAATCTCCAAACGGTCTATCATGGAGTGTCTACGCCGGTAAAAATTTTAAATACCAGATCAAAGATCCTAAATGGGCTTGGAAAGCAAATAGATGCAGGCCGTTACCATAGCTGGATAGTGAGTGACGATCATTTTCCGGATGAACTGGAAGTAACCGCAAGAGATGAGAACGGTTACATTATGGGATTACAACATAAAAAATTTGATGTGCAGGGAGTCCAGTTTCACCCGGAGAGTATTTTAACACCGGAGGGGAAGAAGCTGATAAGGAATTGGTTGAAAGTCTGAATCATGATTTTAAACTGATTTACAGGTTAAGCTGGTTTATTATGGAATATTTATAATGCACTTCACTAATTTTGATGAATGGTCTAAAGAATAAAAAATAAAACAGAATAATATGAACATTAAGGTGTGTGGCATTACCCAATTAAAACAATTACAACAATTAGACGGGCTTGATATTGACTTTGCAGGATTGATATTTTATAAGGAGTCACCCCGGTATGTAGGAGATAAAATAGCAAAGGAGGACCTGAAAAATTCCGACTTTGAACTGAAAAAAGTAGGGGTGTTTAAAAACCCGGAGATGATCGATGTACTGGATGCCATTGAGGATTATGGTTTGGATGTAGTGCAGCTGCATGGTCATGAAACCCCTGAAATGTGTGAAGACCTGAGCAGCGAAGTGGAAGTGATAAAGGCATTCTGTCTTACGGGAGATGAACGTATTGATGAACTGGTGGCCGACTATGTTACTGTTTGTGATTATTATTTGTTTGATATGGCTGGCTCTGATGGAATAGGCGGGGGTAGTGTAAAGTCATTCGACTGGAAAATTATAACCAAAGCCAAAATTGAAAAACCCTTTTTCCTTAGCGGGGGTATCAGCCTGGACGATGTGGCAAAAGTTAAAGCATTTAAACACCCGGATTATTATGCTGTTGATATTAACAACGGGTTTGAGAAAGAGCCCGGTATAAAGGACATGGCTTTAGTCCTTCAGTTCAGGCAGGGGTTAAAGAAATAAGTAATACCATCCTGTAAATATTTATAATTATGCGATACTCATTCATTATCCTTTGCTCCTGTTTTCTTTTTTCCTGCAGTGATTCTTTTATTAATCATGATTTGAAATATGAAAAAACAGGCATTTGTTCCAGTCAGCCATCTCCCATAAACATGACCTCCAACATCAATGGTGAACGGTATGAATTTATTAGCTGCATGGATGATGGATTTGATGGAAAAAATTATACTGTGGAAAGAGCAGGGGACAGTATCATTGTAAGTTTTCCAAAAACAACAGCAAAAAAGCAGGTAAGCTACAGCCTGGTACTTGATATTGATGTAAAACCGGTTTATCATCATATCATTTTAGACGGGCAGGAATTAAGTATGCTTCCTGCAGAAAAATAAATAATGAAAAACAGCCCGGAAAAAAACTTTTTTTTCAAAAGGAAAAAACAGTCATTAAAGTATTATATAATTCCGTTAATATTAATAAGACTACTAAAGTATTCTTAAATACTATAACCGGCTAAATCAATCTGAAAAAAACTCAGTAAATTGCATTATTAAATTAACGTGATGAAAAGAATTATACTATTCCTTTTTGTATCCGCCGGGTGCTGCGCTTTACCTGTTTTTTCAATATCACAGGGCACAAAAAAGACCAAGCAAAAGCCAAAAGCGGTTATCAAAGCAACGGTAAAACCCAGGGCTGCCGATGGGTATGTTATAAATGCAGAAGTAAAGAATTTTCCGGAAGGAACAACGGTAGCCATATTGAACGGCTTGACCGGGGCCACTGAAATGGAAACTACTATAAGCGGCGGCAAATTTGTGTTTAAAGGAAAAATGGAAAACCCTGATTTTAAAATTATCCTCTTTAATAAACAGCCTCCCTTTATTACCCTGTTTTTAGATAACAGTACTGTAAAAATTACCGGGGTAAAAGAAAATATAGCCAAAGCTAATATTACCGGGTCACCATCTCATGCCGACTTTGAGCAGTTTAATAATTCCCTTGAACCCTACCAGGCCGTATTTGCTGAAGGCAATCTGTATGATTCTGCAGCCACGAATAAAGCAATAGTCATCCTTAAAGATTTTATTTCTAACCATACGGGCTCATATATAACACCGCTGGCAGTAATCCGGTACAACCAGTTAATAGATGACCCGGAAAGAACAGAAGAGATGTTCAATCTGCTGACTCCTGAATTAAAATCTTCTCCCATGGGTATTTATATTGCCAAGTTGGTAACAGATGGTAAAAGTAATGGTGCAGGTATGGTATTAGCCGATTTTTCGCAACCGGATACATCAGGTATTCCGGTAAGCCTTTCTTCTTTACGTGGTAAATATGTACTGGTAGATTTTTGGGCAAGCTGGTGTGGTCCATGCCGACAGGAAAATCCAAACCTGGTAGCAGCATACAATAAATATAAATCAAAAAACTTTACCGTGCTTGGTGTTTCTTTGGATAAAGCAAAACCCGCCTGGGTTAATGCTATAAATATGGATGGATTGACCTGGACACATATAAGCGATCTGCAGGGCTGGAATAACGCTGTTGCACAGCAGTTTCAGATATTCAGTATCCCTCAAAATTATTTACTTGATCCCGATGGAAAAGTGATAGGTAAAAATTTAAGAGGAGGTGCACTGGACAGAAAGCTTGAAAAGTTGTTTAGATAGTTTTTTTTATTTCTGTATTAGTTCATTATTCTGCATTGGTGTGTTATCCCCGGGACATTTTGTGGCCTATCTTTTACAGCTTACTTCAATTGTCTCTTATACAACTGAACCGCATTCTCCAACCCCAGATAAATGGCATCACATATCAATGCATGGCCAATAGATACTTCTAATAAACCCGGAATATTTTTTGCAAAGTATTTCAGGTTATGTAAATCCAGATCATGCCCGGCATTTATTCCTAAACCTATTTCATTCGCTTTAACTGCTGCTGCAACATAGGGCTCTATTGCCAACTGCATACTGCCAATGGCATACTGCTTCGCAAAAGATTCCGTGTATAATTCAACTCTATCAGTGCCTGTAGCTTTTGCTCCTTCAATCATTTCAATTACCGGGTCAACAAAAATAGAAACCCTTATACCTGCATTTTTAAAAACAGAAATCATATCTTTTAAATAAACTGCGTGTTCAATCGTATTCCATCCATGATTGGATGTGAGTTGCCCGGTTGCATCTGGAACCAAAGTAACCTGTGTTGGTTTATTTGCCAGTACAAGATCCACAAAACCTTGTTCAGTGCAATTGCCTTCAATATTAAATTCGGTGGTTACAATTTTCTTCAGGTCATACACATCAGCATACCGGATATGTCTTTCATCGGGCCGGGGATGAACCGTAATTCCATCAGCGCCAAAGCGCTCTATATCTTTGGCAGATCTTATCAGATCAGGATTATTGCCACCACGGCTGTTACGCAGGGTAGCCAGTTTGTTGATATTAACCGAAAGTTTCGTCATAAATTATTTGATAGAAAGGGGAAGACAGGGATTTTACTGATGTACAACGTTAGATTTTAAATGACCGTTTTCTTTCAAAGTTACCTATTTGAGAGAATACAGTTTACGCTTACAGGAAGGTAAGGAATCCGTACTTAACCATATTGTCCGTATATATCTTTTCTTTAAAAAAAGCCCCGGATCATGAATGACTCAGGGCTGTTGTATTTATTCACCTTTAAAAAGAAAAATATAAGCAGTCAGTTCTGTTTTTGCAGATTCAAGGTACGAATATTTTGAAAACCGGCAATCTTTCGTCTAAAAACAAATTTACTCCGGATTCATTTGTATTTTTCCGTAAAATACCTACATTGTATAATATTCCTCCCTCTGCTTCCACAGGTTGTTCTGATTTTTTTATTAACTACTAAACTTAACTTGTATGAAACGGATCATCTTATTTGTTTTTTTCGCGGCTTTTTTCTTTGCCTGTAACAATGAAGAAAAAAAAGACCAAACGGCAGTAACAGAAGTTAAAACCGATAAACCTGCCGCTCCTGTTGAACTAATTATGGACAGTAACCTCGTTAACTCGGTAAAAGCCGCCTTTACCGCATTTGAAAACAAAGATATTGATGGCTATACGGCCAACCTGGCTGATAATGTGATGTTCAGGTGGTCAGGTGGTGATAGCCTTGTTGGTAAACAGGCTGTTAAAGACTGGTATACCTCAAGGTTTAACATCATTGACAACATCAAATTTTCCAGCCATATTTTTCTTCCTGTGATGGCTAATGCAAGTCCTAACGGAGGCGAAACGTCCACTGGTAAATGGATGCTTAGCTGGTATAAGGTTGCTGTAAAGTATAAAAACGGCAAGGCCATTATGTTTTGGGCACATAATGCACAGCATTATAACGATGCCGGTAAGATTGATCAATTTACACAGTATATTGACAGGTATCCTTTAATGGAAGCCACTAAGGATCTGGTGAAAAAATAAATGCTAGCTCATAAGAAAAGCCCAATCGCCAGTTGGGGGTTGGGCTTTTTATTTAGAGATTCTTCGCTATCGCTCAAGACAGAACAATTAATACCTGTAATGTTCAGGCTTGAATGGTCCTTCTTTCGCAATACCTAAATAATCAGATTGTGCAGGTGTAAGTTCTTCCAGCACTACGCCGATCTTAGCCAGGTGTAAACGGGCAACTTTTTCATCCAGTACTTTAGGCAACACATAAACTTTGTTTTCGTATTTATCACCATTGGTCCACAATTCAATTTGTGCCAGTGTTTGGTTGCTGAACGAATTACTCATTACAAAACTCGGGTGACCGGTTGCACAACCTAAATTCACCAAACGGCCTTCTGCAAGTATGATCAGATCTTTACCATCAATAGTGTACATGTCAACCTGTGGCTTGATGGTATTTTTTGTTTTGCCGTAGTTTTCATTCAGCCAGGCCATATCAATTTCAATATCAAAATGGCCAATGTTACATACAATTGCTTTGTCTTTCATTACACGGAAATGTTTTTCTGTGATCAGGTCACGGCAACCGCTTGCAGTAACAATAATGTCTGCTTCTTTAACCGCATCGATCATTTTTTTTACTTCAAAACCATCCATGGCGGCCTGTAATGCACAGATAGGATCAATTTCGGTTACAATTACCCGGCAACCTGCACCTTTTAAAGAAGCGGCAGATCCTTTGCCCACATCTCCATAACTTCCTACTACAGCAACTTTTCCGGCCATCATCACATCAGTAGCACGGCGGATAGCATCTACTAAACTTTCTTTACAACCATACTTATTATCGAATTTACTTTTAGTAACACTGTCATTTACATTAAATGCAGGAACAGGTAATGTGCCTTTTTCCATTCTTTCATATAACCGGTGAACACCCGTAGTGGTTTCTTCACTTAATCCTTTTATATGTTGAATTAACTCAGGGTAAGTATCAAAAACGATATTGGTCAAATCACCTCCATCATCCAAAATCATATTTAAAGGGCGGTCTGCGGCACCAAAAAATAAAGTTTGTTCAATACACCAGTCGGCTTCTGCCTGGGTTTGCCCTTTCCAGGCAAATACACCAATACCTGCAGCAGCAATGGCGGCAGCAGCCTGGTCCTGTGTACTGAAAATATTGCAGGAACTCCATTTAACTTCAGCTCCTAAAGCGATCAGTGTTTCAATTAAAACAGCTGTTTGAATGGTCATGTGCAGGCAACCGGCAATTCTTGCCCCTTTTAATGGTTGTGATGGACCATACTCTTCACGTATGGCCATTAAGCCCGGCATTTCTGCTTCGGCTAACCTGATTTCTTTACGGCCCCATTCGGCAAGGCTCATATCGGCAACCTTATTTTTAAGGCTGAAGTCGATGGCGTTTTTTGATAATGTTGACATATTTGATTGGTTTAGGACGCAAAGATAGGATAACGTGGAATATTCTGCCAATTTGTAAAACTTTAGGATATAAATATTTTTTTCACCAATTTTACAGAATAAATAGAATGTTTACTATGGCCAAAATCCCCTTAAAAGAAAAAGTACCTGCCGGGCCGGTGATCCTTGATAATAAAGACCTTGCCATATTACAGCTTCTGCAGAAAAATGCAAGGATCACGGTGAAAGAAATTTCGCAGCAGATACATCTGAGCACCACTCCCGTACATGAACGTATTAAAAGAATGGAAACAAGCGGTGTTATAAAACAATATGCAACCTTATTGGACCATACTAAAGTGAAAAAAGGATTGATGGTGATCTGCTATGTTAGTATAAAGGAGCACAGTAAAAGTGCCGGAAATAAATTCATTAAAACCATTCATGAATTAAATGAAGTGATAGAGTGTTTTAATATTTCCGGTGAATTCGATTTTATGCTGAAAGTGGTTTGTGAAGATATGAATGCTTACTATGATTTTCATGTGAACAAACTAAGCAGTATTGAAAACATAGGGCATGTACAAAGTATTTTTGTTATGGGGGTTATTAAACAAACGCATCAGCTGGTTCATGCATAGGTCTGCAGGGGCAGGTTCAGTACATAGTCATTCATATAATACCCATTGCCGATATTAATATCTTCTTCCTTTACAATTTTAAAACCGATCTTTTGATAAAAATCCAATGCTTTATTATTCCGGTTTACATTTAATTCCAGGTTTGCAATATCATCGTAAATGATATCATTAATGATAAATCCGATAAGTAATTTACCTATACCCTTTCCCTGTTGCGCCGGATCAACATATATTTTGTGAAGCCGGTACGTGTCTGGTTCTTCAGCAGATTTGACCGAGTATGATGCAAAACCTATCGCTTTATTATTTTCTTTTGCAATAATAAACCGGTGGCCTTCCTGCATTTGTTTAAGTAAAGAAGCTTCATTGTAAAAAAGATCCAGCATATACGTCATCTGTTCCGGAGAAATAATGGAAGCATATGCATCCTTCCAGGTCTTTTCTGCAAGGTCCTTTATGATGGAAATACTTTCTTTGCCGGCTTTACTTACAGGGATCATCTTTTTATTTTATTTTTATTTTCAGGTCAGGGGCAAACATTAACCTGCCTTGTGCATCTTTTGCAATAATGTCGAAGAAAAATAATTCTTCCCCGGACCTTAATTGCTCAGTAATATTTTTTTTCCAAAGTTCCGGAAGCGGTGTTTCCCGAAACAGGTTGGCAACCATACTGGTAGTAGGTGTTACCTTACCCGTTTCTTCATCTTCGGTAACCGCCCTTCTCTTATATAGTAACTGGTAAGATGAAATCGCATAGTTATTTTTTTTATCATCACTTATTTTCAGGGGTAAACTGACCATTTGCAAAGCTTCTTCTACAGCTATTGTAGCCGAATCGGAACGGATGCCAAGGGAACAGGTAAGTTTTGGGGGCTTAAATTTTTGTACGGCAACCGGGCTGACATTAGTTGTCTTTGGCTTTTGAGCCAAAACAGTTGTCAGCATTGCTGAAAAGACAACTGACAGGATAAATTTAAAAACGGGTACCATGGTCTCTATTTTGATAAAGCTACAACGTATTTTTACTGCAATTAGTATGCAGTTTTACTTTAACTTATTGTTGACAGGCTTTCTTCAATGGTTTTTATCCTGGCTTCAGCATCGGCTTTCTTTTTCAGTTCCAGCGCCAGCACATCCGGTTTTGCATTTTGAACAAAGCGTTCGTTGCTGAGTTTTTTTTCTACGGATACTAAAAACCCTTTCTGGTGAGCCAGGTCTTTTATCAGGTGATCTTTAAGTGTTGCAGTATCCAGTTCCCGTTCAGTTTCGATATAGAATTTATCTTTTTCAATAGCTACAACAATAGAATTGGTAACAGCTTCATTGGTAAATGAAACGGTATCAGCATTTACCTGTTTGCGTAAAATGCTTTCTATGGATGCGTAATTTTTTGATGAGCCGGTTTGAATGTAAAGTCTAATGCTGTCTTTTGGTTTTACCTGGTTCTTATTTTTCCCGTCACGGATAGCCGAAATAACCTGTTTTAATAATTCTCCCCGGGATAAAATTTGGGGGTCGGCAGATTCCGGTCTTGCAAATTGTTTTATGCACAGATCATCTTTCTGTTCTTTCAGCAAATGATAGATTTCTTCGGTAACAAACGGCATATACGGATGAAGTAACTGCATTAACTCTTCAAAATAAATTATTGTCTTATTATAAACGGCGGCTTCAACCGGTTGTTCAAATCCCGGTTTTACCCATTCTAAATACCAGCTGCAGAAGTCATCCCATATCAAAGAATAAATGGTTTTTAACGCTTCACTAAGTTTAAACTGTTTCATTAGTGAATCCACTTCTGATTTTACTTCATTCAACCTGTTTTCAAACCAGTTGATCGCAAAGTTGTTTTCAGCTAACTGCTCACTGCCAGCTGCAAACTGTTTTCCTTCCCACATCTTTACCAACTTCAATGCATTCCATATCTTATTATTAAAATTCCGCCCCTGCTCCAGGCTATTTTCATCAAACATAAGGTCATTACCTGCCGGAGAAGAAACCATGATACCAAAACGCACGGCATCTGCACCATACCGGTCAATAAGGTCTAACAGGTCAGGACAATTGCCTAAACTCTTACTCATTTTTCTACCCAGCTTATCCCGTACCATCCCGGTAAAATAAACATCTTTAAAAGGGATCTGTTTTTCATATTCCATCCCGGCCATTACCATACGGGCCACCCAAAAGAAAATAATATCCTGGCCGGTTACCAGAACCGAAGTGGGGTAATAGTATTTTACTTCTTCATTTCCCGGTTTTGATATTCCTTTAAAAACTTCCATGGGCCAGAGCCAGGAAGAAAACCAGGTGTCCAGTACATCGGCATCCTGAACAAGCCCCCTCCAAACCTCCTCCCGAAGGGGAGGCTTAACCCCAAATTCAGTTGAGTATTTGTTATAGGCTTCCTCTTCTGTTTCTGCAACCACCATTCTTCCTTCTGCATCATACCATGCCGGTATCTGCTGTCCCCACCAAAGCTGGCGGCTTATACACCAGTCCTTTACATTTTCCAACCAGTATTTATAAGTGGCCAAAAATTTATCGCCGGGATGAATTTTTATATCTCCATCTACCACCACTTTTAACGCAGGTTCGGCCAGGTCCTTCATTTTTACAAACCATTGTGTACTTATCCTTGGCTCAACCACTACACCCGTTCTTTGACTATATCCTAACCGGGTTGTGTATTCTTCTTCCTTAGTTAAAAACTTTTTATCTTTTAATTCTTTGATTATTTTTTTTCTTGCCGTAAACCGGTCTTCACCAATATAAATCTGGGCAGCGGTGCTCATTGTTCCGTCTTCATTAATGGTATCCACCACTTCCAGGTTATGCTTCAATCCTAAATTATAATCATTGATATCGTGAGCCGGGGTAACTTTTAATGCACCTGTACCAAATGCAGGATCAACATACTCATCAAAAATTACAGGAATGCGCCGGTTAATTAACGGAACAAAAGCAAATGCTCCTTTTAAATGTGCATAGCGTTTATCGTCCGGATGAACACAGATGGCCGTATCACCCATTATTGTTTCGGGACGCTGGGTAGCTATACTTATGAATTCTTCTTTTGCTGTATCCAGTTTATAACGCAGGTGATAAAGCTTGCCGGTAAATTCTTTATACTCTACTTCTTCATCGCTTAATGCTGTTTTTGCAGCAGGATCCCAGTTGATCATTCTGGCACCACGATAGATCAACCCTTTATTATACAGATCAATAAAAACTTTTATTACGGCCCTGTAATAATCATCATCCATGGTAAAAGACGTTCTTTCCCAATCCACGCTGCAGCCCAGTTTTTCTATCTGGTGGTAAATGATACCCCCGTATTTATCCTTCCATGTAAAGGCATGTTTCAAAAATTCTTCCCTGGATAAATGGTTTTTATCAATACCTTTTTCTTTTAACATGGCCACTACTTTTGCTTCGGTGGCAATGGATGCATGGTCGCTGCCCGGAATCCAGCAGGCATTAAAACCACTCATCCTTGCTTTTCGTACCAGAATATCCTGAACCGTTTCATTTAAAGTATGGCCCATGTGCAGCACACCGGTAACATTTGGAGGAGGGATGACAACGGTAAATGCCGGGCGGCTATCAGGCTTACTATTGAAATATTTTTTACTCAGCCAGTGTTTATACCATTTATCTTCAACAGCTTTGGGCTCAAAGTTTTTAGTCAATTCCATTTTTTATTTTTCTGATACTTCCGGATTGTAACCGGGATGCAAAAGTACTAAAAAGAGAGGAGGATTCGGGTTGGTGCCCAAAACCGGGGTTTATAAAAATACCGTCACCAGGGTATTGGAAAAAAAATGTAAACCTTTACTTTTAGGAAGCACCATTTACTTAAACTTAAAAAAGAAAGGGTATGAAAAATCAAAACCTGGTCAAATATTCAATACTACTATGCGGTATCTGGCTGCTTCCTTTTTTTGGTAAAGCACAGGATTGTGGACCCCTAACCCGGGTAAAGCTCAGGGAAAAGCTTGTAGAACTCGGCTATGTAATAAAAGACCTGAATATTACACCCGGGGAGGAAAAATATGAAGTAGTGACCAGGAAAGGAGGGTATAACATCCCTGTTTCCTACGAGATCAGTCCAAGTACCAATTATATCTGGATCATTGCAAATCTTGGGACTGCCAAAACAGATGACGGTGAAAAAAACCTGGCATTACTTAAACAGAATTCTAAAATTCAGCCCTGCCAGTTTTATATAACCGATAAAGGAAACCTGATGATGGGCCTTGCTGTTGAAAACCGTGGTGTTACCAATGCCATTCTTCAGCGGCACAGTGAAAAAATTTTAACTGATGTAGCCGACTCGGATTCTTACTGGAATAAATAAAAGGAGAGATAATATTAATTTTCTACGATAAATTTTTTACCACTGTTTATTTTTTCAATACCGGCATGCGTGATACTGATAACCAGCGTATCTTCCTGACTGGTGATGATCAATCCTTCATCTTCCAGTAAATTAAGATGTTGCAGAATAACACTCCAATCCTGAAATTGACGGAGGATGATTTCTCTCGGACGGCATTTGTACGTATCCGGTTGTGGATCATCTTTAGTTATGGTATAAATTGTCTGTAGGGTTTTATAGTAGGCTTCCATGCGATAAATATATTTAATAAAGTTGGATATAAACAAAAAAAATATCAACAACATTTTTTTTGTGCCGGGCGGCTTTTTTTTATTTCATCTGCGGAACGTTAGAACCCTTGCTCTGCTTAGTTATCACCACCTTTGCCGGATTGCCTGGCATGTGTGGAAAAAATATATTTATAGCTGGTATACGGGTGTTGAGGTCCTGTTTGTAAAAACGGAACGGGTGATAGAAAAGCATATTTTTATTTCTAATGAACTGTTTACTATACTGAAAATTAATGTCCTCTTTATCTTTTTTCATGTACGGCGGCCGGTTTATTTAGCCGTATTTAAATGTAATAATTATTGTTCGGTTTTGAATAATTCCGGAAATAAATTTTTTATGACCTTGCATTATTTATAAAGTATTTTCAAAAATGTTTTCAACTATTTATTAATACTGAATTAATATTTACCGGGCGGTTTTTTGAATTATCATAATTACTAAAAATATTTATTCTGTTTGAATTAACAGAAAAGGAAGATCAACAACTTCTTCAAACCGGTTTTATAACAGTAGTAGGAGTAAATTCAAAAGTGATCTTACTGTACAAAAATGCCTGCATGCACAAACCTAAAAAACAGGATCATGATGATTAACCTGTTCCGTACTTTCTTCTTTTCTCTTGAAAAATTTGATAAGCCCTGGTTTTTTAGTTTTGCTATTTTAGCCCTTTCTGTTTCTGACCCGTAGATGGGTAGGCAAATGGGTGAGAAAGTACCCGGCAAGGATGTATCACTAATTGCGGCGGCATGGGAAATTGATCCCGCTTTATCAAGGATACCTTTTAAGTAATGCATCATGCATATTAATCCTGCAGAACTTCATGCCGGCTGTAAGCTTCCATCAGTTTACGCTGTACTTCATAGGCAGCCGGTGCGTAAGAATTGAAAAACATGTTGAAACGGGCACGGCCCTGTGTTAAACTGCGAAGTGATGAGGAGTATTGGTGCATCTGCGCCAGCGGTACCTTGGCCGTGATCTTTTCAAAATGCCCTTCTGCCTGCATGCCTTCCACTACGCCCATCCGGGTTTGCAGATCGCCCATTACTGCACCAACCATTTCATCCGGACAAAATACTTCTACGGTATAAATGGGTTCCAGCAACTGTGGATTGGCTTCAATAAATGCCTGGCGGAATGCATGAAGCCCTGCTATCCTAAAAGATATATCGTTACTGTCCACATCATGCATCTTGCCGTCAAAAACACTAACCCTTATATCCCTTGCATAACATCCGGTTAGCGGACCATTCTGCATTTTCTCCATCACGCCTTTTAATATCGAAGGAAGAAAACGGGTATCAATGGCACCACCAACAATGCAGTTACAAAATACCAGCTTACCACCCCAGTCAAGGTTAATTTCTTCTTTGTTGCGGAGATTTAAACCTTCGGGGTTGGGCATACCCTCATACCATGGTTCAATACGAAGGTATACTTCAGCAAACTGGCCGGCACCACCACTTTGTTTTTTATGCCGGTAACTAGATTCGGCCCTTCTTCCGATCGTTTCGCGGTAAGGGATCTTTGGCTTATCAAATTTTACATCCAGTTTATGTATGTGTTCCATTTTCCATTGTAATACTTTCAGGTGCAGCTCACCCTGGCAGTGCAGCAATATTTGTTTAACCTCCGGCGATACCTCAAAATGCATACTGGCATCTTCTTCCTGTAACGTGTGCAACGCCAGGGTCAGTTTTTCTTCATCACCCTTGTTTACAACAGCAATGGCTATGCTCAGGTTTGGTTTAGGGAACAGGATTGGCTCAAGCTCTATATTGGCACCCTTTTCATGCAGCGTATTGTTAACATGTGTTGAACGTAATTTGATAGTGGCTCCGATATCACCTGCCACCAGTTCCTGCACCGGTACACGGTTGTGGCCTTCCAGTAAAAACAACTGGTTTATTTTTTCAGTAACCCCGGTATTCTCGTTTACCAATTCACAGCCGGTTTTTATTGTTCCACTGTACACTTTAAATAAACTGAGTTCACCAATATGGGGTTCAATGATGGTTTTAAAAATAAAAATACACGCCGGGCCTTTTTCATCACAGGGTAATTCACCCCCTGCTTTTGTTTTTTGTGCCGGCATTTCATTGGGCGCCGGGCTTACAAAATCAATAAAACTCATGATGCGGCCGATGCCCATATTTTTTCCGGCTGATGCACAGAACAGAGGAAAAATATCATGTTTGATCATAGAAGTATGAAGGCCGGTTTTCATTTCTTCTTCGGTCAGTTCCCCAAGATCAAAATATTTTTCCATCAGGCCTTCGTCGTTTGATGCGATCGTTTCAATCAATTCTTTATGCAACTGTTCCGCTCTTTCCTTTTCAGCATGAGGTATCTTCAATTTCTCAGGCTTGCCACCTTCGGGGCCAAATACATACATTACCATATTGAGCACATCTATAATGCTGTTAAAACTGCTGCCGGTTTGCACCGGATACTGCACAGCCACTACATTGTTGCCGAAATGTGTTTTGGCGGCACGCAGGGTGAGGTCAAAATCGGCTTCTTCCCTGTCTAATTGATTGACCACAAAAAGGGTGGGTTTTTTAAACGTGTCGGTATATTCCCAGATGATATCGGTACCTACTTCCACTCCCATGGCCGCATTCAAAACTATGACTCCGGTATCAGCCACCCTTAAGGCACTGATCACTTCACCGGCAAAATCATCATATCCGGGTGTGTCAATGATGTTGATCTTAAAATCCTTCCAGATGCTGTGCAGCAGTGAGGAGAATACAGAACTTTGTCTTTCTGTTTCCAGTTCGTGATAATCACTTACCGTATTTTTTGCAGCAATACTGCCGCGGCGTTTAGTAATGCCTGCATCATAGAGCATGCATTCGGCAAGGGTGGTTTTACCACAGCCTGCATGCCCCAGCAGGGCTATATTTTTAACATGTTTGGAATCGTAAGTTGCCATGACGTAAAATTTATTTGATATTGAAATGCGCCGAAAATTAACCAGCCAGTCTTTAAAAGACTGGCTGGTGTTTTATGAATGTTATCGTTTTATGAAGGAATGAAATTCGTCCCCCAGTTTATCCAGGTCGGACAGGAGCATATCCAGTTTTTCCTTGATATAGTGATGGGGTATGCGGTGCCCGAAAGTGGGATGACGTTCTGCTTCATTTACATGGTACCTGATCTCATGCTTCAGATCATGAATATTAATGAGCTGTATATGGAACTGGTTGTGGAAATGTTCAATACCAACCATTACATCCGGTTCATTTTTTCCGGGTGCAAAATAATATAATTCATTTTTAAGCTGATTGATCTTTTCACGGTAAGTAGCCAGTTCACTAAGCCATTGGTTGCACTCATCAATGAGTGTGCGGTGTTGAGTTTCTGTATACATGATGATAGAATTTTGTTTTTTAAAATAAGTGAATTCCTGTATTGTAGATCTTTTATTTTAATCTTTATTAAAGGTAACAAGAGCATGAAATAAAATCCTGATATTGGTCATACCCTAAAGTAAGTCTTATCATTTTCAGAAGGGGAGGGAAAGGATAATAAAATTCAGGGTTTTTAAAAGTTCAGGAATTGATGCCGTGATCTTACCTCTAATAATTTACATAAAAGAAACAAATATTTATTAAAAAACAAAATACTTTTTTTACCAGGAAAATGGGCAGGATGTTGGACTGAAAGGCGTGAGTCCCTGATACGTTATTGGTTGCCCGGAGGGCTCAGTGAGAAAACCTTTCGAGGGCCTGCTGGTACTTACTACAAGGGCAGAAATTGAAATGCTCCAATATTGATTTAATAATAATCTTTAACTTCGGCGTTGAAGATGTACTTTATGAAAAAAATGATCATTTATTCTTTCCTTATTCTGCCCGTTTTTATTTCCTGTCAGAAAGAAATAAGTATTGATAACGGGAATACTCCTGCTCCAAACCCCACCGTTGGCGATTCCACTTATTTGACTAAGATATATGCGGCCGAATTTTACGGTGCAGGCTTAGACACATTTGGCATTAATACGGTTTTCTATGATAATTTAAAAAGGGTAACCTCCATTATTGACTCATTAAAACAGCCAACCCTGGTTATTCAATTAAGCACAGAATATTTTTATTCATTTACAGATACACTTCCTTATAAAAGCATAAAAAAAGGGTATGGGTCTTCAGGTGCTTTATCCCAAACGGATACTTTTTTTCATTTTTACAATCCAGGTGCCAGGCGAATTAAAGATTCTATTATAAGGCCGGGATCAGTAAATCCGGGCTCCTGGGATAAAACAGTAACCGTTATTAATTACCAATACACCGGTAATTCTATTTTGGGACAGACCGTTCAAACCAGTTTTCCAACATCCGGGCCTTCCTACCTGTCAAGGAGCGACCAGGATAATGCAACATTAGACGCAAACGGAAACATTATATTAAACATTAAATATGTTCAACACCATTATTTTGGAGGCGGCACGAATTATGATACAACCAGGTCAGTTTTTACGTACGACAATAAATTAAGCCCATGGGCCAGGCTGACAGCGCATAATGCTTTCAGGATATTTCCGTTTGGCGAAACGTTTATCTATGAGTTTGCACATAAAAATAATGTTTTAAAATCCGATGAATTGACTTATGGTTCCACCAGCCATCATTATATTGACGATCTTACCGGAGCCTATACATTCAATACTTTTAATTATCCCAAATATATTACTATACCGGACCCTCAAAATCCGGTGTTTTATGAAAAGGATGTTTTTATTTACAGGGCATTTTAATATTCACCAACCCCGGTATATGCTGTAACAAAAGTTGAACCCACCTTTAAACCTATTGGCAGCCAAGGATTTCTTTTTTAATGCCTAATGATGTTTTTTACTTTTGTTTGGGAATTAGTTGATTCGTTGGTTGCCCGCAGGACTCTGTGAGAAAACCGGACGGGAACCTGCAGGTGTGTAACTGCGGTAGTATAAAAGAAAGATCTTTATATTGATCCGGGGATGATCTATTTTTAATTATAATTTTTTTGAGAATGCGTTCTGCATTTATTTTAGTTTTCCTTTTTTTGTCATTGAGCGGAAATGGGCAAACACTTGCTCAATGGGCACAAACAGTGCAATGGGATGGGGTCAGTCACTGGTCTAGATATATACGTACCCAGCCGGCCTACCAGGGGCCTAACGCATTGCCGGTGCCCCGTGTTGGCAATGGCAGCATCGATAGCAGTTTTTTTATAAGTGCAACAGGTAATTTCCATTTTTCCAAAGGAGACAATACGCAGAACTATGCAGTATATGCCAATTACTGCCTGGTAAAGGACCTTATTTCATTGGATATTTTTTGGGTACCGTTTGAATATTTTCAACTGACTCCTGCAATGAAAGAAGAGCGGCATATTTTCCCCCAGTTTTATTATGATAAAAAAGGGGAAGGTGAATTGCATCTGAATACAAATATTCAGTTATTGAAAAGATGGAGAAAATATGTTCAGCTTGCTCTAAGGATGGGATACCGTTTTCCAATAGGTTCGGGTTTTGGAGCAGCCAGGGATATTGATGCACCGGGGTATTATTTTGATCTTTCATTCGGTAAGCCCATCAGCCAGTCCGCTTTAAAATGGGTTGGCATGCTGGGTTTTTATTCGTGGCAGATCGAATCAGACAAAAATAACCAGGATGATGCCTTCCTGTTTGGTACCGGGCTGGAGTGGAATAAAAATAACTGGAGGATACAAACCAATGTGGCTGGCTATATTGGGTATTTAGAGAATAGCGGCGATAAACCGGTAGTGTTCAGGTTTAATATAGAGAAAAGAATAAAAGGTTTCGGCCTGTTGTTTGGGTTTCAGCAGGGTCTTCATGATTTTGAGTACAGTAGTGGAGAAGTGGGGGTGAAGTACCTGATCCGGAAGTAATAAATGATATTATTGGTTTATGTACAGGGTGCTATTGTTTCTCCAGCAATTTTTTCTTTTGTGTTTCATATTCTGCTTTGGTTAAAGCACCTGCTTTGTATAAGTCAAATAGTTTTTTGATCTCATCTGCCACCATAAGTTTTTTGGTTTCATCAGGTACCGTTTGTTTTATGGTCTCTACCGGCAACGTTTCAGTTCGCTTATTTTTAAAGGCTTCAGGTACTTTTAATTCACCGGGTAGCCCTTCAAAACCAGATATCGCCCTCTCAAAATTCATTATAATATCGGTTTCTTCCTTTGAATTGTCACTATAAGTAACCGTACCTGTGATCCTGATGCTGTTTTCGTCAGGTCCCGCATATTTATAGCTTCTTAATCTTTCAACCTGCAGGGTACTGTTTTGTAATGAATACGTATTGTTTTTCCCCTGGCTAACATGAAATTTGATAAATCTGAAATAGCCGGCTTCCGATGTGCCATTTGCAAGATGTAATTGTTGTCCTTTGTAGATTGTATATCCGCTTGTGGTATAAAGCGTATCCTTTTCAAAACGGGGCAGGTATTTTTGTGCCGTTGATAAAAGCGGGCAAAGCAGGAGGATACATATTATTTTCTTCATGATATTTTATGTTATGATAAAGATAATAACTTGTTGAATAGTAGCTGCAAATTCAGGGACTAAGGGTTTAGTAATAAAATTGAAAAGTTTAAGAAACTATGCGTCGTTGGTTAAAACCAGACAACGATAATTTAATTACCAATGGCGGTAAAAACAACTTGAGCTGCCGCCGTCTGGTCTTTGACCAACGGTGTTTTTGATAATGATGTCTTTATTTTTTGTTTGGGAAGTATGCTGCTCGTTGATTGAAATCCAGACGGGGGCAACTTTCCTACGGCGGCAGAAAAAGTCCGGAAATAGTCCGGGAGATTTAAACGGCATCAAGTCATCCTATCGGAAGACTTGCGCCAGAGGGTGACCGTAGAGGTGAAAAGGTAGCTTTGCTGCATATCTATGACAGTGGAGCAGACAATATTTACCAATAAATCAGTTTTGATGAAATAAATTCACAAATGATTAATTCATCATTAGTTTCAATAAATACAATGGTATATTTCTTTTTGTAGGTAATGCATTTGTAACCTGAGGCTGCCCTGCCAGGTTCCCGGCAGAGTGGATAAGATTTACGGGTGTCGGCAAGTTTTAAAATATAATCATAAGCAGCATCAGTAAATTTATTTGCCGCAGCAAACATTCCTTTTGATTCTATAAACCAGGCAATGGCAGCAATAGTTTCAGTGGCTGATTGTTTTACTGTTATTTTCCGGCTGCCCATTTCCTGATTAGTTTTTTACTGTAAGCCCGGGCTTCATCAATGGTAAATGTTTTTTCTGCCCTGGTTTTTAAGGCAGCTTTTTTCTGTAAAACCTGGTAATCTTTTTCAGGAATTAATATGTATTTCTTTTTATCAATAATAATCTCTGTCATAAAAAATATTTTGTTAATCAAATTTACAAAAATAAAGGGGGGATACAAAAATTGATAAATATTGGAGAGTGTGCTGCCCGTTGGTTAAAAACCAGACGGGGGCAACTTACCTGTGGCGGCAGAAAAATATTCTTCGCTTAGATAAAAATTCCCCGTTGGCATGCCGATGAAAGGATTGCGACGCAACGATGAAGCCATGAAAAACAAATGCTGGTATAACAACAAACTATAAACCACTAATCACTAACCTAACTCCTCCACCCATTTATCCCTGTCATCCGGGCTAAACTTCCAGGGTGCAAAATTATTTTCAATATTGCTGAACATGGTGTTCCATTCCTGGGGTGCATTGCTGTCTTCCATGATGAGGGAACGGCGCAGTTCTAAAATAATATCTAGTGGAGATATACTTACCGGGCATTCCTGTACACAGGCATTGCAGGTGGTACAGGCACGCAGTTCTTCAACTGTTATGTGTGAGAATAAATTTTTACCGTCGTCTTTAAATTCACCGTTTGTTTTTATATTCCTGCCCACGGATTCAAGCCGGTCACGGGTGTCCATCATTATTTTCCGGGGACTTAGTAATTTGCCGGTCTGGTTGGCCGGACAGGCAGTTGAGCAGCGGCCGCATTCGGTACAACTATATGCATCCAGTAAACTTTTCCAGCTCAGGTCAAATACATCTTTGGCGCCAAACCCGATAGTTACCGGGTTCATGGGGGCACCTGCGACTGAAGGAGGGGCTAATTCCGGTTGCATCATATATTTAACTTCGTTCTGCACGCTTTCCATATTGTCCATTTTACCATCTGCCTCAAGCCTTGCGTAATATGCATTGGGGAATGCGAGTAAAATATGCAGGTGCTTACTGTAAGGCAGGTAATTTAAAAAAGCAAAGATGCCGATGATGTGCAGCCACCAACAGCTGCGTTCTAAAATAATTAATGTGCTTTCGGAGAAGCCGCTAAAAACCGGAGCAATGATGCCGGAGAAAATAAAATCACCGGTTTCTTGATAATGCCCGGCCCCCTGTAATTGTAACGCCCTGTCGGTACTGTTCATGGTAAGGAAAAGGGTCATTAAAACAATCTCGGTTATTAAAATATAATTGGCATCACTGCGTGGCCAGCCATCAAGGTCTTTACTTATAAAACGTTTTAGTTTGATGACATTTCTTCTTATTAAAAAGATAACACAAACGGCCAGTACGCCAACGGCCAGTATCTCAAAAAAGTTGATGAGGAATGTATATAAGCTTCCGATGTAGGGCAGAAAGAGCCGGTGTGTGCCCAATATGCCGTCGAGAACAATTTCAAGAACTTCAATATTAATGATGATGAAACCCGCATAAATGATAAAGTGCATGATGGCCACCGGGAAGTTGCGGAACATTTTCTTTTGTCCGAAGGCGAGTAACAATAAATTTTTCCAGCGAAGGGAGGGATTATTGTTCAGGTTCTCGGCTTTACCTAAGAAAATATTGCGGCGTATCATGCCGATGTTTTTGGCAAAAAGCCATATGGCAAATGCGGTGAGGGTAACAAAAAGAACCTGTTGTAAAATCTGCATAAGCTTGTTTGTGCTGCTAAGGTAAATAGTTGCCACGAATTATACTAATCAGCCTGTGGCAATCTTCTTTGCCGGAGGCAAAACAACCTGGCTATTAAACATACTACAGAGACACAGAAGTGTTTTACGGATTCTGCCTGTGGCAGAATGGATTTGCCACGAAGGCACCAAGACACAAAGGTTTGAAAAACAAAGTTTTTTCTTAGTGGCTTTGAGTCTTTGTGGCTATTCCTTTCTTTTTGTGTTTTAATTTCAATTAAATTCGTGGTATAATGAAAAACAAAAAACAGATCCTTACTGCCGAAGTGGCAAATAAAAAGCTTCGGCGCATGGCTTTGCAGGTGGTTGAGGAGAACTATAATGCAAAACAACTTATACTGATTGGCGTTAAAGCACACGGTACAGTGATCGCAGAAAAAATAAGCCACTATATAAAAGAAGTATTTACCGGCGAAGTCATTGTGATTGAGCTGAGCATGGATAAAAAGAAACCTGCTGCCATTACGTTGAGTGCAGATATGGACTTTAATAATAAAACTATTTTACTGATTGACGATGTTGCCAACAGCGGCCGGACTATGTTATATGCTTTAAAGCCTTTACTGGAGCACCTGCCCAAAAAGATACAAACACTGGCCCTGGTGGAAAGAACACATAAGACCTTTCCTGTAGAAGTGGATTATGTAGGGCTTTCGCTTTCTACTACATTAGATGAACATATTTGTGTAGAGGTTGAGAACGGCGAAGTAACGGGGGCCTGGATGGATTGACCTCACCCCCAACCCCTCTCCAATGGAGAGGGGCAAAGACAGGTAAATGAAAAGAACTTTATATAAGCTGATTTTTTTGTCTTGTACTAATTATTAAAATGCTATTGCTTTTATTTTAAAACAACCGTTTGAATATTCCAGTGCAGGCATTGGAAATTTTACGATATTCAAAATGGTCAATGCGGCCTTTATCCCTTTGTGTTTAGTTTTTATTTTGGTCAGATCAATATCCGGAGCCAGGTACCATTGCCGGTAACGTTTTATATCGGTTCGGTTAAAATAAACATTACCGTTATTATCTTTTCCAATATTCTCTGTTGCACCAAACATGCCTTCGCCCCCTGTGCCAATTGAAACCTGCAGCCAGGCAGGCCATTTGCTTTTAGGAAAAAATGATCTGATATTGGTACTCAACCAATAGGTTTGCCCGTTGTAGTCTTTTAAAGCACGTTCAGAAATGCTTTTGCCAAAAATCTCATCACTTCTTTGATCCAGGGAAGGGTCATTGTAATTTTTGCGGTGAAAAGAAAATTTAAATTGAATACGTTGCTCATCCCAGGCCAGTTCCTGGGCAACCAGCATACCGCTGCCAATCATATTGGCACCAAAGTCGCCCCAGCTCCATCCCCATTGGTCGCTGAAACCATCCAGTACTTCAATTACAGTTTGATAAAAGGCACCGCTCATACCACCGATCCAGATCCTTTTTTTTCTTTCAATACCCGTCCAGCGCCAGAACTCCATGCTTAATTTACCAACGGTGTAGGCACTATAGGCATGGCCGATCTTATCGATCTGTTGCCATTCGCCAAAATCATTGAATGTATGAAAATTACTTTGTGGATAATCTTTATACCAGGCCGAATATAAAGCAGCCATGGATGCACTGTAAACAACAATATTAGCGGCAGCCACTATTTTTACCCGTTTGCTGATCTGTTGTTTGGTTAAAGGATTGTTTGATGGATTTGCAGTTGGGTTAAGCCGGACATTAGTTGATGTAAGGGTGCTGACAGAAGTATCTTGTGCAAACAACGAAAGGGAAAATAACAATATGAAAAAAAAACTCAGGAATGACCTTAATGTATAAGATTTACGGAATAACCCGGATATTCCCTGCAAAGCCATTAAGGTTGAATTATGTTTTGTGGGTGGGTTCATAAAAAACAAAAATACGTATATCAGGCTTTTGTTATGCAGCCGGGTAAGATTTACGTAAAAGAAAATCACGAAGATTTAAAACGATGGAATGAATGCAGGGGGTTTATGGTTTCTGTATTAAAGTGAATGAACATAGCGGTCAATAATATCATGGGTTGTTAGTTTGCCTGTGGACTGATCTTTTTTTCTTTCTATGGTTTCTAATTGTGCGCCTGTTTGAGGTGAATTTGGCCAATGTATTAAGTCTTATACGTGATATTGATTTTTGAAAAAATAGGCAGGCCTGTTTATTGAAGCTGAAAAGCATAAAACAAATCTGCCTGTTTTGCTTTAATGATGTTTGAATAATATATTTTTGAGGGTATAAATTATATATAATGAATGAAGTCACTCAACAAAGAATCGGCAATTGGCTTACTGGTAATTATGACCCGGCAGTAAAAGAGGAGATCAGCCGTTTGCAAAAGGAAAACCCCGGGGAACTTGAAGATGCTTTTTATAAGAACCTGGAATTTGGTACCGGTGGCCTGCGTGGTATTATGGGTATAGGAACCAACAGGATGAACAAATATACCGTAGGCATGGCCACACAGGGTTATGCCAATTATTTAAAACAGTGTTTTGGGGATGATGTGAGCGTAGCTATTGCGCATGATTGTCGTAATAACAGCCGTTTTTTTGCTGAAATTACCGCTCATGTTTTTGCAGCAAATGGTATTAAGGTTTATTTGTTTGAAGCGCTGCGTCCAACACCAGAAAAGAGTTTTGACATTCGTAAAAATGGTTGCAAAGGCGGAGTGGTTTGTACGGCCAGTCATAATCCAAAAGAATACAATGGATACAAAGCGTATTGGGATGATGGCGCACAGATGGTACCGCCGCATGATAAGAATGTGATTAAAGAAGTGGAAAAGATTGCTTCGGTAGATGATGTGAAATGGAGTGGTGGTGAAGCCAACATTACCCTCATAGGTGCAGCCATGGATGACGCTTACCTTGAAATGGTTAAAGGCCTTTCCGTTTACCCCGATATTTGCAGAGTACAACATGATCTTAAAATTGTGTACACACCTATACATGGTACCGGCATCATGTTGGTGCCTCAGGCCTTACAAAAATTTGGTTTCGATAATGTATATGTTGTAAAAGAACAAAGTAACCCTGATGGAAATTTTCCTACAGTTATTTATCCCAACCCGGAAGAGACCGAAACAATGAGTATCGGGTTAAAAAATGCCAAAGAACGGGATGCTGATATTTTGCTGGGTACCGATCCGGATGCCGACAGGGTAGGTATTGGCGTAAAGAATCATAAAGGCAAATGGATATTAATGAATGGAAACCAAACCGCCATGCTTGCCTTTAACTATATGATAGAGGCCCGTAAAGCTAAAGGGCTGCAGCAGCCGAATGATATGGTGATAAAAACCATTGTTACCACCGATATGATAGATGTGATCGCAAAACAAAACGGCGTACGTTGTTATAATGTACTTACGGGTTTTAAATGGATAGCCGCTTTGATAAAAGAAAAGGAAGGCAGGGAAAAATACATCATTGGAGGTGAAGAGAGTTTTGGATTGATGATCGGTGATGAGATAAGGGATAAAGATGCCGTGAGCGCTGTTGCCCTTATTTGTGAAATGGCCGCTTATGAAAAAAATAAGGGCCGGAGCCTCTTTGATAAATTGATAGACCTGTATATACAGTATGGATTGTATAAAGAGTGTTTAGTGAGTATCACCAAAAAAGGGATGAATGGCGCTAAGGAGATTGCCGGTATGATGGAAGGTTACCGGAAAGACCCGCCACTTACCATTGATGGTGCTGCCGTTGTTGAATTACTGGTTTATGAATTGCAGGTGGGCAGGAATTTATCCGCAGGATCCGGTGGGCAAAACGGTAAAAACTGGACAATTAACCAGCCAAAAAGTAATGTACTCCAGTTTGTGCTGGCTGATGGTACCAAAATATCGGCCCGGCCAAGCGGTACAGAACCCAAAATAAAATTTTATTTTAGTGTGAATGCTACATTAAAAACCGCTGTGGAATTTGAGGCCATAGAAAGTTCACTGGATGAAAAGATAGAAAGGATCATTAATGAAATGAAATTGAAATAAGGAATTGATCATTTCTTTTTGATAATGCCAGGCTTTATCCTGACATTTTTTATCTTGCACAGGGCTTATGAGAAAATACGAAGACACATACCGGCACAAAGGGCTTAGAAATAAACTGATGGATATACTGAAAGACAAGGGTATCACCGATAATAATGTGCTGGAAGCAATGACCAATATTCCCCGCCATTATTTTTTAGACAGCGCATTGGATGAAATTGCCTATGAAGACCGTGCCTTTCCCATCAGTGAAGGACAAACCATTTCTCAGCCTTATACGGTTGCTTATCAAACACAACTTTTACAGGTAAAACCACATGACAGGATCCTGGAAATAGGGACCGGCAGTATTTACCAGGCAACCGTTTTAGCAGAGATGGGCGCCAAGGTATTCACTATTGAGCGACAGAAAAAATTATTTGAAAAAACAAAAGAGTACATTTTTAAAAATCAATACCCAAACCTTAAATTCTTTTATGGCGATGGATATGAAGGCCTGCCAACTTATGCTCCATTTGACAAGATCATTATAACAGCGGCTGCCCCTTTTATTCCGCCTAAACTGGTAGAACAGTTAAAGCCCGGTGGTAAAATGGTGATACCGCTTGATGAAGATCATCACCAGCGAATGTTGCGGATAACAAAAAATGAGGACGAAACTTTTACTGAAGAAGCTTTTGATAATTTTTCTTTTGTGCCGATGCTGAGTGGGAGGAGCAGTTAGCAGTTTGCAGGTTGCAGTTTGCAGTTTGCAGTTTGCAGTTTGCAGTTTGGAGTTAGCAGTTGGCAGTTGGCAGTTGGCAAGTTAAAATTGAGTTATTAAAGTTAGCTCACTGCTTTAAACCTTAAACCTTTTAAACTTTAAACCCTTCATCCCTTGCGCTTTTTTTCTAAAATTACGGTTCTGTGCAATGCCTGCTTTTTATTTACCGTGTTATTCTGGTATATCGAAATGCATAGTAAACGGCAGGGAAATTCAGAACAGGTATTACCGCTTCCCTGGATGGAAAGTACATTGGTCATACTCGGTTATGGGGCTATTATCGTAAACGCTCTTTTCTTACTTTTATATTTTGTTTTTGTATCCCTGAAAGTAACTGTTCAAATACCCAAATGGATAATTATCTTTAACCTCGTCCTTTTTTGTGGCCAGGTTTATTTTCATTTCTTTTTCAAATAATGTTATGATACACAATATTCTTAAAGACAAAAGCACCAAACTTTTTATTTTACTGGCCGGTATTTTTATAACCAGTGCTTTGATCGCAGAAGTGATCGGCGTAAAAATATTTTCGCTGGAAGATACAGCAGGAGTGCCACGGGCTAATATCAATTTATTCGGGAGCCCCTTCAGTTTTCATCTAACGGCGGGTGTTTTGCTCTGGCCCGTGGTATTTATCATGACAGATATCATCAATGAATATTACGGTACAAGGGGTGTAAAATTCTTATCCTACCTCACCATTGGCCTGATTGGTTATGCCTTTTTGATCTTCACCGGCGCTATAAGTCTTTCACCATCTGAATATTTTTCCATCGGCAATAATATTGATAAACCGGATAATGCTTTTCGCGGCATTTTTGGCCAGGGTATGTGGATCATCATTGGATCAATCATTGCTTTTTTAGTGGGGCAGTTGCTGGATGTATTGATATTTCACCGGATCAAAAAGATGACCGGTGAAAAAAATATATGGTTGAGGGCAACCGGCTCCACGTTGGTTTCTCAGTTAATAGA
>JANOGE010000011.1:0-7526 GCA_031414035.1 Chitinophagaceae bacterium | reverse complement strand
TACCAAATTTGAACCATATATCAAAATAGGTAATTTTAATATCCCTGAGCCGAAGACTGGAGTCGAACCAGCGACCTGCTGATTACAAATCAGCTGCTCTACCAACTGAGCTACTTCGGCATTACCTTAAAGAACTGATTTTAAAAAAATATGGCTTACGCGAAAACACCCCTATTTTTTGGGAAGGCAAAGGTAAGAGAAAATGCTTAATACCAAAACTTTGTATTCAATTTTTTTATATGGATTAATAAATTGTGAATAACCGAAATAAAAAAGTCCCCCGATCGGTTCGGGGGACTGACTATTTTAAGCGGAGCATTACGCAGCTTTTTTTTCTTTTTGTCTTTTCATTTGGGTAATCACTGAATCCAATGCACTGTCAAAACTTTCTTCAAATGATTTGGAGGATTGTTTTACAAAAAATTCATGCCGTGGAATAAGTACCCTTATTTCTGCTACTTTATCCTTAATGTTGTGCACAATATTATCAAGCTTTAAATATACATCCACTTTCGTTATTCTCTCATGATACTGGGAAAGTTTAGAAAGTTTTTTCTCAATATATGAAACCAATTTAGTGTCTGCTTCAAAGTGCACTGTCTGAATGTTTACGTTCATACGGTCTTTTTTAATCTGTGAAAAATAATGTGAAAGAACTGGAATTGTTGTTAAGCCATAGGCAAATTTTTGGAGATTTTTACTAGGGTTTGTTTGCTAAATGAAGTTAAATGATAAAACGTATTTTTCAAAATAAAATTTTGTTTTCATTCTGTTAATTTTAATGCTTTATTTAAAAAAATCCGGCTATCACTTTAACCAAAATCCCGGTTAAGCCTTTGGATGGGCTTTTTTGTGAATATCCTTAAGTTTTTCAATTGTATTGTGTGTGTATATCTGTGTAGCAGCAAGGCTGCTATGGCCCAGCAGTTCTTTTACAGCGTTTAGATCAGCACCACTGTTCATTAAATGTGTGGCAAAAGTATGCCGGAGAACGTGGGGGCTCTTTTTACCAATCGTGGTAACCAGGCCCAGGTATTTATTGACCGTATTATAGATATACTTAGGGCTTAACTTCTTACCCCTGGCATTGATCAGCAGGTACACATCATTCTTTACATCAAAATTCTTTTTTTTTGTCAGTAAATACTCCTGCATCTGGTTCATCAGTTGTTTAGTTACAGGAATGATCCTTTCTTTATTTCCCTTCCCCAAAACTTTAATGGAACTATTGCTTTTGGCAATATGTATTTCCTTTAACCCAACGAGTTCTGCCTGGCGCATACCGGTATTATATAAAAGTTCCATTAAAAGCCTTTGTGTTTTACCATCCCAGGTATCCGGAAACTCTACATGCCGGAATAATGTTTTTATATCCTCTTTATCTACAAATTGTGGTAACCGTTTATTTACCTTAGGAGATATGATCGCCGTCATGGGGCTTACTGTAACTGTTTGCTGGCGAAGCTGGTATTTAAAAAAAGATTTGAGTACTGAAATTTTACGGTTAATGCTTTTTGATTCCATTCCCTGCTGTTTAAGCTGGGCCAGCCAGGAGCGGATAAAAGTTGTTTTTATATCCGGTATGGGGGTATCACCAAACTGGTGAAACAAAAAATCAAAAAAAGAACCAAGATCGTTTTTGTAGGATACGATGGTGTGCTGCGAATATCTTTTCTGAAATTTGAGGTAATCAAGGAAACCCTGTATGGTTTGTTCAACGGTTTGCTGCATAAAAAAACTGATACCCAAAGTTATGATAACCCGATATCAGTTTAATATATTGCTGATTTAAATAATCTTAATCAAACTTGCCTGCAGTAACCTGTTCTTTGTAAACAGCCTTTAGCACTTCTTTACGGCGGCGGATCGAGGGCTTAATAAAAGCCTGTCGTTCCCTTAACTGCAACAGTATCTTGCTTTTCTCAAATTTCTTTTTATACTTTTTGAGTGCTTTATCAATGTTTTCGCAATCTTTAGAATCAATTATTAACATAAATTATATACCTCCTTTAGGTGATTTTAAGTGCGCAAAGATAGCTGAAATATTTAAAAAATGAAATTCTTATAACAAATTCCGAAATTTGGTCCATGTTTACAGGTATAATAGAAAATACGGGCATCATCCAGGAAATAATTAGTAGTGGCAGTAATAAAATTTTCTGGATTGAATCTTCCCTGTCCAATGAACTCAACGTTGACCAAAGCCTCAGTCATAACGGAGTTTGTCTTACTGTTGAAAAAATTAAAGGTAACCAACACACAGTGACTGCCATTGAAGAAACCATTTTAAAGACCAATTTGGCTAAATGGGAAAAGGGAACTGTGATCAATTTAGAAAGATGCCTGCCTTTAAATGGCCGGCTGGATGGCCATTTGGTACAGGGACATGTGGATGCTGTTGCATTATGTATTGACCTGGTTACCAAAGCAGGCAGCTGGGAATATACTTTTGGTTTTGCGGAGCAATTTGCAATGAATATAATTGAAAAAGGATCAATTACAATAAATGGAATAAGCCTTACTCTATTTAATATCAGCAAAAATACCTTTACGGTGGCCATCATTCCTTATACCTATGAACATACCAATATGAGATTTTTAAAAAAAGGAGACAGCGTAAATGTGGAATTTGATATGATCGGGAAGTACGTCCTGCGGATGCTTTCTTTTAAATAACATTTAAGTCGTTCAAACCATCAAACGACGGAAACCTGTTATACGCGGCGCAATTTATCTTTCAATCGCAAAAAAGGACTTTCAATAAACCGGTAACTGGCCGCGGCAATAATGAAGTTAATTATAAACAGTACCAGGATTTGAAAGATCATTGGCATTGAAATATTTAACTTATTAAACATAAACAACCCGAAAGTGAGGGAATATCCATGAAAACAATATAATCCGTATGATATTTTTCCTGTATAAACCAGGAATTTCTGCGTCTTAAGCCTTAAGATCGACCGTTCATTCACCATTTGTTCAATGATTACAAGACCTATATAGACAATGAAAATATAACGGCCCAAAAGATCATACCAGGGAGCTGAGGATGATGGAGAAATATAAGTTAAACAAAAAATTATAATAAATAACACCGGAACAGATAAAAAGAATACCAGGGCTTGCCCCGTACTTATTTTTTTAAAAAAATCAACTACCCTATGCCCTTTTTGTAAAATAACAGCAGCATAAATACCAACCGCAAAATCCAAAAGATAAGTTAGAGTATGAAAATCATGAAAAATTTGATTGCTGATCGCATAAAAGGTATACACGATGCTCACGCCGGAGAATATCCAGATGCATACCATTAATTTCTTTTGGAAGAAAACCAGGCACAAACCCCAAACGATATAGAACTGTTCCTCTACAGATAAAGACCATAGAAATCTTAAAAAATAAACATGCCCTTCAAGATAATAATTTGATATAAACAGCAGGTAATAACCTGCCGGGGGTAATGTTACAGGAACTTTTAAACTTTCGGAAAAATAGGGTAACAGGGTAAAGGTGAACAACATCAAAAGAAAATATAATGGCCAGATACGTAAAGCCCTGCGTATAAAATAATTTATAAAAGAAAAATTACCGGTTGCCTTATATTCATTGATCCCCAGCCAGGTAAGTAAAAAAGAAGAAAGAATAAAAAAAACATCTATGGATAACATAAGGTTACCGTAAAAGTACTGAAACATCCTGCCAAAAAAACCAGGGTTAAACTGAGGATGATATGTATGAAACAAAAAAACAAAAAAAAAGTCCAATCCCCGGATTGAATCCAGCTGTGGGAAATAGTATTTTGTCTTTTTATGCATTAAAAGAGTCCATTTTATTTCCCTTCAATGTTTTTTGTATGGCGGCATCCATTATCCGTTCTGCATAAGGCCTGGATATAGTATTGAGCTCTTCTGTTTTTTCCTGTACCAGGTTCTTATCATTCAAATCAAGCGATAACTGCAACGCCTGGATGGCCAGGGAAGTGGCTTTTATTTCCGTTTCCGTCAATTGTTCAAAATTTTTATGAATGAATTTTTCTGTGGTATGTAAAAGCTGTTCCGCTTCTGTTTTTGCCTCAGTCAGTGCCCTTGCCTCGATATCTTCCTTTGCATGCTGCATGGAATCGAGGAGCATCTTTTCAACTTCATCATCGGTTAATCCAAATTGGGGTTTCACTTCTACGGTCTGTTCCATTCCGCTTCTTAATTCTTTTGCATGTACTACCAGGATACCATCTGCATTTATTAAAAAACTTACTTCCACTTTTGGTAATCCGGCAGGCATACCGGGTATTCCTGTTAAATTAAAACCAGCCAGGCGGCGGTTATCTTTTACCAGGTCTCTTTCGCCCTGGAAAACAGCGATCGCCATTCCGCTTTGCCCGTCTTTATAAGTGGTGTATTGCCTTGAGGCTTTCGTAGGTATTTTTGAATTACGGGGTAATAATACATCCATTAATCCACCCATAGTTTCCAAACCCAGGGAAAGCGGTGTAACATCCAGTAATAAGAGGTCTTTAGTATTACCTGCTAAAATATCGGCCTGTATGGCAGCTCCCAATGCCACCACTTCATCCGGGTCAACATGATCATGTAACGTTTTACCAAAAAAATCACTAACCATTTTCTTTACCAAAGGAATTCTTGTACTACCGCCTACCATAACAATTTCATCAATCGCTGATCTTTTTATACCTGCATCTTTAAGTGCATTACCGCAGCAAATGATCGTTTTATCAATGACCGGTTTACAGATCTCTTCAAATTTTTGTTTGGTCAACGTAAGTGACCTGCCTTCATACGCCGTTTGAAATATGTCATTTGCAGATAAATGTTTTTTGGCTTCTTCTGCTTTTAAACGGAGCAATTGCCTGTATTTTATTTTATCATTTACGTTTGTTAAATTGAATTCTGCTATCCAATGATCTGTAATGGCAGCATCAATATCATCTCCGCCTAAAAAAGTATCCCCGTTGGTAGAAAGTACTTCAAAAATTCCATTTGAAATATTCAATATTGAAATATCAAATGTTCCGCCGCCGAGATCGTACACCGCTATTGTTTTACTTTCTTCTTTGTGCAGACCAAATCCATAAGCAAGGCTGGCAGCAGTAGGTTCATTAATGATCCTTAACACATCTAATCCGGCTAATTTACCGGCATCACGGGTTGCCTGCCGCTGTGCATCATTAAAATAAGCAGGAACGGTGATCACCGCTTTTTTTACTGTTGTCTTCAGGATATGTTCTGCCTGTTTTTTAAGTTCCTTCAGAATAAATGATGACAGATCAACAGGCGAATAAAATCTATTTCCTACCTGTACTTTTACTAATTTATTTTCATCATCTATAATTTTGTATGCTAAAGAACCTGAATTATTCTTTACATCATTATAGGTTTTACCCAATAACCGTTTTGCAGAAAAAATGGTATTGGCAGGATCAGATACCAGGTATTTTTTTGCTTCTTCACCCACTGTTACTGTTTCATTTTCACCAAAGTGAACAACAGAGGGTACCAAAGAACCTTTCTGCCCGTCAGGCTGGCTGCTGCTGAGTTCTTTTAAAGCAACCGGCTTTTTGCTTTCCGGGTGAATAATGGCAACCAGGCTATTGGTAGTCCCCAGGTCAATACCCACAATTATTTCTTCCTGCTGTAAACTTCCGGTGGCTATATTGATAGCTATTTTAGCCATACATTATGATTATATTTTTGGTAAAACGTTTGATCTTTTATTCAAGTGCAAATATATCCTTAATTTCATTTGGCTATTAAAAAGCTTTACTAATGGGATTTATTTCTGCAGGTGATTTCATTGATCTGTTTTATAAAATCAAGAACAGGGGCATGAATTTTATTATCGGAAAAATTTCCATATCGCCGGCTGCCCGAACAAAAAATACCTGGAATACCATTGATAATAATTCATCCAACTGGTGGAATGTTGAAGCCATTCAAAAAAGATGGAATAAGTTAATCACCAATAACCAAGACCTGGAGTTTGAAGATTATATCGCAGAAAAATATTTAACCAAAAAAATAAAAATTTCCCTTTTGTCTGTTGGCTGTGGAGACGGAGGCCACGAAATTAAATTTGCCGGTTACCCGAATGTATCACATGTTACCGGTATTGATATTGCCGCAGCACCCTTAAAAGCAGCCATTGAAAAAGCGGCCGGGCAGAATGTACATCATATAACTTTTGAAAACAGTTCATTTGAAAAATTTATACCAAAGGAAAAATTTGATATCATCCTTTTTCATTCAAGCCTGCATCATTTTAAAAATACAGCAGCCATATTATTGAAAGCCGATAAAATGCTTTCTGACAATGGCCTGGTAATTATACATGAATACACAGGGCCCGATATGTTTCAATTCGGCAGATCAAGAAAGGATCTTTTAAATAAAATATTTAAGACGGTTCCTTCCCATTTAAAGAGCAGGTTAAATTCCAAAAGAATTAAAAAATCAATTTATGAACCGGGTATTGTAAGAATGTACATTGCCGACCCATCTGAAGCCTGTAATTCTTCAGCTATTATGGAAAGCCTCAACCGGCAATTTAATGTTATCGAAGAAAAAAAACTGGGCGGTGATATTTTACATTTTATACTCAAGGATATAGCGCATCATTTTTTACCCGGCAACCCGGAAGCGGTTTCCACCCTTCAACATCTTTTTAACATTGAAGATGATTATATGGCCAATAAGAAATACACTGATTTTATGTTTGGTGTTTACCAAAAAAAATAAAATGGGCTATTTCAGTATTGAAACAACCCATAAGATCATTATATTTTATCAATCCTATCTCAGGATCACCATTTTTCCATATCCTTTGGTAAAATACTTATCGGTCTTAGTATCACTTTCGGGCCTGTACTTATCCAATGACTTACCATTAAGATTAGTAAGTACCCTGTATAAATAAACACCATTTGCCAGTTTAGCGCCATACATATCGGTGCCATCCCATTTAAATTCGGTAATGTTCCGCCCTACGTGTAATGGCCCCAGCTCATCACTAGTGATCTCTCTAACCACTTTACCGGTTATTGTTAATACCTGTATCCGCATATTTTGTGGTACTTCGCTGCCGGTTATAGTAAATAAAAAGGCTGTTGAGGTAGTAAACGGATTTGGATAATTCAGTAAATTAGAGATCATTGCTTTTGAAATGACCGTAAATGTAACATGATAATCCAAAGCGCCGGCTGTATTACCCATAACATCTCTGCCCGAAACAATCAGTTCATATTCACCTTCCAGTGGGAACAAGGGCATAAAGTCAATAGTTGCCGTATTATTACCGCTGGAAAGATTTGCCGGTGTAAACCGCATGGTATCTCCGCCAAAATAATAAGTATGCAATGTCCCGTCGGGCAACGGAAAACGTACCTGCACTTTTATTAATGAAGTGTCGGCCAATGCAAGAAAACGGCTTTCATCTTTCAGGTTAACCAGGATATGTGGCTTGGCAGACACGATATCTTTGTTAAGTATGTGTACCCCGTCAAATGTTACATC
>JANOGE010000010.1:0-1704 GCA_031414035.1 Chitinophagaceae bacterium | reverse complement strand
TCCTATTGGAACAAATTACACCTATAACCTTTGGGATAAAAAAGACCCTGTAATTCAGGAAGCTTTAGATAGTGAAATGATTTTGCTTAAAAATATGGGTGTAAATACCATAAGAGTTTATACCGGTATTCCAAAAAAATGGGTGGAGTATATTTATACGAATTATGGTATTTATACCATGCTAAACCACACTTTTGGCCGTTATGGTTTAACCTTAAAAGGAGCATGGGTAGCTCAAACTGAATATACTGATGCTGATACCCGAGAATTATTGTTGAAAGAAGTAAAGCAATTGGCTGAGGAATATAAAGATACCAAAGGTTTGCTATTGTTTTTATTAGGTAATGAAAACAATTATGGGTTGGTTTGGGAAGGAGCAGAAACAAAGAATATTCCGGAGGAAGACAGAAAATCTGCACAGCGTAACCGGGCCTTATATACCTTGTTTAATGAGGCAGCATTAGCTATGAAAGCCATAGATCATTCTCATCCAATTGCTCTTTGTAACGGAGATTTACAATACCTCGATGTAATAACACAGGAATGCACAGCTATTGATATTTTAGGAGTCAATGTGTATCGTGGTATCTCCTTTGGAGATGTATTTGAAAGAGTAAAAAAGGAAAACGGCAAACCTGTTTTATTTACGGAATTTGGTTCGGATGCTTTTAACGCTCTTTCTCAAAAAGAAGATCAACATGCACAGGCAACTATATTAAAAGGGAATTGGAAAGAAATTTATGAAAACGCAGCAGGAATGGGTAAAAGCGGGAATTGTATAGGAGGATTTACCTTTCAATTTAGTGATGGCTGGTGGAAATTTGAGCAAACTAAAAATTTAGACGTACACGATGCAAATGCTTCCTGGGTAAATGGTGGATATAGTTCTGACTTTGTAAAAGGGAAGAACAATATGAATGAGGAATGGTTTGGTGTATGTGCAAAAGGAACTACCAATGCTAAAGGTTTATATCAATTATTTCCACGCACTGCATATTATACCTTAAAAGAAGTACATCAATTTAATCCATATACTAATGGAGCTACATTGACTACACTGAATAATTATTTTAAACGTATTAAACCGATGGATGCAACTTTAAAACCGGGAAAAAGTAAAGCAGCATCAAGTGTCCATTCAAAAAAAATAACAGCCAAAGAAATATTAGGCAATTCAAATTATCAAGGTATCTCTTATGGAGGATATAGAGATAAAACAAGGGATATAGAACCTACCGTTTCTCAAATAACCGAAGATCTCCGGATCCTGTCGGCTATGAACATTAAAGTGCTCAGAACCTATAATGTGCACCATACTGAAGTGTCTGATTTATTAAAAGCCATCAGCGCATTAAAGAAAGAGAATCCTGGTTTTGAAATGTATGTGATGTTGGGCGCCTGGATAGATTGTAAAAACGCCTGGACAGCAAACAAATCCATTCGTAATGAGGATAGCGAGCGCAATCCGGTAGAAATAGCCGAAGCGGTAAAACTGGCAAATGAATACCCGGAGATTGTAAAGATCATTGCAGTAGGTAATGAAGCGATGGTAAAATGGGCATCGAGTTATTATGTAGAGCCAGGCATCATATTAAAATGGGTAAATTATTTACAGTATTTGAAGAAGCAGGGAAAATTACCCAAAGATGTATGGATAACCAGTTCCGATAATTTTGCCTCCTGGGGTGGGGGAGGTAAAGAGTA
>JANOGE010000009.1:0-11926 GCA_031414035.1 Chitinophagaceae bacterium | reverse complement strand
GCCGTTTTGTGTGGGTGTAAATGTATAAGCCGGCGGTAAGGATCCGGTAATTGCAGGGCCGCTGGGTGGCTGCATACTATAAGTTACTTTGCCCGGACATAAAGAATCTTTACATAAATAATTTGTATTGATCGTATAAGGCTTATTACAATCCAGTTTATAGGTCTTGTTACAGTTTAAGGTTAAAGCATTGGGATCGATAACAACTTTAGGATTTACTGTTTTGGCCAAGGCGGGATTATCATCCGGGTTTTGCTCCGTTTTTCCTTTGGTTAAAATTATTTTATCCCATTTACTTTCTTTACAGTCGCAGGAATCGCATTTTTTAATAAATAAATTATATGCATTGGAAGTATCGCTGCAACCGTTATACGTAACAACTATTGAAATATTATTCATACCATAAACCAACGGAGGAATATTGGCCAGGAGGTTTAATACCGGACCTGTAAATATCGGACTGCCATAGTTTCCATTTAAAAACCACTGAACAGTATAATTGCCCGGAACAATAGGGCCTCCCAACGCCAATGGTGGTATGATGGAATCATAATCACAAAGGGTATCACATCCAACCGGGAACAGAATGGTGGATGGGCGTGGCTGGATCATACCTCCAAAACCAAAGCCACTACAACCATTTGCCGGATCAGTTACTAAAACAGAATACATACCGGGCAGGGAAGTACTCATAGTGTCATTAATAACACCGTTGTTCCATTGATATATATAATTTGGATTAGGTGGGGTTGCGGTTGCAATAAATGTGTGCCGTTTACCGGCACAGAGTGTACCTCCCGGAGATGTAACTGTAACAACCGGGGCATTGCCGGCTACCACGCAGAAAGTATCACGGGCAACACAGCCGGTGATGTTATCAGTAGCTGTAATAACATAACTATAGTTACCGGTTGCATTTACAGTAATATTCAGATCAAAGACATTAGAAAGTGGCGTATTATTCCCCTGTAATGTCCATACATAAGTTGTGTTGGGGTCATTTACCGAATTGTATAAATAAATATTGGCAACGCCACCACTCAAACAGGCAACTGAGCTTCCCATAATTTGGGCAACAGGTTTTGGATGGTTAAATACATAAGTAAGCGCCGACTTAACCGCACAACCACCACTTGCTGTATTGGCAATAACATAATAAGTACCTATGGCACCGGTGCTGTAGGTACTGGATGCTCCGCTTTGTACCAAAACATTATTATGATACCAGTCGTAAGTTGTAAAGCCTGCACCGGTTGCCGTAATGGTTGCGGTTGCACCAGGGCAAATTTTTTGCAACGGTGTAATATTTAATACCGGGGGAGCAATTACTGAAATAGGTACTGAAAAACTGGCTGTACAACCCAATGCATTGTTTACTGTTAAAATTATTGTTGGATTGGGTGGTGTTAATGCAAATGCATGTGTGGTATTTTGTAAAGATGAAGTATATCCATCTCCAAAATTCCAGAGATAATTTGACATGCCTCCCGGGGCATTCAATGGTATAGGCGTACCTGCACAAACCGGCGAAGGAACGGTAAAAGTTGCTGAAGGAAGTGTAACCGTTACAGGCAAGGTAATAGTTGCCGTACAACCGTTGCAGCTTGATGTTACGGTAAGTGTAACATTATAAGTTCCCGAAGCCCCCACTGTAAGAACCGGGCTTGCAACTGCCGGATTTGAAAAAGTTACACTGCCGGGCCCTGTTGCACTCCATGCATAAGCAGCAATGCTGCAGCCCGAGATCACAGAAGAAAGATTGTTCAGATAAACTTTTTCGCAGTTAACACTTGCACCAAAGTTGGCAGCAATGGGAACCACATAATGTATCGTATCTACCAGCCTGCAAATATGTGGTGTAGGTGGTGGTGGACAGTTAACATCTACATAAGCAGATACCACATATACCCCCACTGCTGTATAGGTATGTGCCGGCGTAAACCCGCCACTGGTTGTTGTTGAAAAAGTTCCTCCATCACCAAAATTCCAGTGAATTCCGGAGTTTAAAGAATGAGGAGATGTAAAATTATACACTGCCGAGAACTGTGTATTGTTACACAGATTTGACGGGGGTCCGATATTTAATGTTGCTGAAAATGCTGTTGCATCAAAAACACTTTCATTTACTACCGGGCCGGCTTTATCAAAATCTTTATTGAATAAAGAAGGCGAGTACGAAAAATCACAGCCCGGTCCGGCATTACAGGTAATGGTATCAACCCTGATCGTATTAGAAGTGTCTTTACAATTACCACAGTTTACAACCTGGTAATAATTTCCAACAGTAGTTACATTCAATGGGGTGTTTACACCAGATGGACCGCCTAAGGGCAGGTTATTTTTAAACCACTGAAAAGTACAGGCACCCCCCGCTGCAGAAAATAAAGTGAGGTTGATCGTTTCTGTGGTACAATAAACCAATTTATTATTTGCAGTGATCGACACATTGGGTATATATTCTCTCGGAATAAATATACCCCCATAGCCGCTGCATTGTGATGGACATTTTACACTATAATACCCAAAGGTGGTAGCAATATACGTTGCAGTATTTGCACCCGAAATAGCTACACCGTTCAAATACCACTGATAACAGGGTAATGCAGGGCTTACAGAAAGTGTAATGCCCGGCAATGTGCAAAGACTTCCTGATCTTGAAACGGTAACATTAGGCGGTGTGGATATTGTTACCGGGTAATTAACAGGCGCATAATTACAAACCACTACACTTACTGTTGCGCTGCTCGTTCCCGGCGTTACCCCGCCGTGCCACAAAATAGAAATTTGATTAGTGCCCTGGCCTCCCGTAATTGTTCCGGCTGCAGCAGGCGATATCGTCCAGGTATAACTTCCTGCAGGCAGGCCCCCGGTTGCAGTATAAAATGGGTTCGGTGTTTGATCACGGCAAACTGCAGCCGTACCGGTAATGGTTACAGGAAGAACATTATTTATTGGTGATAATGTTTTTGTTCCGGTACAACCATTTACTGTTTGTGATACAGATAATGAATTGGGGCCGGTTGCTGTCCATTGTACGATCACCGAATCGTTATTAGTACCCATTTGCGAAATAACAGTACCGTTTGCAGATGGTATCCAGTTAAAAGGGCCTGTTAAATTACTGCTTACACTGTATGTATAATATGCTCCCGGGCAAATTGAAGTCGGACCAATTATATTATTCAATACCGGGGTTGGATTTACAACAACATTAATTACCGCATTTGGATTACAGTAGAGTGACGGATTTGTTGCTGTTGCAGTAATGGTATAATTACCGGCTGTTGTCCAGTTAACATTAATTCCCGGTACATTTAATAAAGTACTAACGGTATAACCTATCCCCGGAGTAATGGTCCAGTTTGCCAGGCCGCCACCCGAAACCATGTACATGGCAGGAATGCCTGTACAAACCGGTGAAGGCCCTGTTGCTATAAACCGGTTTCTAACTTTTATGGTCTTTGTTGCAGTACCACTGCATCCTGAATAAGGATTATTATAACTGCAGGTTATTGTTGCATTGCCTGCCGGGCCGCTCCATAGTACATTTATGGATGGCGTGTTTTGATTGGGCCCAACTATGGTACCGCCTCCACCGCTAACGGCCCAGGTATAAAAAGTACCGGGCATTGCGGGCAACGTATAAGATCCTGTTGTACCCACACAAACCGTATCGGGCCCGCTGATGGGCATATTGTTCCATAAAACCGGAACAATTAAAGTTGCGGCATTTCCACAAATACCTCCACAGCCTGTAGTAACAGAAACTGAAGCAGGAAAATTTGCCGGTGGTGTAGCATTCCATTGTACAGTAATACAGTTGCCACTGTTATTTATTATAGTCCCACCATTAACTGTCCAGTTGAATGGTGCACAGCCGGGGCTTACACAGTAGGTTGCCGTGTCCTTGGGACATAGCATTTTTTTACAGCTCGATGTAATGGCTGGGCCGGTGCCGGCTAAAACAGTAATTACAACAGATGCGGTATCGGTACAGCCACACCTGCTTTCTCCGCCAGCTCCACCGGTACCGCCACTGCCATTAGATACGCTAAGCAGTACAGTATATATACCGGGGGTTGTATAAATATGTGGAGGAGGATTGCATCCCGAAAAGCCTGTTCCATCTCCAAAATTCCAGCTACAGCTGTTAGCACCAACTGAAGTATTAGAAAATGTTATGGGGGTGCTGTTTGCACAAACTGTTGTTGACGGTGCTACAGTAAATGATGCTATTGGTGAGTTGAGCAAACACACTTTCCTGGTTATGGTATCTCTGCAGTTACCACTTGAATCTGTAATGATAACCTGTAATAATCCCTGTGTACCGTTACCCCAGGTGATTATTTTTGGATTGCCGGTTGATAAAGCCGGTGTACCTCCAACAACCGTCCAGGTAAATGTAAAGCCGGGCAGGTTGGGAAACACATAATAAGTTTGCGCACTGTTCTTACAAGCCGTTATCGTTTGAATGGAAGGGCCATTCCCCGGGTTTCCGCCACCATGAAGAGGGTCCTTTGCACAGGAGCTGTCACCTTCACAGGGCATAACATCACCCATTTGTTTAAGGCTGAATTTAGGGCAGCAGTTATTTACCTGCGAAAATGTATTGACCGTAATTAAAAGTGTTGTCAGTATAAATATGATTTTCTTCATGGCAGGTTATTTTTATCGGTGTCAGGATTAGGATTTACTTTCTCACATCCTTCTTTTTTCTTTTCATAACATATTAATTTGTTACAGGTAGTACAGTCGGTAAACTCTATTTTATACCGTATGCACCATTTAAATACCGCACTGCAACAGGGTGTTAGCTGCGGTGTGGTTATATTGATGTTTAAAGACTGCTGTGGCCCGTTCCATTCCTGGCTGTTGGTACCATTTGCAAAATGACCATAGGCAGCTGCATCTTTATTACAGGGTATGCACATATCATTTTCGGGCACCATTTCAAAATATACGAGTTCGGTTTTTATGGTTTTTATGGTTTTTACCGGAGTTGTTGTAACCGTAACAGGTTGATTAAATGTTATGGTATTATTACTGATATTAATATTCCCCGGAGGCGGGGCTTTTAAAATAAAGTTTTTTTCATCACAGGCATCACATCTGCAATGCAGCGTATCCCATGCCGTTTCATTATTAATATTATCCGGATCGGCAGGCCAGATGGATTCCACAAGGAATTTAATGGTCTTCATCGAGTCTACACAATTAATGGAAGCAGTAAATACCTGTGATGAATTAGCATTAATGGTAAAAGGTATTGCTGGTATAGTGGGCGATAAAGCAGTAAGCGGACCGGTTCCATTAACACGGTACCTGATGGCGGTTACCTGTGCCTGGTTGGTAAGGTGCAGGTTACTTACTCTTACATAAATACTTTGTTTTCCATTTACACAACAACCAACATCAACACTATCAATCTTTGTATTTATATTATCATCCAGTATTTTAAAAGTATACGGTTCGCTGGTTCCGTTATTTCTACCCATAGGTTTTCCTTCCCGGTTCAGGGCCTGAACACTCCAGATAAAATCGCACAGGTAAGGTGGCCTGCACGGACCGGTATAAATGCCATTTACAACTGCCTGGGTAATATTATCAACATCTTTTGTTACTATAGGCTGATTGGTGCGCATGGCCTGTGTACTGTTTTGTCCCTGCATCAGTTGCCATACTTTTAAACGGTAGGTAACCGGTTCTTTAGGTTTTGGTACCAAAGGGGTCCAGCGAAATATAACCGGCTTCTGTATATCTTTTTTTAAGTGCCTTTTTTCATTTTCGGGAGTGATCAATGCAGGAGGGGCATAATCTGTTTCTTTAGGATTTATTACCGTAAACTCTTTACAAACCTCGTTGCTGATCTCTTTCCTTTCGCTATTAAAAAACTGTACACAAATGGAGTAACTCCCTTCTTTCAAATCCTGGCAACCCTGTAATGAACCCGTTAATTCATTTGCTGAAAATGTGCGTGTGGTAAAGTCATCAACGGGTAAACCTCCGGTTGAATTATTACTGCAAATAATAGCTCCCCCACCTTTTATTTGAATCATGAGCCTGATTCCCTTTACCCTTACCGGTGGCGGAAGCTGTGCTACCAGCAACAAAGAGCCCGGAACACTGTTCCAGTTATCAATAACGGCCGGGAGTTGATTTTTTACGGTAAAGCTTACAATTTTTATTTGTTGTAACTGGCCATAAAGGCCAATACTGAGGAATGCTGATAACATCAGCATCAGTAGTTTTTTCATAAATAATAAATTTTGGTAAAAGTGATCTTTCCCTGATCCTTTATAGTTAACAATATAATCTTATTTAATATTGTGTGCCGGTAAAACTTATAAAGGGCTGTTCATTACTTTGAAACGGAATGGAATGTTGCGCCTGCCAAAACATATTTAAACATGGAGGTTAATGAACCGCCCTAGACAGGGCCGGGGCTGACAATCGGCTTATTTAAATCTTCCCTGAAAATTGTTTAAAAATAGCCCGTACATTTAGGCTGGTTAATTTTATATTTGCCAACTAAAGATCATAATTATGAAGTTCATCGTTTCGTCATCGGCATTATTGAAACAGTTACAACAGATCAGCGGTGTTATTAATGCCAATACCGTGTTGCCCATACTGGAAGACTTTTTGTTTGAAATTGAAAAGAATAAGCTGACCGTAGTGGCCACCGACCTGGAAACGGTTATGAAAGTGCATATGGATATTGAAGCAAAGGACAGCGGTAAAGTGTGTATCCCGGCAAAAATTTTACTCGACTCCTTAAAGAATATTGCAGAGCAGCCTCTTACTTTTAATATTGACAAAAATTTTGCGGTAGAAATTACCAGCGATAACGGCAAGTATAAAGTAATGGGAGAGAACCCGGACAATTTTCCCAAAGAACCGGCTGCAGACGATGCGAACTCTTTTACTATGACCTCTTCTGCTTTGGTAACAGCCATTAACAAAGCGATCTTTGCCGTGAGCAACGATGACCTCCGCCCGGCAATGACCGGGGTATATTTTGAACTGGATAAAAAAGGAATAACTTTTGTTGCTACAGATGCCCACCGCCTGGTACGTTATACCCGAAAAGATGTTAGTTGTCCCAAAAAAGATTCATTTATAGTTCCTAAAAAACCGTTGCATTTATTAAAGAGCGCTTTGCCCGATAATGAAGATGTGCTGAATATTTCTTACAACAGTAATCATTTGTTTGTGGTTCATGGCGGCACCGAGCTGGTGTGCCGGCTAATCGATGCCCGGTTCCCGGATTATAAAGTAGTGATCCCGGTTGATAATCCATATAAAATGACGGTGAACAAACACGACTTTCAAAACGCCTTACGCCGGGTGAGCGTATTTAGTAATAAAAGTACCAACCAGGTGGCTCTAACCATCAGCGGCAGTGAATTACAGCTGGCTGCACAGGATGTTGATTTTAGTTTTGAAGGAAATGAACGCATGGGCTGCCAGTATGATGGCGAAGACCTGCAGATCGCTTTCAATGCAAAGTTTTTAATTGAAATGCTGGGCGGTGCCGATACGGGCGATATAAATATGGAACTGAGCACCCCTACAAAAGCAGGTATTATTAAACCTACAGAGCAGGAAGATAATGAAGAATTGCTGATGCTGGTGATGCCGCTGATGCTAAATAATTAATAGACCTGATACCCCTCCGAACTGCTTTTTTCAAGCAGAGCGCCTGAAGGAGAACGTGAAATATTATTATGCCGTATCATTTAACAGCCCTGTTTTAAAACAATTTGTATATTTACTTATGCTTTTTCAGTTAAACGATACCAATAAAACTAATATCAATAAACTTTTGGCATTTGCAAAACAAAACCAATTGCAACTCTCATTAGTTGATGATGCACACAATAATTTGTTTCTGCCCGGCAAACCCCTTACTGCTGATGAATTAAATAAAATGATAGAAAAAAGCCGTAAAAGCGGTATGATTTCTATGACAAATGCACACCAGATAATCCGTGATAATTATAATGCAGGTTAATTATACAACAGAAGCATTTGTTTCATTATCCAGTCTTGTAAATTTTATAGAAGCTAACAACACAAAAAATGCAGGGTTGCGCTGGCTTGAAAGATTTGAGCACTTTTTACAAAAAACACTGACTAAACCTGGTCTGATTAAGTTATGTAACAATCTTACATTTAATCAACTAAATCTTCGCTGTATTTATTTTAACGACTGGGTTATTGCTTTTTCTGTTCATGCTAATTATATTTTAATTGAAGCTCTCTTGCATAAATCCAGAATTACTGATTAATTTCAAAACCAATTAAGAAGAAGTTTAATTTCATTCGGGCTATTATTAAATATTTTATTGAACTTGCAACCCTAAACCTATAAACCATGTTATTAATTATACTGGGAACTATCATTTTGATTGTGACCACCGTAGTTTTAAAAAATACTCCTGCATTGGCAAAATTTAAACCCCTTGGCCGTATCGTTGGCCTGGTTTTTATTTTACTGGGTATCCTCACTTCCTGTGTAAAACAAATTGATGCCGGTGATGTGGGCGTTAAGGTTTTATTTGGAAGCATACAAAACGATGTGATGGGCAGTGGCCTGCATTTTATTAATCCGTTGCTGGATGTAAGAAGGCTGGATGTTAAAACACAGAACTATACCATGAGCGGCATACATGACGAAGGCAACAAGGAAGGCGATGATGCCATCAGGGTATTAACCAGCGACGGGCTGGAAGTAACCATTGACCTTACCGTATTATACCGGGTTGTATCGGGTGATGCACCAAGATTATTAAGAGAAACCGGGGATGATTACCGGGATAAAATAGTTCGTCCTATTACCCGTACAAAGATCCGTGACAATGCTGTGTATTACCAGGCGGTGGACCTTTTTGGCAACCGGCGTGAAGAATTTCAACAACGCATTTATAAGAGCATAGAAGATGATTTTAAAAAAAGGGGGCTGATGCTGGAGCAATTGCTGGTAAGGAATATAACCTTGCCTAATTCGGTAAAGGCTTCCATCGAATCAAAAATAAATGCTGAACAGGATGCCAAAAAAATGGAGTTTGTGCTGCTGAAAGAAAAGCAGGAAGCCGAACGTAAAAGAGTGGAAGCACAGGGTATTGCCGATTACCAGCGTATCATTAATACCGGGCTGACCGATCAGCAGTTACAGTACGAACAGATCAAGGCCATGAAAGAACTGGCCTTAAGCCAGAATTCAAAGGTGATCGTTATGGGCAAGGGAAACACGCCGATCATTATTGATGGAAAACAGTAAACCGTATGCATTTTAAACAGATCGCCTCTTACGATAATTACATGCTGGCGAATATGACATTGGGCATGTTGCAGGAAAATGAGATCGTATGTCATTTAAAAGATGAGTACATTGTAACCACCGACCCTTTGCTGAACCCGGCTGTTGGCGGTATTAAATTACTGGTAGAAGAAAATGATTATGACCGGGCAGTTGCAGTAATGAAAGATGCAGAAAATGATTATTTAAAAGATATTCATTGTCCGAATTGTAATTCCCTTTCATTAATTGCTGAAGAAAAAATAAATAACCCCGCCGGCTTATGGGGCAGGTTAAAGAACCAGGTCTTATTCGGACAAACATCAACATACAGTAAAGATTACCGCTGTACATCCTGTAACAAACGTTTTTCAGAATTGCCACCGTCTTTTTAAATTATTTTTATTGCGTTATGATAAAAATTGCAATGATTCCGGCACGATATGCTGCCACCCGGTTTCCTGCCAAGCTGATGCAGATGCTGGGCGATAAAACGGTTATCCGCCATACGTACGATAATACTGTTGCCACCAATCTATTTGACGAAGTGATTGTCGTTACCGACAGCGAAATTATTTTTAATGAAATATCATCACATGGCGGCAAGGCTGTAATGAGCAGGAAAGAACACGAAAGCGGCAGCGACCGCATTGCAGAAGCCATTGCCGGTGTAGATGCAGATATTGTTGTAAATGTGCAGGGTGACGAACCCTTTGTACAAAAAGAACCGTTGGAAAAATTATTGGCTGTTTTTATAGATGATCATGTGCAGGTGGCTTCGCTGATGCAGGTATTAACAGAAGAAAAATTTATTGCTGACCCAAACTATGTAAAAGTTGCCGTTGATAAGAATATGAACGCTTTGTTCTTCAGCCGCAGCCCCATACCCTATAACAGAGATAAAAATATGGCACCGGTTTATTACGAACATATTGGTGTTTATGCATTCCGTAAACAGGCCTTATTGAATTTTACAAACTGGCCAGTTACACCGCTGGAGGCAGCTGAAAAAATAGAATGCCTGCGCTATTTGGAAAATGGGGTTCCAATAAAAATGGTGGTTACCAAATATATGGGCATTGAAATTGATACTCCCGAAGATTTAGTTAGGGCAGCTTCGCTGCTGTTAAAGCATTAACCACAAAGAACACAAAGTTTATTCACTAAGAACACTAAGATGGACTATAATACTATCCCAGCTGATTTAAATAAGCTTTCCAATGAGATTATTGGATTAGCAATAAAAGTACACAGTGCACTTGGAACCGGGTTGCCGGAATCTTCTTATCAGGAATGTCTTTTTTACGAAATAGTAAGCGCCGGGTACATGGCGGAAAGATGGTATTAAGCGATTGGTATTATAACTTTGTGCTCTCTGTGTAAAAATCTTTGTGTCCTTTGTGGTAAAACAAAATATAATTTATGAGTTTCAGAAATTTTAAAATGGTGGGCTATGTAATTTATGGCCGCGGCTCTTTCAACCAGCTGGATGAAATTCTTAACCCCCACCGTAAAACCGGATCCCCCATGATCTTCCTGGTTGATCATTTCTTTGAAGGAAAGTACCTGGTTACCCGTATCCCGGTAAGTGGCAACGATAAAATAATTTTTGTGGATGTTACCTACGAACCCAAAACAACCTATGTTGACAGTTTGGCCAACCAGTTAAAAGATGAGTTTAAAAAAGTAAGTGGTGTAATTGGGATCGGTGGCGGTTCTGCCATGGACCTGGCAAAGGCTGTTTCCCTCATGATGAACAATCCGGGATCCTCTGCAGATTACCAGGGATGGGACCTGGTACAACATCCCGGTGTTTATAAAGTGGGTATCCCCACACTGAGTGGAACGGGTGCAGAGGTAAGCAGAACAACTGTACTTACCGGCCCTACAAAAAAGCTGGGCATGAACTCTGACTTTACACCCTTTGACCAAATCGTATTAGACCCGGAACTAACCGCCAATGCTCCTGTGAACCAGCGATTTTATACCGGAATGGATTGCTATATTCATTGCATCGAAAGTTTAAATGGAACTTACTTAAATGAGTTCAGTAAAAGTTATGGTAAAAAAGCATTGCAATTGTGCAGGGAAGTGTATGTAAATAAAAATGGATGGGATACCGAAAGCGATGATAAACTGATGATGGCCTCTTATGCCGGCGGTATGAGCATTGCTTACAGCCAGGTAGGTGTGGCACATGCGGTGAGTTATGGACTAAGTTATTTACTGGGCACAAAGCATGGTATTGGTAATTGTATCGTGTTTGATAAACTGGAAGAGTATTACCCCGATGGCGTAAAAGAATTCAAATACATGGTGGAGAAGAATAAGATAGACATCCCTAAAAATATATGTGCCGGGTTATGTGACGAAGATTTTGATAAGATGATCAATGTATCGCTGGGCATGAAACCGCTTTGGGAAAATGCATTGGGTAAAGACTGGGAGAAGCAGATGACGAGGGAGAGGCTGAGGATGCTGTATGAAAAATTATAGGACGATAAATGAAAGGTTTTAAAAAAAGCACGTATTATATTTTTCAATAAATTGCATTTATGCTATAAACAACCTGTCTGCCGGCAGGCAGGTACATAATGTATAACAGTAAAGTATTGAAAATCAATG
>JANOGE010000008.1:0-8331 GCA_031414035.1 Chitinophagaceae bacterium | reverse complement strand
GATGGCTCTTGGAAATTTGTTTTTGATGGAGGGAATAATACACTATCACCGGGTAATTTAATTCGCAAATAATTAAAATATAATGGGCGTAAGAAAATAACGAAAAAATTATTTATGAGAAAGGTAGAATTAAATATATCGATTGATGTTTCGCCAGAAAAAGTAATAATGGCATTTTTGGATTTTCAAATGCTTAATAAATGGTGGCAGGTAGAACGTTCATTGATTGAAAAGGGCATTGGTGGCATTTACGCATTAGCATGGCAAGTAACAGAAAATGGGTTTGGTTTTGTTTCCACAGGTATAATAAAAAACTACGAACCATTGAGTATTCTGGAAATAGAAAAATTTGTGTACATGAACCCTGAAAGAACATTGCTGGGCCCCATGTCTTTAACCATTAAGGCAACTGAAAGCGAAGGAAAGACAGAGCTTTATTTATGTCAGGATGGTTATCAAAGCGGTGATGATTGGGATTGGTATTATAATGCCGTAAATCAGGCATGGCCTTTAGTAGTAAAATCATTAAAGGAATTTCTGGAAAGTAAGAATTAAGCAAAAGCAATCAAACCATTTAGAAAAAGCAAAAAGAAGGTTCATGGAATTTTTTTTTGATGGAGGAAATAATACTCCTTCGCCAGGTAGTTTAATCAATAAGTAATCAATTTTGAAAAAGAGAAGATGAAAATAAAATTATTAACCTCCGTTTTGCTAATAGCTTTTACAGCATGCCAGCAAAACTCAAAAAGTAATCAATCTGCAAATTCTACATCAAGTATTTCAGATTCGGTACTACCAAAAAAAGAAACTGATAATGAAAACAATTCAATTAAAAACAGACAAATGACAAATACGGAAAAAGAAGTTCTTGAAGTTGTAAAAGCCTGGAATGATTGCTTTACAAACAATGACAACGAAAAATACTTTACTTACATCCATGATGATTTGACTTTATTTATTCCTTCAAGCCCATATCGTATTGATGGTAAACAGGATGATAAGGAGGAATTTGAATGGTCATTAAGCAAATTTAAAACCAAGGTTCATTTTTTTCAGGAGTTGCAACCAGCCGTTCAGGTATATGATAGCACCGCAATTGTTACTTATTACAACCGGGGTGCTTACGGACCCGATGGTAGTGAGCAAATATATTATTTCAAGGAGACGGATGTTTTAATTAAAGAAAATGGCAAATGGAAAATAGTTCATATTCATGTGTCAAAAACAATGTAACGCATATATATCTATAATCAGCCAACTCCTTATGATAAAAGAAACAACAAAGCAAGGCGCTGAGTTCTTAAAGAAACTTTCCTTTGAACTATTATCGAAAAATAATTGGAACAAATTTGTTCAACTTTTTGGCAACAAAGGAGCTTGTGGAAATTGTTGGTGTATGTTTTTCAGACTTAAAAAATCAGATTTTGATGAAGGAAAATCAGGTGATGGTAATAAGACGGCTATGAAAAATCTTGTTTGGGAAAATAAGCCAACAGGGCTTATTGGTTTTTATGAAGGGCAACCTATTGCATGGTGTGCATTTGCACCTCGGGATGATTTTTTAAAACTTGGGAACTCCCGTATTCACAAACGAATTGACAATAACATGGTTTGGTCTATTCCGTGCTTTTTTATTGACAAAAAATTTAGACGATATGGAGTTTCAGTTGAGATTTTAAGAGCAGTGGCTAAATATGCCAGTGCAAATGGTATAAAAATTATTGAGGCATATCCAACTATTCCTACACAAGAAAAACTTCCAGATGCTTTTGCATGGATAGGTTTGTATAAATCATTTGAACGGGCAGGCTTTGAAATCGTGGACAGGAAATCTAAAAACAGGCCTATGGTTCGCTTTTTTACAGACAAGCATGGTAAGTAACCATAAGACCAAAAAAGAGATGCCAGCCGCTAAAGTAGGTTTAAGTATTATGGAGTGAAGTGTGGAAATTAAGTGGCAGCGAATGGAGGGTGATTAGGTAAGTGATTTTAGAATTTTGGAAATATGTAAATAGTAATTAATAAATAAAATAAAAATTAATTTATATGCGTTTTATAATTAGTTCATTTTTAATAATTCTCTTTCAATTTTGTAATGCCCAGGATACATTGCAAAAGAATATTCAAATTAAATTAAAAGACTATTTTACTGCTGCTGCCCGTTCAAAAATATTTAGTGGCAATATCATAGTAGCTAAATATGATAAGATCCTTTACAAAGACAGTTATGGCATGGCCAATTATGAATGGGGAGTGCCAATGGAGAAAGACACTAAAATCAAAATTGCCTCATGTACTAAAACATTTACATCTGCGGCAATTTTACTGCTTATTAAGCAGAATAGGCTTTCTTTGAATACAACCATTGATAAATTTATTCCCGATTTTCCTTCAGCAGGGAAAATTACCATTCAATATTTATTACTTCATCAATCAGGAGTAGATAATCCAGATTATTCAAAACTGAGTTTCGTTCATCATTTAAAGCCGGAAGATGTGCTGGCTAATTTAAAATCTCAACCATTACTTTTTAAGCCGGGAACCAATGATCAATATAGCAATGGTGGTTACTTTCTGCTGGCATATATTATTGAGAAGATAAGTGGAAAATCTTATGGCCAATTTCTTAAGCAAAATATATTTTCTCCTTTAAAAATGAATGACACTTATGTTTATGAAGATGAAGCTATTATTCCAAAAAGAGCAGCAATGTATTCTCCCGGTCCAACCAATGGAGTTGAAAATACAGATTGGTATTCTTCAGAACCATCTTTAGGAAGTGGGTCTCTTTATTCAACGGCGGAAGATTTGTATAAATGGTGCAAAGCCATAAAAAATAAAACTCTTTTTGATATCTGGGCGCAGGAGTATCCTTATGGTTGGGGAAGAAGAAAATCAAAAAACGGTTCAAAATATATAGAGCAAACAGGCTATAATGAGGGGCATCAGTCAGTATTGGTAGTATATGAATCCGGGTACTATATAGTATTCAATTCCAATTTAGGTAACCTCTTTTTTAACAAGGTGACTGATGATGTAAGAAGTATTTTATTTGGTGGGCAATATGAGCTGCCGAATGAAATAAACAAAGTAAATGTGACAGAAGAAACGCTTGCTAAATATACCGGGGAATACAAGATTGAAGGCAACCCAAATTTTAGAATTTTACTGGATAAGGGTAACCTGTATTTTCAATTTGTCACATCGTCTTTTCGGAATTATCTGGCACCATTAACAGATAATAGTTTTGAGAATATGGCAGAGTTCTCAGTGTTCAAATTTAAATCGGATTCAAAAGGTGAAATAAATGGACTCACTATTTCATTTGGTAAAAACGAGGGGCCACTATGCCCTAGAATAAAGTCAAATTAAATAGTTTAATAAAGTATATGTATGAGCAATGGGTAAAAAGGGACTTAATAATGATTGCGATGGCAATGGAGCTTACAAAGGAATTAGTCAATATGTTACAAAAAATGAAACACTTCTTTTGTTTGCTGGTTTTGTTGATGGAGCACCATCTTCTTCACTCTGGAAATTAAGTGGGAGTGAATGGTTATTAATAAAGTAATTGCTACAAATTAATAAAAATAATTATTCAGTAAAATAAAAAAGAATATATGAAACACATAAAGACTTTTCTACTTCTCTTAGCACTATTTTGTACTAGTGAATCCTTTTCGCAAAAAAGCAACGCTTCTCCCGAACTAAAGACTTTTGCAGCAAAAATTGAAAAGGATATTCTAGTCAAGATGAAAGAATTCAAGACTCCAGCTGTTGCAATGGCGATTATAGAAAATGGAGAGCTTGCTTATATCAATACTGTCGGAAATAGTGGTAATAAAGAAAAATCCATAACAACAACGCATACCATTTTTAATGTCGGTTCAATTTCAAAAACCATTACAGCCTGGGGGGTATTAAAACTGGTAGATCAAGGAAAAATAGACCTGGACGCTCCGGTAGGAAATTATCTTAAACGATGGAGCCTTCCCAATTCCAATTTTGACTCAACCAAGGTAACCACCCGAAGACTTCTAAGTCATACAGCTGGAATAAACCTACGTTCTATCCCATCTTATATTTCAAAATCAGATGTTCCTGAATTGGTTAATGAACTAAAAGGAGGTGCGAAACATCCTGCGGTTTCTGTTGTCCTGGAGCCTGGTTCAGCTTGGAAATATTCGGGAGGCGGTTATATTATTCTGCAATTACTTATTGAAGAAGTTTCGGGTAAACCTTTCGACTCCTACATGCAATCAGAGATTCTTGCTCCATTAGGAATGAATTCTTCAGGGTTTGAACGGCCTGCAAAAGATGCAGCCAATCCAATAAATCTTAATTTAAAAATTGCACCAACTGAATATTTCACCGGAAAGTCGGGTGCCGGATTTTATATTACCATTAATGATTTTATAAAATTTGTAATTGCGAATTTTCCCGGTAAGCAAAAAATTATCAGCGATAAAACTATTTCCATGGCTTATCAGGCCGCACCCGGGTCAAACAACTCTTATGGTTTTGGTTATTTCCTTGAGAATGTTTCAGGAGTTGGTTTTGCTGGCCATGATGGAGCCAACACAGGCTGGCGTGCTCTTTTCAAAATAATTCCTGAAAAAGGCGACGGGATTATTTTTCTCACCAACAGTTCATATGGTTCAGCAGTCTATGACAATGCTGTTTGCGAATGGATAAAATGGAAATCGAAGGACGGTATTAAGGACTGTAATTCTCACAACGAGTTTGATCAGGTGCTGGTAGATCTGTATTCAAATGGACTTAAAAGTGCAATGGCTCTTTATAAGGACATGAAGACAAAACAACCAGACCTTAGTTTTTCCGAAGGATATTTAAGCTTTCTTGGTTACGATCTTTACGACAAGGGATTTCCAGAAGATGCACTAGCCTTACTTGAATTGAATACTTCAATCAATAGTGCTGACGCAAACGCTTTTGATAGTTTGGGAGAGATAGCTACACGATTGGGTAAAAAGCAAAAAGCAATTTCGGCATATGAACAAGTCCTTAAACTTGACCCGAACAACACTAAGGCAAGGGAAAACTTAGCAAAATTGATGAAATGAAGTTGCTTGGAAAGTAAAATTCTTAAAACAGCCTATAGCAATACAGTGGAGCATAAGATACAAAAAATGAAACAGCTCTTTTGTTTGGAGGTTTCGTTGGAGGGCCACCATCATCTGCACTCTGGAAATTAAGTGGCAATGAATAGAGTTTGATAAGGTGAGGGCATTTGAAAATTTGAACAGGATATGTTTTGTTTTACAAAAGGCAAAGAAAACAACTTTAGATTATAGTAAATAAAACTTAAAAATGAAAAAAACAATTACAATTTTAAGCCTGATTACTTTCGGAGTAATCCTTCTTTCTTCCTGCAACCAATCACCACAAACTGATTTAAGTGCACAGGCAACCAAAGAAATTAGGGATGCAGATATTGCCATGAGTAACCTGGCAACAACGGAGGGATTTTTTAAAGCATTGCTAACGTATGCAGCAGATAGTGTTATAATACCAAGAGAAGGGAAGTTGCCTTTTATGAATAAACCGGAAGTGCAGGGAAGCTGGGGCGATAAGCCTGTTATAAAAGAAATTACGTGGAGCCCGGTAAGAGCAGAAGCTTCCAAAAGTGGTGATATAGGTTACTCTTTTGGGTTTTCTATTTACAAGGGGACCGATACTACAACTTATACCAACTACTGTACCATTTGGAAAAAGCAAAAAGACGGTTCATGGAAATTTGTTTATGATGGGGGAAATGATACGCCTTCGCCAGTGTATATAAATAATAAGTAATCAATTAAAGGACAACTAAAATGAAAAAATATTTTTTAATTCCTGTGGTGCTAATATTTTCTAATTCTTTTACTAGCAATGCCCAGCCAGTAGTGAAACAACAATCTCAATTAAATGCATATTTCAATTTTCTGAATAATGCAGGCTTTTCCGGGCAAGTATTGGTGGCAGAAAAAGGTAAATTACTGTATCGCAAGGATTTTGGATATGCAAATAAAGAAACTTTGTACCCCGTTTCCTCAACAACATCTTTTAATATCGGGTCTCTTACAAAACAGTTCACAGCTACGGCAATATTGTTGCTTGAGCAGGATGGCATGCTGAGCACTTCCGACACCCTCGGTAAATTTTGGGACACTTTATCTGCAGAGAAAAAGGCAATTTCTATTCACCAGTTACTAACTCATACAGGCGGGTTTCAAAGGCAGGCGTTTCCAACTGCTGATATAGTTTCCAAGAATGAATTATTAAATAAAATATTTACAGAGCCTCTGCAACGTAAGCCAGGCACTTCATTTCAATATTCAAATGCTGGCTATGAAGTTTTGGCCGCCATAATTGAAAAAATTTCGGGACTCCCCTATAAAGACTTTATCCGCAAAAAATTTATAATACCTTATGGTCTAACCCATACGTACTTTAACACTGATGATTTATTTAATCTTAATCATAAAATCGCTATTGGGTATAATGAATGGAAAGAAATAAACTATCCTGTTGTTGATCTCGTCAATTGGAATAACACCGGAGCCTCTAACATACTTTCAACCGACAATGATATGTATAACTGGTTTTCGCTTATTACTTCTGATAAGATATTAAGTGCTGTTCAAACCAGGAAATTATTCACACCTTTTACTAAAACCGGCGAAGAAGAAGAATATGGTTACGGATGGTATATTACTAAAACCGATGATGACAAAAAACTGATTTATCATGGCGGCGATTTATCGGGATTTCACTCTGAGCTTCTTTATTATCCTGAAAACAACCGGGTCGTTTATATTATAACCAACAACGAACTATTTGGATATGGCATTAGTAAATACAGGATTGAAGCAGCTATTCCTAAAATTCTTTCAGGAAAAAAAATTGACTTCCCTTTAAAAACAATAAAGATTAAAACAGATGCTCTAAATAAATATTGTGGCGCCTATGAGCTTGATTCTGCAAATTCATTTAAGGTTTGGAATAATGGCGGACAGCTAACAATTGCTGCATGGGGGCAGACAGCAATAAATCTTCTCCTTTCAAAAAAGGAAAAGCCGGGTATGAATCTTGACAGTGTTTCTGAAAAAAGTGCACAATTGATATATTCAGTTATTGCAGGTAAAGACGAAATTGCAAAAAATATGTTATCTCCTGAAAATTTTGAGATTTATTACCCGCCATTAAAAGAAAAGTACAACGGGTATTCAAATGTAATGGGTGGAAATGCTGTTGTTTCAATAGGAGGAACAATACCAGTGTATTGGCGTGGGGGCGGAATTTACAGAACTTATATAAAATTAAAATTCCCGGCAGGTAACAATACTTTTTACATGGGCTGGGGGCCAAGAGGTATATATGATGTTACTGCTAACGACGACAGGCCTTTTCCTTTAATTTATCCTATAGTCTTTTTAGCGGATAATAAATATGTGGTATATGATATTGACCATTCAAATGCGACTGCAATTGAATTTACTAGGGACCAAAATTCAGTAGTAAAAAACTTGAGCATTAAGGATGACAACGGAAGTATAATTCTGTTTAAAAAAATCAAATAATGCAGATTAGAGATTATCAGCATGTTGTTTCGCACGGCGGCGCTTCCATTAGGGCATTAAGCCACATGATAATAGCGAATAGTATAAAATCCGGGTAACCCCTGCAACAACTTTAAATGCTCTTTTGAAAGATATAAACTGACAGATGATCTAAAAAATGTGATAGCAGGTTTGCTGAAATAATGCCATTTTCTTTACTCATAAAATTTTGTGGTTATGAATGGAGATTGATAAAATGAGTGATTTTATAACTTAAATAATCGTTAAATAGTAACATATAAAATATGAAAATTAAATTATTATTCCCCGTTTTGCTAATAGCTTGTACAGCGTGCCAGCAGAACACAAAAAACAACCAATCTGCAAATACTACATCAAGTATTTCAGATTCCCTGCTTATAAAAATTGATGGCTACATCAGCTCTTATGTTGACAGTGGTTTTTCCGGTGTAGCATTAATTGCCAATAGCAATGGCATTGTTTTTCACAAAGCTTATAATGGTAAAGGCGACCATGTGGATACAAGTACGGCTTTTGGTATTGCATCAACCCGCAAAAGCTTTGTAGCCGGAGCTATTATGCAATTGCAGGAAAGAGGTAAACTTTCTGTAAAGGACTCATTGGGTAAGTTTTTTAAGCATATCCCTTCTGATAAAAAAGGGATTACTATCCATAGCCTTTTGACACATACAAGCGGATTAGGTGAATGTGAATGTGCAGATGGTGAAACAGATAAAGAAAAGCTCAT
>JANOGE010000007.1:0-2407 GCA_031414035.1 Chitinophagaceae bacterium | reverse complement strand
GGCAAGGCCAATTTCTTTTTGCAGGATAAGTTTACCGGCTTTGTAGCATATGAACAGCCACCGCTACTTTTTTCTCGGCTTCAAACTGGTTGCGCTGGATAGATTGATTTTCTTTACGCAGTTCATCAATATGGCTGCGTTTATCATCAAATATTTTACGTTTTTCTTCCACCTCATTTTTTAACGCTGTCAACTTAGATGAAAAAGATTCCAGTTGATTTTCATCTTCACTTATCTGCTTGCTGGTAAATTGTATGCTTTCATCAAGGCCGCTTAACTGACCGCCCGCTTTTTGTAAAAATTCCTGTAAACCGGATTCCCTTTCTTTTAAATACTGTAACCGCTGGCCGCTCAGGCTCTTTTCACTTTCTTTACTGCGAACAGCATCCAGCATTTCATTAAAAGCATGCTGCATTTGCTGTAATACTTTTTCTTTTTCAATAAGGCCCAGTTTTTCCTGTTCCAGCAATGCTTCTTCTCTGGCAATGGCCGTTTCCAGTTCTATCCGCCTGTCTACTTCTGCTTTTTGTTTTTCATTCAGGTCGTGGTAGGTTATATTAAAACCTTCCAGCGCCGCTTTAGCCAGTTCAATACTTACTTCCTTGTATTCTTTTTTTATCTCGAAATATTTCTCTGCTTTTTTAGCCTGACTCTCCAGGCTTTTAAGCTGGTTGTTTATTTCAAACAAAAGGTCTTCAATACGGGCAAGATCCTGTTCGGTGGCATCCAGTTTTAGTTTGGCTTCTTTTTTCCGGGTTTTGTAAATGGAAATGCCGGCAGCCTGCTCCAGCATACGGCGGCGGCTGTTCTCCTTGTCTTTAATGATATCATCTACCATGCCCAATTCTATTATGGCATAACTATCGTTGCTGATACCGGTATCCATAAACAGGTTATGAATATCCTTTAAGCGGCAGGCCACATCATTAAGGCGATATTCACTTTCCCCGCTTTTATAATATTTACGGGTAACGGTAACTGTGCTGAATTCGGTTGGCAGCAGGTTTTTTGTATTATCAAATGTAAGGCTGACTTCGGCAATACCACTGGCACTGCGGCTTTTGCTGCCGTTAAATACCAGGCTCTCCAGATTTTCACTTCGCAGGTTACTGATCTTATGTTCGCCTATCACCCAGCGGATGCTGTCCACGATATTGCTTTTTCCACAACCATTGGGGCCAATTACCCCGGTAATACCCTCATCAAAATTGAGTACGGTTTTATCTGCAAAACTCTTAAATCCTTTGATTTCTAAACTCTTTAAACGCACGGTTTTTCCTGTTTTTAGTATAACGGCAAATATAATGGAATGACAGCATAGAAAATTTTGATTTTGTACAGCAAAACCAGATAGTTATTAACAGTATATAAATGGATTTGAAGGGTTAGCAGTGTGGAGATTTCTGTTTGTTGTTCTAAGTTTGCCATAACCCGGTTTAAAACGAACTATATTTGACAAATAGCCTTATATAAACCCAGACCAAATGAATAAATTAGTAAGAGGAATTATTGCAGCTTATGGAGCAAAAAAACTGGGCGGCGGATGCCTTGGTACCATTGTGGTTTTTTTAATTATTTGGTATGCACTTAAAGGATGTTAACCAATCCTGACGTTCACTATGACGTACTTAACTTTACAAACAACCCCGCTAAATAATAATCCGGATTATTTATATTATTACGTAGTAAAATTCCCTGTTTTTTTCCTTTAGTTTATAAGTAATCATTCAAAAAAAGGTATTTATACTTATGCCTTTTACAAATTACCATTTTGTTTGTATTTAAATTAGTATGATCATAATAATTTTAATAAATTATCCGTTCTTCAGTAAGAATTGTCAATCTTAATTACATTTATTTTTTTAATCATTTAACCCCCCCCTTTTATCTTATGAAAAAACTATTACTATCGGCATTATTAACTGCCACTGTTTTCACCATTTTTTCCTGTAAAAAAGTTGATGTAAAGCCTGGTACAACAGAAGAACAATCTGTTGCCACTCAACAACCCCAGTATGTTCAAAATTTACAAAATGCGACTCGACCTTTGGGCAGGGAAGGAGGTGAATGTGTACCTACAGAAGTTGCTTTAATAGCTGGGCAGACGATGAATTCAGGCACTGTTACGGTTAGCAATGATGCCAATTTCATTTATGTAACCTACGCTACAACCAACGGCTGGGTTTTAACACAAACTCATTTGTATGTTGGAGATTGTGCACTTATTCCTGTAAACAATCCGGGGAACCCTATACCGGGCCAATTCCCTTACAAAGCTGTTCATGCTAATATTACTACATATACATACCAGGTTCCTTTATCACAGATACCGATTGGTAGTTGCGGATGTATTGCTGCGCATGCTGTTGTTAAGCAATTAAATGGTTCGGGTGGAACTATTCAAACG
>JANOGE010000006.1:0-2023 GCA_031414035.1 Chitinophagaceae bacterium | reverse complement strand
CTGGGTAAAGATATCAGTAACCTTAAAACAGCAACTCTTAATAAATAAGCTATGTTCAAATTCATAAAACAATATGCCGAAACGATCAATAATGTAGATATATATCCATTGATATCTCTGTTTATATTCTTTGTTTTTTTTATTGTGCTGCTGGTTTTGGTTAAAAAAATGAAAAAGGAAAGGGTGGAGGAATTATCCAATCTTCCTTTCGAAAAAAAAGAATCAACTAACTAAACCTTATAAAATTTATAGTATGCTATTCTTTAAACCTATAAAAAATAAAATCGTATTAACGCTGTTTCCCGTTTTAACTTCAACAGTCCTTTTTGCACAAACAACGGCTCCTGCTCCGGCTTCACCAGCTGCATCAGGCTATAACCAACTGGCCATACTGTTAATGATATTGATTGTTGTACTTGCTTTTGTGATATGGGGAATGGGGCAGGTGTTAACGGCATTGGGCAAACAACTGGTAGATAAAAATAAAGCCGGTACAAAAGTTTTGAGCCTTGTTTTGATTGCAGGGTTTTCATTATTGTCGCAGGTTTCTTTTGCACAGGATGCCCTGAGCCCGGCTGTTGCAGAGCAATTGCCTAATTATGGCGGACTAACTTCATCTGCTTATTATATGTTCCTTACTGTAATAGGTATGGAATTGGTTGTAATTCTTTTTCTGGCATTTTCTATCCGGAGGATGTACACCGAACTGTTACCTGAAAAAGTAAAACCAAAATTTGAAAGCTCAAAACTTGCTGCCTGGTGGAGTAAGCTGGATCAAAAATTATTCACCAAAGCGGTATCGGTTGAAAAGGAGGCTGATGTAATGCTGGATCATGACTATGACGGCATTAAAGAACTGGATAATGCATTACCACCCTGGTGGAAGTATGGTTTTTATATCACCATTGGAATTGCATTTATTTACCTGCTTAATTTTCATGTATTTGGAATTGGTTTAAATCCAACACAGGAATATAATGCCGAAATGGAACAGGCAAGAATTAAGAAGGAAATATACGAGGCAAATAATAAAGACAGGATCGATGAAAAAAATGTACTTATGGCAGATGCTGACGGGATAAAAGCCGGTCAGCGATTGTTTGATGCAAACTGTGTAGCCTGCCATTTAAAAGATGGAGGAGGAAGTGTTGGCCCTAATTTAACAGATGATTACTGGTTGCATAAAGGCTCATTAAATGATATTTATAATACCATCAAAGTTGGATATGCTGATAAAGGAATGCAGTCGTGGAGTGGCCAGTTTACTCCTAAAGAAATACGTTTTCTTGCCAGTTTTATTAAATCTCTTAAAGGCACGAAACCGGCAGCGCCAAAAGCACAGCAGGGTGAGTTTTATGTGGATGAAGTTGCAGGAGCAAAAAGTGATTCGGCGACCGTTAAAAAAACGGATTCAGCTGCTGTAGCTAAGCCTGACCCAGCCGGGATTAAAAAATAAAGGATGACAGAAACTACAGACATTTACCATCAGGAATCTTTCCGGGATTCTGTTGCTACCATTAATAGTGAAGGCAAAAGAAATTTTATTAATCCTAAAAAGCCCAAAGGGAAATTATATAATTTAAGAACCTGGTTCAGCATTGGCTACCTGATCGTTTTTTTTACTCTCCCGTTTATAAAGGTTAATGATGCACCGCTTTTTATGTTCAATGTACTGGATCGTAAGTTTATCTTTTTCGGTATGATCTTCTGGCCACAGGATTTTTTCATCTTTGGACTTGGGATGCTTATTTTTATTGTGTTCATAGCACTCTTTACAGTTATTTTCGGACGAGTGTTTTGTGGATGGGCTTGCCCACAAACCATTTTTATGGAAATGTTGTTCCGTAGAATTGAATATTGGATCGATGGCGATGCTTCGCACCAACTCGTTCGTGCGGGGCGCGCCATCCATCAGCGTGCTCGTAACGCGTCGAATGAAGTGACGCTTGTTTCCACGGCGCGGAACAAACACGTCACATGAGTAGTTTGCTAAAAGTCACCCCGAGGGATGGACGATCGCGGC
>JANOGE010000005.1:0-9573 GCA_031414035.1 Chitinophagaceae bacterium | reverse complement strand
CTAATGAATACATTTAAAGTTGTGAAAGTTATTGCTGATTTATAAAAAAGAATAAAACACAATCTCCCCGGTTACCCCTTTAGGGGATAGGGGTAAAAAAACGAATATGTCATTACTGAAATACGAATCGCAACTAAGGGAACCGCTGGTTGATGGTAACAAAGATTATCACCAGGTAACGGAAGATATCATCCGGCCAATTGAAATGAAACCAAGCCGCCTGTGGTATATTGGATTTTATATCAGCGTTGGTTTATTATTGTTTGGAGTGTATAGCGTTTACCGTGAGGTTACTTATGGTATTGGCCAGTGGAACGTTAATAAAACCATTGGCTGGGGTTGGGATATTACCAACTTCGTATGGTGGATAGGTATAGGTCATGCGGGAACATTGATCTCTGCCATCTTATTATTATTCCGCCAGGGCTGGAGAACAGGAGTAAACCGTGCGGCAGAGGCAATGACTATTTTTGCAGTAATGTGTGCCGGCCAGTTTCCGATCTGGCACATGGGCCGGGTTTGGATGGCTTTCTTTGTATTGCCTTATCCTAACAGCCGTGGCCCGGTGTGGGTTAATTTTAACTCCCCGTTATTGTGGGATGTTTTTGCCGTATCTACTTATTTCACTGTTTCTTTATTGTTCTGGTATTCTGGATTAATACCCGATCTGGCAACCGTACGAGACAGGGCTAAAACCAAATTCCGTAAAATGTTTTATGGTGTTGCTGCTTTTGGCTGGACAGGAAGTACCAAACATTGGCAAAGGCATGAATCTTTGGCACTGGTACTGGCTGGCTTAAGTACACCACTGGTATTATCGGTACATACGATTGTATCGTTCGACTTTGCAACTTCTATTGTTCCGGGCTGGCATACCACCATCTTCCCGCCATACTTTGTGGCCGGAGCCATCTTCTCCGGTTTTGCCATGGTACAAACGTTACTGATCGTTGTAAGAAAGGTGTTGAACCTGAAGGAATATATAACCGTTGGGCATATTGAAGCAATGAATAAGATCATAGTACTTACCGGCAGTATTGTCGGTTGTGCTTATCTCACCGAATTATTTATTGCCTGGTACGGACAAAATCCATACGAATGGTATGCGTTCAAAGAGAACCGGGCAAACCTTTTCAGTCCTTATGGATGGGCTTATTACCTGATGATGTTCTGTAACGTGGTATCGCCGCAGTTATTCTGGAGCCGTAAACTCAGAAGAAATATTACCGTTACTTTTTTCATGAGTATCATAGTAAACATCGGGATGTGGTTTGAGCGTTTTGTAATTATTGTTACCTCGGTGTACAGGGATTACCTGCCATCTTCATGGAGTACATATTACAGCCCCACCATCTGGGAGATCGGGTTTTACCTCGGAACCTTCGGGTTGTTCTTTACCTGTTTCTTCCTGTTTGCCAAATACTTTCCGGTTATTGCCGTGGCAGAGATCAAGGCAATATTAAAAACAAGCGGCGAAAATTATAAAGTAAAAATGACGGACCTGGAAAAAGCAGATGCAGAAAAATTTTATGTTGATGAAGTGGCTCACGGACATTAAGTATTTTAAATTTAAATTTTGAATTGATATGGCTGGAGGAATAAAAAAATTTGTTGTAGGTTCTTTCGATGACGAAAAGGTATTGTTTCCTGCGGTGAAAAATGTACGCAAAGCAGGTTACAAGATACATGATGTGTTTACCCCTTTTCCTGTACATGGATTAGATCATGCCATGGGTATACGTGAAACCAGCCTGCATACCGCAGGGTTTATCTATGCCATCACCGGAACCACAACGGCACTTACTTTTATGAGCTGGGTATTTACCAGGAACTGGCCGCTGAATATTGGCGGTAAGCCGCATTTTGCTTTACCGGCCTGGATACCGATCACTTTTGAATTAACCGTATTGTTTTCGGCAGTAGGTATGGTACTTACTTTTTGTTACCTGTGTAACCTGGCCCCTTTTGTTAAGAAACACCATTTTCACCTGAGGGCCACGGATGACCTTTTTGTAATGGCTATTGAGTGTACGGATAAAACCAATGATGCTGAAGTACAGTCCTTTCTGCAAAATGCAGGGGCAAAAGAAATAAATGTACAACAGGTAGAAACCGGTTGGTGGATCGGAACCTATCACAAAACACAAAAACTGTATAAAGAAGAAAAAGGGTATTAAAAGCCCCTCCTATCCTCACCGAAGGGCCGGGAAATGGAGAAGATATTTGCGTAGATTGAAATTTAGATGTAAAAAATGAAAGAACTAAAAAATAAATAAATACCGCTTTGATAGCTCTCCCCCTTTGGGGGAGCTGGAGGGGGCTAAATGAAGATTACAAGAATGAAAAAAATCGCCATTATATCAACACTGTTTTTATCAATAACAATGGTGTTTATCAGCTGTAAAAGCAAACGTGACACCGGCTCGGTTTATATGCCTGATATGGCATACAGCCGTGCCCTTGAAACCTATGCCTCACGTGACTCCTTGATCTTTACTGAAAACCCGGCAGATCTGGGGCATAAAATATTTTATAATAACCTACCCCCTGCAGGAACTATAAAAAGAGGGGAGCTTTTTCCATTTACATTACCTAATGACAGCGTTGGATATAAATTAAGTGCCGACGTAAAAAACCCGGTACCACCATTAAACGGTGCAGAACTGGAAGAAGCAGGCCGGTTATATAATATTAATTGTGCAGTATGTCATGGAGCAACCGGTTTAGCCAACGGCCCGTTGGCCGGAAAGATTGGTGCCATTGCCAACCTTACTTTGCCATTGTATCTTTCCATGACTGACGGGACCATGTTTTATTCCATTACTTACGGCAAAAACAATATGGGCAGCTATGCTTCTCAATTAGACAGAAAACAACGCTGGATGATCATACATTATATAAGAACATTACAGCCAAAAACTGCAGTAACAACAACGGTTAAAACAGACAGCGCAGCAATAAAAAAATAATAATTAAAGAATTCACGCAAAATAAAGTTTAGATGAACCATCAATTTCAATTACCGGGCAGTTATAAAAAGTGGACGTATGGCCTGATTGGTGCCGGTTTAATAGCATTGTTGTATGGATTTATTATGTTTAACCCGTTTGCTCATGCCGGGCACGGTGAAAATATTAACAGCACCCGTTTTTGGGCCGTGCTGTTACAAAACAGCGTGTTTTTTTTACTGGTGGTAAATGCAGCTATGTTCTTTATTTGTGTTACTACAATGGCCATGGCCGGATGGGTGGTTGCCTTCAGAAGGGTATCGGAGGCCATATCAAGTGTAGTACCCATTTTAGGAGTGATTACCTTTGTAATATTAATGGCAATTGTGTTTGGAGGACGTACCGATATTTATCACTGGTTGGATAAAGAAGCCGTAGCAGGTGACCGGATACTGAATGGTAAAAAAGGATTTTTAAACCCCATGTTTTTTTCGGTATGGTCATTTTTCACCATTTTCCTGTGGTGGTTCCTGGGCAAAAAAATGCGCAGCCTGAGCCTGGACAGCGATAAAAAAGGACAGATGGATTATGAAACCGGCAAGAAGTGGGTTTGGAATAACACCGTTTGGGCATCATTATATACCGTGGTTTTTACCCTTACCGTTGCCTCTACCATCCCCTGGCTTTGGTTAATGAGTATTGATGCACACTGGTATAGTACCATGTACAGTTGGTACACTTTTGCAAGCACCTTTGTTTCGGGTATGTCATTAATAGCTTTATTTGTTATTTATTTAAAGAACCGTGGCCAGCTGGAATATGTTACTGAAGAACATCTGCATGACCTGGGAAAATTTATGTTTGCCTTCTCCGTTTTCTGGACATACCTGTGGTTCTCCCAATACATGCTGATCTGGTACAGTAACCAGCCGGAAGAAACAAAATACTTTATTGAACGAATTGGTACCGCAGAAAAAGCCGGACCGTACAAGGGTATTTTCTTTTTTAATTTGATCGTCAATTTTCTTTGCCCGTTATTGATCCTGATGAAAAAAGGGACCAAGAGAAACTGGACGATGGTTACCATCATGGCGGTACTGATCATTTTTGGACACTGGATAGATTTTTACCAGATGGTAATGCCCGGCACATTACACGATCATGCAGAACTGATGCCATTTGAATTTGGAATTGCCTGTTTATTTATTGGGCTGATCATGTGGGGCGCAGGAAGATATTTAAGCAAACATTCCCTGTTGGCAAAAAATCATCCTTTCCTCAAAGAAAGTATGATTCATCATACTTAGTAAAGGGATTGCTGTTGTGACAAAATACACATAAATGCAGAACAGGGAGTTAAACAAGAGATCAGAATAATATTTACAGAAAATAACTTTGAATCATGAAGGAGTTTTTAATGATAGCTTTAGGAGTGTTGATCTTCGTAGTCATCTTTCAGATTGCGAAAGCCAGTGAATACGTAAGTGTATTAAAAGGCGAAGATAAAACACGTAAACAGAATAACAGGATCAACGCATTTTTCCTGCTGGGGTTTTTAGTGTTTGGTTTGATCGGTGTATGGTATTGTAACGAATTATTTTACCCTAAAACATTATTCCCGCAGGGATCAGCATCAATAGAAGGAGAAAGCCTGGACCTGATGTTCATGATAACGGTGGGAGTAACCGGGGTTGTTTTTATTATTACACAGATATTATTGTTCTGGTTTTCTTTCAAATATCAGGAATCGGATACCCGGAAAGCTTTTTATTTTCCACATAATAATAAACTGGAATTGCTCTGGACCACAGTACCGGCCATTTTCTTAACCGTACTGGTTGTTTTTGGTTTAAAATACTGGTTTAAAATTACAGGCGATGCTCCAAAGAATGCCATTGTAGTTGAGGTTACGGGCCACCAGTTTGCATGGGAGTTCAGGTATCCCGGAGCCGATAAGGTTTTAGGGAAAAAGAATTATAAACTGACTACCGCAAAAAATAACCTGGGGGTTGATTTTAATGATCCGTCAAGCTTAGATGATATTCATGTGAACACCACCATGCATATCCCGGTGGGAGTGCCTGTAAAAATGGTAATCAATTCCCAGGATGTGATACATGATGTGGGCTTACCCCATTTCAGGTTAAAGATGGATGCTGTGCCGGGTATCCCAACCACGCAATGGTTTACACCCAATATCACGACCGCTGATATGAAAAAGAAAACGGGTAATCCTGATTTCACTTTTGAGATTTCCTGTGATCAGTTATGTGGAGCCAATCATTTTGCCATGAGAGGGGTTATTATAGTGGAAACAATGGAAGAATATAAAAAATGGTTAGCAGAACAAACACCGGAATACTTTACGGTTTTTCCGGATAAAGCACCAAAAGTAAATACCCCTGACAGTGCCGCTAAACAAACGGCCCAGGTACTGCCGGTAAAAAAATAATTAACCGGGTTTGATAAAAAAGTAAGAATATGAGTAGCGCAGCCACATTACAACATTCAGATGTTCTCGGAGCACATGATGCACATGATACACATCATGAACATCATCACCACGAAACGTTTATTACCAAATACGTTTTCAGCCAGGATCATAAAATGATTGCCAAGCAATTTTTGGTAACCGGAATAATATGGGCCATCATAGGTGGTTTGTTTTCTGTGGTATTCCGTTTACAGCTGGGTTATCCCGAATCCACCTTCCCCTGGCTGGAAGATATCTTTGGCCATTGGGCAGCAGGCGGAAGGATAAAGCCTGAATTTTATTATGCACTGGTTACCATGCACGGAACCATCCTTGTATTTTTTGTATTGACCGCCGGGCTGAGCGGAACATTTGCAAACTTTCTTATACCGTTACAGGTAGGCGCCAGAGATATGGCCTCCCCATTTTTAAATATGCTGAGTTACTGGTTCTTCTTCCTTGCTTCAATTATCATGTTTTGTTCCTTATTTGTACAAACAGGGCCCGCTAGCGGCGGATGGACGATCTATCCTCCATTAAGTGCCTTGGGTGAGGCATCAAGCGGATCGGTAATTGGTATGGACCTTTGGCTGGTGAGTATGGCTATGTTTATTGTATCTGCTTTATTGGGAGGGCTTAATTATATAACCACCATCCTCAACATGCGTACAAAAGGGATGAGCATGACCCGCCTTCCGCTTACCGTATGGGCATTATTCTTTACGGCAGTACTGGGCGTACTTTCATTCCCCGTATTGTTATCCGGTGCCATATTATTATTGTTCGACAGGAACCTGGGTACCAGTTTCTATTTAAGCGATATAGTTATTGGCGGTAAAATTTTACCAAATGAAGGCGGCAGTGCTATTTTATTCCAGCATTTATTCTGGTTCCTTGGGCACCCCGAAGTGTATATTATATTATTGCCTGCCATGGGCATGAGTTCAGAGATCATAAGTGTGAACAGCCGGAAACCCATATTTGGTTATATGGCCATGGTGGGTTCATTATTTGCCATTGCCATCCTGGCGTTTTTGGTATGGGCACACCATATGTTTGTAACCGGGCTAAATCCATTCCTGGGATCGGTGTTTGTATTACTTACCCTATTGATTGCCGTTCCATCCGCCATTAAAGTATTTAACTGGCTCACTACTTTGTGGAGAGCAAATATCCGCTTTACGCCGGGTATGTTATTCGCCATTGGATTTGTAAGCTTATTTATAAGCGGAGGGTTAACCGGTATCTTCCTGGGCAACTCAGCGCTAGACCTACATTTACATGATACTTATTTTGTGGTGGCACACTTTCATATTGTAATGGGAGTGGCATCATTTTTTGGCATGTTTGCCGGTGTTTATCACTGGTTCCCTAAAATGTTTGGGCGTTATTTAAATAATACCATGGCTTATATTCATTTTTGGGTAACCATCATTGGTGCATATCTGATCTTCTGGCCTATGCACTACCAGGGGTTAGCCGGTATGCCACGCCGGTATTATGATTTTTCAGGATGGAGCTCTTTTAATATGTTTAACGGCCTGAATGAGTTTATGAGTTTTGTGGCCATGATCGTATTTGCTGTTCAGTTGTTATTTGTATTCAATTTCTTCTACAGTATGTATAAGGGAAGAAAAGTTACAACAACAAATCCCTGGGGATCAAACACGTTGGAGTGGACAACACCCATTAATCCCGGGCACGGAAACTGGCCCGGCGAAATTCCGGAGGTACACCGGGGTGCCTATGATTATGCAAAAGACGGTAAGGAGTTTATTCCGCAAAATGTACCGGTTGGTGATGATGAGACGAAGCATTAAAGGCCTCACTCCAAACCCCGTCCGACAGGGTCATCCGGGCGGGCCTCTCCAAAAGAGATGGAACTGGAAGATTTAAGCGAAGATTTGCAAAACGTAATTAAAGAAGAATAAAGAGAAAATGACGAAATGCATAATTACTAATTTTGAAAAAATAAACAAAAGTTTGGCCTCCCTCTCTTCGGGAGAGGGAATGAGGGAGAGGCTGTCATGAATAACGAACAAAAAACCATTAACAACTCAGCATCGTTTGCGTTGGTAAGTAAAGTGAAAGATTACTTTCAGTTGATCAAATTCACTTTAAGTTTTATGGTTGTGTTCAGTACAGTAGTTAGTTTTTTAATTGCACCAAATGAACAGTTTTATGTCAGAGACAAAATAATATCAGTTCTTTTACTTTTTGTTGCAGGAATGCTGATCACCGGTTCGGCTAATGCCATAAACCAGATACTGGAAAAAAAGTCAGATGGGTTAATGCAGCGTACGGCCAAAAGGCCCGTTGCCAGTGGCAGAATGAGTGTGAATGAAGCCGGTGTATTTGCTTTCATTACAGGTGTTGCCGGAGTCTTTATGATGTGGAAATTTTTTAACACAGAGAGTGCAATGGTTAGTTTATTCAGCCTTTTTTTATATGGCTTTATATACACACCACTCAAAAAGGTTAATTCAATTTCTGTATTAGTAGGTGCTATACCCGGTGCATTACCCTGTTTAATCGGTTGGGTTGCCGCATATGGTAATGCACCAATCAGCTGGACAGGTGCCTGGGTATTATTTGGCATTCAGTTTCTGTGGCAGTTTCCTCATTTTTGGGCAATTGCCTGGCTGGCACATAAAGATTATACAGCTGCCGGATTTAAATTACTGCCAGCAGATAAAGGCCCAACCAGGTTTACGGCAATGCAAAGTATTATTTACAGCGCATTGATGATACCGGTAGGCTTTCTGCCTTATTATACAGGCATCAGCGGTATAGAAAGTATGTTTGTTTTGCTGTTGTGTAATGGCTGGATGGTATATGTAAGTGTGTTGCTTTTTATCCGGATGGATGCTAAAAGCGCCAGAAGGGTAATGTTCAGTTCTTATTTTTATTTAATGATCGTTTTATTGGCCATGTTTGCCAACAGAACATAGCCTCAACCCAAACCCCGTCCGACCGGGGGGCATACGGGCGGGCCTCTCCAAAAGAGAGGGAACTGGAAGATTGAAGCGGAGGTTTGCAAAACCAAATTAAAGCTTAATAAAGAATAAAATGTACAAGAGTCCGACGCCAACCTGCCTGCCGGCAGGTAGGTGAAGATGAATAAAATTGCGGAGGCTTGGTAAACAAAAAAATAAAACATAATCTCCTCCATTTCCTCCCCTTTCGGGAGAGATAGAGGGGGCCGGAATAAATGTTATGCGTACAGTGGCAATGGAACAAAGAAAAAAAATTCATCCGCACAAATTTACCCTGTGGGTGGGCATCGGAAGTTTACTGATGATGTTTGCAGGATTAACGAGTGCATATATTGTTAAACGCAACCAGGCAAACTGGCAATCGTTTGAGCTGCCCCTGTTATTCTGGTACAGCACGGCTGCCATTTTATTAAGCAGTGTTACCATTTTTTTGGCAGAAAAAGCGTTTAAACAAAGAGCAATGTTGAAATACAGAAGCCTCTTGTGCGCTACAGTAATATTGGGAGTTCTTTTTATTTTTTTTCAAACACTGGGGTTTCAGCAATTGTGGGCAAAAGGATTTACACTGCAGGCAAATGTGTCTTATTCGTTTATGTATGTTATTGTTGGTTTGCATGCAGTGCACGTTTTGGGAGGAATTATTGCTTTGGTGTTACTGTTTTCAAAAGCCTTCAGTACAAAAACAAGAAACTATAACAGCGTACCGGTTGAACTGGTAAGTACATACTGGCACTTTGTAGATATACTTTGGATCTATTTATTAATATTTTTACTGATGATCCGGTAGAAAACATTAAATGGAAGAACAAAATAAAATATATTTTTAATTTAAAAACTGCCTCATAGCAGTTCCCACTCCCCGACCGAACGGTTCATCCGGGCGGGCTTGGGAGGGGGGGTGGGGGAGAGGCCTTTAAAATTATGTCAACAACAGCGATACCAACAAATACCAAATGGTGGAACGGAGGGAGAAGCCCCTTCAATGTAAGCTATGGTAAAGTGATGATGTGGTACTTTTTAATGAGCGATGCATTCACATTCGGCGCTTTCCTGATCAGTTATGGCACTATTCGGTTTAGTGTAAATCACTGGGCCGACCCTAACCATGTATTTAATGCCTTTCCTTTTGCAGGCCATGCAAACCTGCCGCTGGCAT
>JANOGE010000004.1:0-12489 GCA_031414035.1 Chitinophagaceae bacterium | reverse complement strand
GTATAACTGGAAAGACCGGTTATTATTTAAACAAAAATATCTGCACCAGGCAAAAGATTTTTATGATAAGTATGGCGGCGGAGCCATTGTATTCGCCAGGTTTTTACCTTTCATACGCACATTTGCGCCCATTGTTGCCGGGATAGTTGCCATGGATAAAAAGAAGTTTAGTTTTTATAATATCGTTGGTTGTATTGCCTGGGTTGTTTCCATGCTTTTTATAGGGCATTATTTAAATGCATTTACAAAAAAACAATTTGGTATTGATTTAGAAGCTCATCTTGAAATAATTGTTATAGTTATTGTTTTGGTAACTACGGCCCCTGTTTTGATAAAATTAATTTTTGGCAAAAAGAAAAAGATTGAAGAACCAAACGCAAAATAAACCAGCTTCTATTTTTAATATTACTGTAATAGTAGCTGCCCTGGGCTACTTTGTGGATATTTATGACCTGTTGCTTTTTACCATTGTAAAAAAATCAAGCGTAATGGATTTAGGGGCTACTGATGCTACTTTGTTGGCAGACAGTACAAAAATAATTAACTGGCAAATGGGGGGGTTATTATTAGGTGGAATTATTTGGGGTATTTTAGGAGATAAAAAAGGAAGGCTTTCTGTCTTATTTGGATCTATCATTTTATATTCTGCAGCCAATTTTATTACCGGCTATATTCAAACGGTTGACCAATACGCTGTGTGCAGGTTTGTAGCAGGGCTTGGTTTGGCAGGAGAGCTGGGAGCAGGTATAACATTAGTCAGTGAACTGTTGCCTAAAAATAAGCGGGGAGTGGGCACATCATTGGTGGCCGGCATTGGACTATTTGGAGCAGTAGCAGCTTATTTTACTTTTCAATGGACAAATGAAGATTGGAGGCTTTGTTATAAGATCGGCGGTGTGCTGGGCATTCTGTTATTATTTCTCCGCATTAGTGTTGCTGAATCGGGCATGTTTAAACAACTGAAGGAAACCGGTGTACAACGGGGGAATTTTTTAATGTTTTTTAACGATGCGAAAAGATTTAAGAAGTATATCCTGGCCATTTTAATTGGTTTACCAACCTGGTATGTGGTAGGTATTTTAATAAATCAAAGTGATAGATTCGGTAAAGCCATGTTCGGGAGTACTACTATTGATTCCGGCCGGTCAATTATGTTTGCTTACACGGCTATTGCCATTGGCGATATTTTAATTGGATTGGTCAGCCAGTATTTTAAAAGCAGAAAAAAAGCATTGCTGGTATTTTATTCGCTGTGTACAATATCATTAATACTTTTCTTCAGTGGGTTTAACAACTCGGATGCAAGGATGTATATTATTTGCTTTATGTTGGGTTTTGGCAATGGCTACTGGGCCATTTTTGTAACCATGGGTGCTGAGCAGTTTGGCACCAATCTCAGGGCTACAGCAGCAACCACCATTCCCAATATGGTACGTGGAGCTTTACCGTTGATCAACCTTTTGTTTTTAGACCTGTTTCAGAAAACCCTGGAATGGCCAATAATAAAGGCCGGTATTGTTACCGGTATAGTGGTTATGTTGATAACCTTTATTGCATTTTATTTTACTAAAGAAACTTTTCACAAAGACCTTAATTACAATGAGGGTGAAGAGCTGTTCCCTTAATTTCAAAACTGTCTGTGGCAAAATTTCTCATCATACGTTTTTCATCCATCGGCGATATCGTTTTAACAACGCCTGTTATCCGTTGTTTGCGTAAACAATACCCCGATGCTGAAATACATTTCCTTACCAAACAATCATTCAGAAATATGGTTGCCGGTAACCCTTACATCAATAAAATACACATATTGGCTGAGAGTTTTGAACTGATGATGCACGATTTGAAAACCGAAGAGTATGATTACATTATTGATCTGCATCATAACCTGCGTACACTGCGGATTAAAAAGTTTTTAAAAAATGTAAGATCTTTTTCGTATAAAAAGCTAAACATCGAAAAATTTCTTTTAACTAATTTTAAAATAAACACGCTTCCTAAAAAGCATATTGTTGACCGTAATTTAGAAACGGTGAAATCATTTGGAGTGGAGAATGACGGACTGGGATTAGATTATTTTATTCCTGAAATGGATAAAGTTAATAACAGCGATATTCCTCATTCACATTTACATGGATTTATAGCAGTAGTTATTGGTGCAGCGTTAGCTACAAAAAAATTACCTATTCATAAATTGACAGCATTATGTTCGTCCATCAATCATCCTTTAATTTTGCTGGGCGGAAAGGAAGATTACGAAGTTGCTGAAGTCATTGCTGCAACGGATACGGTTAAAATTTACAATGCATGCGGCAAATTTAATCTGAATGAATCAGCTGACCTGGTCAGGCGTTCAAAACTGGTAATTACACATGATACCGGCCTGATGCATATTGCGGCGGCTTTGCAAAAACCAATCATTTCTGTTTGGGGAAATACGGTTCCGGCATTTGGTATGTATCCTTACTATGGGAAATATTCAAAACTACATTTTGATACAATAGAAATAAATAAACTCTGGTGCCGGCCATGCAGTAAGATCGGGTATAAAAAATGCCCCAAAGGCCATTTTAAATGTATGGAAAAAATTGCTGTTAATGATATTGTAAATATAGTAAACGAGCGTTTACAGAAACAATAATTGCAATTGATTCGTGTTATATTGATATTCATATGTTAAGATATTTGCTAAGTTTTATATTATTCCTGCTAAGCAGTAATGCTTATGCACAATTTACTACGGTAATAGAATGGAGAAGTATAAATACAGACAATTCAGGCGATACTATTTTTTATGACCCGGATAGAAAACTGGACTGGAACGATTTTAAAGGCACTCCGGTTGAAAGTAGTATAGCTGCAGCAATAACAGAATCGGGTTTTGGGTACCGGATGTCCATGCAATCCAAAAATGGCAGAACAACGGTGAATATTACGGTGTTTTGTTACTTCAATAAAATGAGATCCTGGGTTAAGCCGGGTATGGATTCTGATTATGCCCTTACACATGAACAACATCACTTTGATATTACTTATATAAATACCTGTTTGTTTATCCGGAAATTAAGGGCCGCAGGTTTTACCTCAAAGAACTTCGGGGATTTGGTAGATAAAATATATAATGAAAGTTATCATGCTTTGAATAAAATGCAGGATGATTATGATGGGGACACTCAAAATGGCAGGTTAAAACGGATGCAATTTGCCTGGAATAAAAAAATTGATGACTTCCTCGATTCACTTATTACAAATTAACGATCAGTACAGGAATTTTTAATTCATGCCTTACTGTGTTTACTGTTTCTCCATAAATAAAATCCTGTAATCCTGTATGGCCATGGGCACCCATTACCAGCATGTCGGCATTAACACCTTTTGATATACGTACAATTTCTTTGGCCCTGTTTTTATATCCCAGGAAACCTTCGGCAGTAAATCCACGTGACTGTAATTCAGACACATAAGAATCCATTCGTTCTTTATCTTTCCTGGATTCATAATCATCACTTTCATCGCCGAATATTTTGGCGGAAGCACTTTCAACAATATGCAGCAGAAGGTAATGCGTATTTTCTTTTCCCTGCCCGATGGCATAGGCTAAAAGTTTTTCATCATGTTCTGTAAAATCCAGTGCTATGGCAATTTTATAAAAACTTGGAATATTCAGATCTTTAAGGGCATTTACTTCAGGATGTATTTTTATCGAAGCCGGTTTTTTGCTTTTCTTAAAAAATGGATTGAGGATAATGTAAATGAGTAAGGTCAAACAAATAACAGCGCCTGAGGACAATAGTATTTTTTGCCATAAAGCTCCGTCTTCAAACACTGTCCCCATCTCATTTACCAGCATTTTTAAATTTAAAAAAACCAGTACTGATGCAATGGTCCATGCGGCTATTTTGGTGAGTGGTTTAATGGCAAATGCCCCCATTGTTTTCCTGTCACTGACAAAATGGATTAGTGGAATAATGGCAAAGCCTAATTGTAAGCTCAATATAACCTGGCTTAATATCAGCAGGGAATCCACATTTTTCTCCCCATAAATAATAATTACGATCAGTGCAGGGATAATGGCAATAAGCCTTGTAATCAGTCTTCTCAGAATTGGATTGATTCGCAAACTCAAATAGCCTTCCATAATAATCTGCCCGGCCAGTGTGCCGGTAATAGTACTGCTTTGCCCGGCTGCAATTAAAGCAACAGCAAATAATATAGGGGCCAGGTTTCCTAGAAACTGGGGCAATAACCTGTGCGCTTCCTTAATTTCAGCTACATCTGAATTACCGGTCTTAAAAAATACCGACGCAGCCAGGATCAATATTGCGGCATTTACAAAAAAAGCAAGATTCAATGCTATGGTGGTATCAATACGGTTAAACCTCAGGGCTTGTTTAATACCGGCATCCGTACGGGAAATTTTCCTGGTTTGTACCAGTGCAGAGTGCAGGTAAAGATTATGTGGCATAACCGTTGCGCCAATGATGCCTATGGCAATATATAAGGCCTGGTCATTAAGCACGCCCGGAATAAATCCCGTTGCCAGTTCACCCACATCAGGTTTTGCTAAGATTATTTCAATTAAAAAAGAAATACCGATCACTCCAACCAGGGTGATAATAAATGCCTCCATTTTGCGAATGCCCAGCCGTTGTAAATAAAGTAATAAAAATGTATCTAATACAGTTATTGAAACACCCCAGACTAAAGGAAGTCCCGTTAATAACTGGATACCAATAGCCATACCTAATACTTCAGCAAGATCGCAGGCGGCAATAGCGATTTCAGCAAGGATGTACAAAAAAAAGTTTACTGCTCTGGGATACGTTTCCCTGTTGGCCTGTGCCAGGTCCCTGCCTCTTACGATTCCTAATCTTGCAGAAAGCCCCTGCAACAATAAAGCCATAAGGTTACTCATCAATAAAACCCAGATTAGGGTATAGCCAAATTTGCTTCCACCGGCAAGGTCCGTTGCCCAGTTACCCGGGTCCATATAGCCAACACTTACCAGGTAGGCAGGGCCTAAAAAAGAAAAGATCTTTCTCCAGCCTCTTTTTTTTATCGTAGTGTCTACCGATTCATGCACTTCACTTAAAGAGGCATCATTATTTTTACTATAGATCATGATGTACAAAAATATTTCTGGCTACCTGTTCACTGATGATACAGGCAGCTTGTTTAAAAATTTTTATTTCTAATGAGCCATCGAAGTCAAATTTCTTTTGAACCGTTAACTGTGTACCCAAGGATATTTTATAATGCCTCAGCATTTCCAGCATATTTGCAGTTTGCTTACTTACAGAACTTACGATCACCGTTTTCTTTAATGGCAGATCAGAAAGGCATTGCTGGTTTATTACCGGTATTTTTCCATTCCTGTCTGGGATAGGATCGCCATGCGGATCAAATAAAGGGTTGCCTAAGAATTTTTCAAGGCGCTGTATCAGTTCATCACTGCTTATATGTTCCAGTTCTTCTGCGATCGGATGCACTTTATCCCAGTCGAATTTTAATTTTTCGGCTAAAAAGTATTCCCAGAGCCGGTGTTTACGTACAACATCGAGGGCCACCTTTTTACCGGCTTCGTTTAATCTAAAACCTTTGTAGGGCTCGTATTGCAGCAGTTTTTTGATTTTTAATTTTTTCAGCATATCGGTTACAGAAGCAGGCCTGGTATGCATTTCAGCAGCAAGGGAATTGGTATTTACCGTGCCCTTTTGCTGCTGCAGGTGATAAATGCTTTTGATGTAATTTTCTTCGCTGACCGTAAAATTCATAATAATGAAAAATAAAATTTAGACAAATCTAAAAATTTAATTCCTGTTTCCAAAATATTTTCTGCCTAAATTTTAATTTTACGATTAATACCGGGCGGTAATTTTGAAAAATAAGCGATAGTATACAACATAAGATCAGTTCAGGATCACCCGGGAAAAATAGTTGGTAACCCCTGAACTTTTTGAGTTGAAACCTGTTGAAGAAGTAGTAGGAAATAAGGTGATGAATGGGGAATTACTGATTGGCAGTGTTGATGTAACCAAACTCATTAGTGATCAGTTACTGGTCGGGTTTAAAGTGAGGGCTGTACGCGAAAAAGCTTAATATGTATATTTTACATAACAATATATCTGAAAATTCCATTAATATTGCGACTGAAACCAATTTAACCCGTTATGAATTTTTCTTCTTTTAGTGTACCCTATTCAGTGGATGAACAGTATAAAAAACGTATTGCTTATTTTTCGATGGAATTTGCTATACACCAGCCCTTAAAAATTTACAGTGGCGGCCTTGGATTTTTAAGCGGTTCTCACATGAGGAGCGCATATGAGTTACGCCAGAATTTAGTGGGAATTGGCATATTATGGAAGTATGGATATTACGACCAGGCCCGTAACCAGGATCAAACCCTGCAGGTGCAGTGGAATGAAAAGATCTATAATTTTCTGGAGGACACGGGCATAAAATTTCAGATAGAAATTCATGAACACCCGGTTTGGGTAAAAGCATGGTACCTGAATCCCGAAACATTTAAATCTGCTCCTTTATTTTTATTAAGTACCGATTTACCCGAAAACGATTATGTTTCTCAAACCATTACGCATCGGTTGTATGATGCTAATGTGGCTACTAAAGTGGCTCAGTTTATTTTGCTGGGTGTTGGCGGAGCAAAACTTATGGATGAAATAAATTTTAACCCGGACCTGTACCATTTAAATGAGGCCCATGCCATCAGCTCTGCTTTTTATTTATATAAAAAATTCGGGAATAAAGCAGACGTAAAAAAACGGCTTGTGTTTACAACACATACACCGGAGGAAGCGGGTAATGAAAAGCATGATATTCATCTTTGCGAAAAGATGAGTTATTTCTGCGGAATGAAACTTGACGAAGTAAGACAGCTTACCGGGATGGAAGGTAATTTATTTAATCATTCACTGGCCGCTTTACGTTTTGCCAGTCTGGCAAATGGGGTTAGCCAGTTACATGGCCAAGTAAGCCGGCTGCTTTGGAAAAAATATGATGATATATGTGAGATCAAAGCTATAACGAATGCACAAAACTGGCAATACTGGGCCGACAAGCAACTCTATCGTTTTATGGATGAGCATAATGATATTGGATTTGATGACCGTAAAAAATATTTAAAGAAACGTGCTTTTGATGTAGTCGCTGATCAAACCGGTAAATTATTTAATCCCAATGTCTTTACTATAGTATGGGCCCGTCGTTTTGCGGGTTATAAAAGAGCTGAATTGCTTACCAGGGATGAAGAAAGGTTTGAAGCATTACTGAGTAATTTAAAATACCCGGTGCAGATCATATGGGCGGGTAAACCCTACCCGGTTGATTATCCGGCCATCAGTGATTTTAATATGCTGGTTCATTTGAGTAAAAAATATGATAACGTTGCTGTTTGCGTAGGTTATGAGTTGGGTTTAAGTAAAAGACTAAAACAGTCTTCAGATCTTTGGTTAAATAATCCAAGGGTGCCCAGAGAAGCAAGCGGCACCAGTGGAATGACCGCTGCCATGAACGGTGCTGTAAACTGCAGTACAAATGACGGATGGATATGTGAATTTATTAATCATGGCAATAATGGTTTTGTGGTTCCGCCAATTGATTATGAAACTATAAGTGTTCAGGAACAGGATGAATATGATTTGGATAAACTGTATGACATTTTAGAAAACCAGGTACTTCCGATGTATTATGATGATCATGATGTATGGAGACAAATTATTAAAAATGGAATGGGAGATGTTCGCTGGCAGTTTGACAGCAACAGAATGGCGAAAGAATATTACGATATTTTATACAAATAGAACATACTATGTTCCAAAAGATCCCTGAAACAAGGGATCTTTTTCTTTTTATATCTATACCTTTACCGGATGCAGAATTTTTCAAAAAAAGTAGAAATCCGCTGGGCAGATATTGACCCTAATTTTCACGTGTTGCATTCAAAATATTATGACTTTGCCGCTTATTGCCGTATGTCTTTTATGGCAGAAAATGGCATTACACCTGCTATGATGATTGAAAACAATATAGGGCCTGTTGTTTTCAGGGAAGAATGTTTGTTTAAAAGTGAAATAAAATTTGGTGATGAAATTACAGTTACGCTTATGCTGGATAAAATTTCTGATGATCACCGGAAATGGACAATGGTAAATAAATTATTTATAAACGGGGATACACTCGCGGCTGTAGTTACTGTTGACGGTGCGTGGATGGATACAAAAATCAGGAAAATAGCCAGGCCACCCGCAGCATTTAAAAAAGGGTTTAACGCCATTCCAAAAACTGAAAATTTCAGTCAATAAATTTTTACTGCCTGTTTTGTAAATGTCATTTTGCCGACATGACCTTTAAGTTTATACAACTATTTTTGGAAAATTAAATATAGTAGATATGCAAAAGATGATGTACGGACTGTCGTTTTTATTATTGGTTTCAACTTTAGTTTTTGCACAAACCGAAACCATTTACCCGGCCGGATTAAAAGCAGGAGATACCGCACCTGATTTTGCCGCAAAGGATCAGAATGGTAAGATGGTCACCCTTAAAGAGGTATTAAAAAACGACCAGGTTGTAATTCTCTTTTACAGGGGGGAATGGTGTCCATATTGTAATAAGCAATTACGTAATTTTTCAGATTCACTGGGTATGTTTACGGCCAAAGGGGCAAGGGTACTGGCAGTTACACCAGAAACGGCCGGAAATGTAAAAAGGACAATTGAAAAAACGAAGACTGCTTTTCAGGTAATTGAAGATGAAGGAATGAACATTATGAAATTGTATAAAGTTAACTTTGAAGTGGATGAAAAGATAATCGCAAAGTATAAAGGGTATGGGATAGATTTTGATAAGGCAAATGGAAGTAATGGGGCAAATCTTCCGGTACCGGCCACTTACGTTATCGGTAAAGATGGAAAAATAAAGTATGTGTTTTTTAATCCCGATTACAGAAAAAGGGCTTTTGTAAAAGATATTTTGGAAAACCTGTAATATTATTTTCTTCAGGTGAAGTGTTGCAAATACCTTTGCACCACTTTTTTTATGATCAGTGCCACCGTTAATTTATACAGGAATGCGTATACAGGATTAAACCGCCGTATGTGGTTACTTGCAGTGGTAATGCTCATCAACCGCTGCGGCACCATGGTTTTACCCTTCATGACCCTTTATTGTAAGCACATTGGCTACACTACAAAACAAGCCGGACTTGTAGTTGCCATTTATGGGATTGGTTCAATGGTAGGGGCTTTCTTTGGCGGAAGGATCAGCGACCGCTTTGGATTTTATTATACCCAGTTTTTTTCTTTGCTCTGCGGCGGAATATTTTTTATTGTCCTTGGCCAGATGAGTACTTATTTTTCAATTTGTATTACTACTTTTTTTCTGAGTATGGTTAATGAATCTTTCAGACCGGCTAATGCAACAGCTATAGCACATTACAGCACGATGCAGAACAGGACCCAGTCCTTTTCGGTAGTACGCCTCGCTATTAATTTAGGATGGGGTTTGGGAGGCGCTTTAGGAGGGGTGCTGGCATCCATTAATTATCATTTATTATTTTGGGTAGATGGATTAACGAATATCAGTGCAGCGTTTTTATTATTATGGTTGTTGCCAAAAGTTACCCTTGCGCAGCAGCAGAATTTGACAAAAACAAAAAAGATAAATGTAAGTTCACCTCCTGCACATGCTGATAGAACCTTTTTGTATTTTATCGGGTTACAAATTTTATTCGCAATTTGTTTTTTCCAGTTATTTACTACTATTCCTTTATTTTTTAAAGAGAAACTGCACATCAACGAATTCTGGATTGGCGTAGTTATGGCAATGAACGGGATTTTTATTGCATTATTTGAAATGGTGATCGTGTTTAAACTGGAAGGAAGGCTGCCATATCTGCGGTTGATGAGTTATGGTACCATTATTATGGCTTTCTCGTTTTTTATCCTGAATATCCCTTTGCTCAGCGGATTTTTCATTGCTGTATTATCTACCTTACTGATCACTTTTGCTGAGATGATGGCCATGCCCTTTATGAATTCCTATTATATTTCCAGGAGTACTGAAGGCAACCGTGGTCAATATGCTGCCTTTTATACAATGGCATGGAGCGCTGCCCAGGTAATTGGTAGCACCAGCGGCACACACATAGCTTATACTGCCGGTTTTAATAATTTATGGTGGGTTATCGGTGGTATCTGCCTGTTGACCGCTGCCGGGTATTATTGGCTCCAAACAAAAAGATAAGGGACTTATTTATATGTACTGGTTGAACTTGCTTTTGCCGTTATTGGAACATCCTGGCCCATTAATTGAAAACTCCCCGTAATATCTGATTTAGTATTTTTTTTCTTAACCTGCCCGTTAGTGACATCTGTAAATATCTCGCCGGTTGTTTTAGTATCACTTTTAAATTCCATCTCCATGCCCTGCAGTTCTAGTTTATTTGCAGAAGTAGTTACAGCATCTAGTTGAATCAGGGCCTCATTACCCGTTAAAGACTTTAAAGTATAAATGCGGATTGTTTTCGACTCCTTTGTTTTAACCGTATCTGACCAACTGGAGCCAATACCCTTACCCTGTGGGATCAATGCAAAGGCACCTGAAACAACAGCTTCGTCCGTACTTTCAGCAAACATACCCAGTAAACCGTTCATGGGGTTCTCTTCATCAGCATCCTTTTTTTTCTCGGGGCTTTTATCATCCAATACCGCCTGGCCGGTGTTATTATCAATAATAATATTTACAGGTTTGTTCAGTTTTTCATCAAATGTTTTAGAGATATCGGGGTTATTATCCTCTTTTTTCTCCGAATCATAATTGGTTGGCTGACCCATCATATTCATGTTCACTTTTATTTTGGTGAGTGTACTGCTGATGGTATAGTCTTTATCAGTGCTTTTTTTCAATTCCAGCAAATTTTCGCTGGTTGAATTGCTGCTTAATTCCATACCCATACTCAAATTTGCTTCAATAGTAATTATACTTTCAACAATAATCTTTTGTCCGTTGGTAAGTAAAATTTTACCTGAACCTACTGATTTTGCTGATTCCGTTTGAGAAAAAAGTACAGTGGTACTTAAAATACACAAAAGGGCGATTGCGATCTTTTTCATTTTTGAGCTTTATTTATTGCTGTAAATTTATCAACAAACAACATACCATTTATGTTTGTTCATAAAAATTTGCAAAACATTTTACATTTTGTCCGGGTATGTAAAAAAATAAGGGCTATTCATAAATGAATAGCCCTAAAAGGTTTTGATGCTGAGGTTTTATCCTACTACTTTCACATTAACTGCGTTCATTCCTTTTTTGCCTTCCTGCAAATCGAACTCAACGCTATCTCCTTCTTTAATATCGCTGATTAATCCACTTACGTGAACGAAAGTTTCTTTGTTTGAGTCTGAATGCTTAATAAAACCGAATCCTTTTTCTGAATTGAAAAACTTTACGGTGCCTTGTTGTTTGTCCATTTTAATTTTGTATTGTATTAATAAAGTGCAAATATAGTGTTTTATTGAAAATTGAGGGTTTTTATTAATTGGAGCCGGAATCCTTTTATTTTCAGTATAAAAATCGATAACTTTAAGCTAACCTTTGCCTGCCTTTTTAAATTTAAAAATTATTTTATGCTGAATGAAATAGCCACAGTTATAACCGGCTCGGGATCTTATATACCAGATTTTGTTAAATCGAACAGCGATTTTACGAGACATCATTTTTATGCCGAGGATAATGTCGCTTTAGATATTGAACCACATATCATCGTTGAAAAATTCAGAAAAATAACGGGTATTGAAGCAAGAAGATATGCACCTGCTGATATGGACTCGTCTGATATGGCTGCCATTGCAGCAGCGAAAGCCATTGAAGATTCCGGTTGCGACCCCGAAACCATTGATCAGATCATTGTAGCGCACAATTTCGGAAATGTGGTAAAACATACCATTCAAACAGATGTATTACCGGCTTTAGCTTCAAGGATTAAACATGCATTGAAAATAAAAAATCCTTCCTGTGTCCCTTATGATATATTGTTCGGCTGCCCCGGGTGGGTACAGGGTGTTATTCAGGCAGATGCATTTTTTAAAGCCGGCATCGCTAAAAAATGTTTGGTGATAGGTACAGAAACCCTGTCTCGGGTTTTGGATGTATACGACCGCGACAGTATGATCTTTTCCGATGGTGCAGGGGCCTGCGTTTTAGAAGCTAAAAATAGTAATGCAACCGAATCCGGTATATTAGGTTGCAGTGTTCAGTCGCATTGTGGTGACGAAGTTGGCTATCTGAATATGGGTAAGTCGTATTATCCTGACTCTGATCCGCGGGTCCGCTATATTAAAATGAAGGGAAGAAAAGTGTACGAATATGCCATGAAGTATGTGCCGTTGGCCATGCAAATGTGTTTGGATAAAAGTGGTGTTGCCATAGAAGATCTGAAAAAAGTTTCCGGAAACAGTATCGAAA
>JANOGE010000003.1:0-2793 GCA_031414035.1 Chitinophagaceae bacterium | reverse complement strand
AAATTTACCGGCTAGGTCCTCATTTACCTGTTGCAGATCTTCTGCCGGTATAAAAACAGAGTGGGGGTCTAATTTATTAAGCATGGCCTGTATTGCGGTGTCGGCCAGTGAATCGATCTTCACCTCATCAACATACCTGTTCTTTATCAGGTCTAAGATCTCCTGTATGGGCCTGCGTTTCTCTGTAAAAAAGAAGCTTTTTCCGGGTATATTGTCTCTCATTTTGTAACCGAAATACATTCCAATGATCATGGTCATACTAAAAAGCAGGGGTAACCATGCCTGTATCTTTTTGTTTTTCATTTTGCGAAGATAAGAAGAAGATACTAGGGTACAGGCTGGCTTAACCCGGGAGATTTTAAACCAGGTATTCTCCTTATAGAAAAAACGGCGTTGGGTATAAAACAGGAATTTATTATTGTGGCTTATCCCCTGGCTATAAGCCTTGTCTTTTATATACAGCGTGTAAACAAAATGGTTTAACTTCAATCTGAAATTATTATTTTAAGACAATGCCGATCAAATTAATTGCAGACAGTGGTTCTACAAAGACGGAATGGTGTTTGATAGACGGGAAGTCGGTAAAAAACTTTTTTACCCAGGGGCTGAGCCCGTATTTTCTTTCTTCAGAGCAAATTGAATTCATCCTTGAAAAGGAGCTTAAATTCAAAATGAATAAAAAAGATCCCGAAGAAATCTTTTTTTATGGTACCGGTTGCAGTAATAGAGATAATGTGAATTTGGTAAAGAAAGCCATTCAGAAAGTTTTTTCAAATGCAAAGGTAGCTGTTGATCACGACCTGATGGGAGCAGCCAAAGCGCTTTGTGGCAGTGAAAAGGGGGTAGCCTGTATTTTAGGCACCGGCTCAAACTCCTGCTATTATAATGGAAAAAAGATTGTGAAGAACAGCCCCGGCCTTGGATATGTTTTAGGCGATGAGGGCAGCGGTGCTTACCTGGGCAGAAAAGTGATACAGTATTTTTTATATAATACTTTTGATGCGGACCTGATGGACCGGTTTAAGGCAAAGTATAATACCAACCGTGATGAGATACTGACTGCTGTTTACAAAAAGCCATTGCCAAACCGATACCTGGCATCTTATGCTGTTTTTTTAGCCGAAAACCGGGGGCATTATATGGTTGAGAATATAATTGAAGACGGGTTTAATGATTTCTTTTTCAACCATATTTATAAATACAGGGAAAGCTGGACATTGCCCATTCATTTCACCGGGAGTGTTGCTTTTGGTTTTAAAGATATATTAAAAGATATGTGCAGTTCCTATGAATTACAATTGGGTAAAGTAATTAAAAAACCCATGGATGGGTTGGTAAAATTTCATCGGTAACGTTTTATGGCATTTAAACAGGTAACAGAGCTGGAATCAAATTACAGGCACCTTGAAAAGATGTCGGTAACAGAGATATTGACCGGCATCAATAAAGAAGATAAAATAGTGCCGGCGGCCATTGAAAAGGTAATACCTCAAATAGAACAGCTGATAAACGTGATTGTGGATAAAATGCTGATGGGTGGCCGGTTGTTTTATATAGGCGCCGGCACGAGCGGCCGCCTGGGTATTGTTGATGCCAGTGAATGCCCGCCTACTTATGGTGTGCCATATGGGTTGGTGATCGGAATTATTGCTGGTGGCCATAAAGCAATAACCGAAGCTGTAGAATTTGCAGAGGACAGCCTGGATCAGGGCTGGAATGACCTGAAAATACATGCTGTAAATGAAAAAGATATTGTGATAGGCATTGCGGCCAGCGGAACCACGCCTTATGTAATAGCGGCGCTTAATAAATGCAGGGAGAATGATATAATTACAGGCAGTATTTGCTGTAACCCGGAAGCGCCCCTTAGTGCAGCATCCGACCATCCAATTGAAGTTATTGTTGGCCCCGAGTTTGTAACAGGCAGTACCCGTATGAAAAGCGGGACAGCCCAAAAACTGGTACTCAATATGATCTCCACGTCCGTAATGATACAGTTGGGGAGGGTAGAGGATAATAAGATGGTAAATATGCAGCTTACCAACGATAAACTGGTTGACCGGGGGGTAAAAATGCTGATGGAGAAAATCCAGTCGGATGATTATGAAGCTTCAAAAAAACTGCTCTTGCAAACCGGAAGTGTTAAAAAGGCAATTGAAAGTTACCATTTATAAAAAATTCTTGGATGATGTATGCAATTTTACTAATTTACGTATCATAATATTATCTTACAATTAAAAACTCCTCTTATGAATTTTAAACTTTTACTATCCTCCTCTTTTATTGTTCTAAGCTTTTCTGCTGTAGCCCAGGATGCTAACAGTAGTTTTGCCATTACCGGAAAAGGCAACGGTGATTTTCACTGGGTTAATGTACGCCAGGTAAATATAAAAACAGGGCTTGTAGAAAGAACTGTTTATGATAATACTTCAAATGCAGTTATGTCCGGTGAAATTTTAAAAGGAAGCAATAATGCCTTACCGGTACCTGCTATGGGTTATGGTGTTGCTGCTGCTGCTTATGATAAAATGCACAACCGTTTATATTTCACACAGATGCATTTTGGGGTGTTGAGTTATATTGATCTAAACAAAAAAGAACCCGTATTTAATTTTTCGGAAGCCCTTATTCCGCGTACTGCAGGAACCTTTTTACCGGAAGAAAACCATATTACAAGAATGGTAATTGGTGCCGATGGCAATGGTTCGTTGGGCGGCGTTGATAGCGTCGGCCGTCTCCCGCGGAAGCCGGAAGCGCTCCGAATGCATGCGATGCTCCGCGAGATCTTCCGCC
>JANOGE010000002.1:0-21074 GCA_031414035.1 Chitinophagaceae bacterium | reverse complement strand
GGCGGTGGGCGTCGCGGAAGAAATCGCGCGAATCGATCACTTCCGCGGCGAGGTTGAAGGCGTCGTTGTGCAGCAGGATGGCGCTGAGGACCGACCGTTCGGCCTCGAGGTTGTGCGGGAGTGTCCGTTCCGCTGCTGCCTGCGCCATAACGAGCCTGTGAATCGAGGCGGGACCTAATGTTTTTTATCATGGATCACAATATTTATTGCGCACTGAAGATATGGGCAAAACATGGACAGAAGTATCACCTGATCTTACAAAAAATGAAAAAGCGAAACAGGGCAGGCCGGGGGTTCCTTATACCAACGAAGCGGTTGGTGCTGAAAATTATGGAACACTTGCTTACGTCATTGAGTCACCGTATGAAAAAGGAGTGATCTATACCGGCAGCGATGATGGATATGTTTACCTGACAAAAGATAATGGTGTGCACTGGCAAAATATAACACCTGCCGGCTTGCCCGAATGCCTGATCAATGCAATAGAAATATCGCCGTTTGATAAAGCCACTGCATATATAGCCACAACAAGATATAAATTTAATGACCACAATCCCGGTTTGTATAAGACTACCGACTATGGAAAAACATGGACCAAAATAAACAACGGTATTCCCTATGGGGCCTTTACCAGGGTGGTAAGAGAAGATGATAAAAGAAAAGATCTGTTATTTGCAGGAACTGAAACAGGAATATACATTTCCCGGGACGGTGGAAAAAACTGGGTATCCTTTCAGTTGAATATGCCGGTTACGCCCATTACAGATCTGCGCATTCACCAGGGAAATTTAATTGCTGCTACATCGGGCAGGTCGTTCTGGATACTGGATGACCTGGATTTAATTCGCCAGTATAAAAAAGAGGTTACCGCATTTTCTATTTTTGATCCTTCGCCTGCATTCCTTATTAATGGTTCAAGTGAACTGGATGAGTCCAGTGCCGATTTTACAGGTCAAAATAAATATAGTGGCGTGAATCCATCTACGGGTGTGGTGATCTATTACCAGCTTGCTGATCCAAAAGATTCCATCATACTGACAATGGAAATAAAAGATGCCACTGGAAACCTGGTAAATACATTCAGTTCAAAAAAGGACAGTACATATAAAAAATATGATGGTGGCCCACCGGCTGAACCTGTTTTGTCAAAAGCAAAAGGGCTGAACCGTTTTGTCTGGAATATGCGTTACACTACCATGCCCGGTGTGCCGGATGTTTATATTGAAGCCAGCTACCGGGGGCATAAAGCAATTCCGGGCAAATACACGGTTACCCTAAAAATGGGTGAACAAAAACTTTTAACCAATGCAGAGATACTGGCTAATCCATTATATCCAACAGATGCGGTTTCATATAAAGAATATAACAGCATTATGAGTAGTATGGAAAATGAACTGTCGGCCATGCACAAAATGGTAAACAGTATGAATGAAAAAAGAGTGCAACTGGAATCGTTACTGGCTTCGCTGACTGCAGAGGAAAAATACAAAACATTAAAAACGAAAGGATCAACATTGACAAAAAAGATGAAAGCCTGGGATGAAGACATGATACAGCGAAAAACAAAAGTGTATGATGATGCAGATAATTTTCCGGCGAAGTTTACGGCTAACTATTTGTTTCTTATAAACCAGACTGAAAGTGATATCCCGAGTGTAAATAAACCTTCTCTCGACCGTTTGCAGGAATTAAATGCTGCATGGGCTGTTCTTAAAGCAAGGGCAAAAGAAATCCTGGATAAAAATATTCCTGCTCTGAACAACGAATTATGGGAAGCAGGACTTGGGGCTATCTGGAAGAATTGAGCGGGATATCACAATTAATAAAACAGGCAAAAAACTCACCTCATAATTAAAGGATGAAATGAATACACATAAAAAAGCCTGGTATGTGGTCAACGGAATTACGATGTACAGGATCGTAGCTGCGCCTTTTTTACTGGTCCTGCTTTTTACCGGCCACTATATAATATTCAAATGGCTGCTGGGCGTAAGTTTTTTTACCGACCTCATTGATGGTTCCCTTGCCAGGAAATATAAAGTGACCAGCGTGCCGGGTACCCGGCTTGATTCTATAGGAGATGACCTTACCATACTGGTAGCCATGACCGCTTTATTTTATATGAAGTGGGCATTTATCAAACAGGAAAAGATTTTATTCATCATCCTTTTTGTCTTATTTGTGTTGCAGACCGTTTATGCTGTTATCCGTTATGGAAAAATCACCAGCTTTCACACCTATCTTGCAAAGACGGCTGCCCTGTTACAGGGTATTTTCCTGCTGCTTTTTTTCTTTACAGATGAACCGAATCATTTCTTATTTTATGCGGCGGTCTTTATTACCATGCTGGAATTAACCGAAGAGATCATACTGGTAAAACTGCTGTCCCATTGGGAAGCAAATGTAAAAGGGATCTACTGGGTATTAAAAAAGAAACAGCAGGAGGGTAGTGAATAAACGTTGGCAATGAATTAAGATTTTTACAACGGAATATTCCCATGTTTTTTCCTTGAACGTTTTGCCACTTTATTTTCCAGTATGGCAAAGGTCTTGATGAGTTTTTTCCTGGTTTCCTTTGGCTCTATCACTTCATCAATAAAACCTCTTTCAGCAGCCAGGTAGGGTGTTGCAAATTTTTCGGCATATTCTGCTTCTTTCTCTAAAAGTTTTTTAGCAGGGTCTGCAGCTTCTGCAATTTCCTTTTTAAAAATAATTTCACTGGCACCCTTTGCCCCCATTACAGCTATCTCTGCCGTGGGCCAGGCAAAATTCATATCGGCTCCAATGTGTTTTGAGTTCATAACATCATAAGCACCACCGTATGCTTTCCGGGTGATGACGGTAACACGGGGTACCGTGGCCTCACTTAATGCATACAACAATTTAGCACCGTTGGTGATAATGCCGTTCCACTCCTGGTCGGTGCCCGGTAAAAACCCCGGTACATCCACCAATACCAGTAAAGGAATATTAAAGCAATCGCAAAAGCGTGTAAACCTTGCTCCTTTTTTGGAACTGTCTATATCTAAAACACCTGCCAGGCAATTGGGTTGATTGGCAACAATGCCGATACTTCTTCCGGCTAATCTTGAAAAGCCAACCACAATATTTTCGGCATAGTCTTTATGAATTTCAAAGAATGTGTCTTCATCGCAAATACCTTTTATTACATCACGAATGTCATAAGGCTGATTGGGGCTTTCCGGAACAATGGTCTCCAAAACATTCCTTGTTTCATCTGTTGCCGTGTATGGTTCTTTGGGCGAAATATCCTCACAATTTTGCGGCAGGTAACTCAATAATTTTTTTACCTGTGCAATACATTCCATATCATTGGCTGAAGTTAAATGGGTTACTCCCGATTTGGTAGAATGCGTGGAGGCTCCGCCGAGTTCTTCAGAACTTACTTCTTCATTGGTAACCGTCTTTACTACATTGGGACCGGTAACAAACATATAACTGGTCCCCTCTACCATCAACGTAAAATCAGTGATCGCAGGGGAATAAACAGCCCCGCCGGCGCATGGCCCCATAATGGCTGATATCTGTGGTATTACGCCTGATGACCAGACATTACGGTAAAAAATATCGGCATAACCGCCCAGTGAACGAACGCCTTCCTGAATCCTGGCGCCACCCGAATCGTTCAGCCCGATCATGGGAGCACCGGTCTTCATGGCCAGGTCCATGATCTTACAGATCTTTTCAGCATGTGTTTCTGATAAGGCGCCGCCAAACACAGTAAAGTCCTGGGCAAACACATATACCAAACGGTCATTCACCGTACCATATCCGGTGATCACGCCATCACCGGCAAACTGCTGGTCCTCCATTCCAAAATCTTTGGTACGATGCAATACGAGTGCACCAATTTCTTCAAAGGAACCGGGATCCATTAATAAAGTAATGCGCTCCCTTGCTGTAAGCTTTCCTTTTTTATGCTGCTTGTCATTCCTTTCTTTTCCTCCACCCAGTTTTCCTTCTTCAATCTTTTCTCTTAACAGGTTTATTTTTGATTTCATGCGTGTATCTTTTTACCCCGGCCTTTTTATAATAATGAATTCCTTTTTTATGCCAGCCTTCGTTTCCAGCTGGTTGTTTTATGCTCAACCGGCTGTGTGATCTTCTGCTTTTCCATCCAGTATTTTAAAGCAACCAGGGCTGCTATTTCAGCATTTGCTTTTTGTTTTTCTTTGATCAGTTCGGGTGTGTAATAGTTCTTTACAAAATGCGTATCAAATTTTCCACTCAAAAATGCGTCATGTTCAAATACAAAAGTACCAAAGGGCAGCGTGGTCGCTAATCCTTCGATCTTATATTCTTTAATTGCCTTTTTCATTTTCTGAATGGCCTCTGTCCTGTCTTTGCCATGTGTAACCAGTTTGGCGATCATCGGGTCATAATAAATAGGAATGGGCATCCCTTCCTCATAACCATCGTCTACCCGTACGCCTTCGCCTTCAGGTTTTATATAAGTAGTAAGCGTACCCATTGAAGGTAAGAAATTATTTAATGGATCTTCGGCATAAACCCTCAGCTCCATAGCGTGGCCATTGATGGCAAGATCATCCTGCGTAAAACTTAATTTTTCCCCTCTTGCAATTTTTATCTGTTCTTCCACCAGGTCGATGCCCGTTATCATTTCTGTTACAGGATGTTCTACCTGCAACCTGGTATTCATTTCTAAAAAATAAAAATTAAGTTTATCATCCATTAAAAATTCAACCGTGCCGGTACTGGTATAATTACATGACTTAGCCACCATAACGGCAGCTTCCCCCATTTGCTTTCTTAACGCAGGAGTTAAGATCGCTGATGGAGATTCTTCCACTACTTTTTGATGCCGGCGCTGGATGCTGCATTCCCGTTCAAATAAATGCACCACGTTACCATGTTTATCCGCAAGCACCTGTATCTCAACGTGACGTGGAGAAGTAACATATTTTTCAATAAATACCGACCCGTCACCAAAAGAAGATTTGGCCTCACTAACGGCCCGTTGCATTTGTTCTTCAAAGTCTTTTTCTTTTTCTACGATCCGCATTCCTTTGCCGCCACCGCCGGCAGAAGCTTTTATGAGAATGGGATACCCTATCTGTTTTGCGGTTTCTTTTGCCACGGCAATATCTTCAATGGCCTTATCAATGCCCGGTACCATGGGTATCTTGTATTTCTTTACACATTCTTTGGCCGCCAGTTTTGAACCCATGATACGCATGGCTTCCGGACCGGGGCCTATAAATGTGATTCCGGCATCTTCTGTTTTTTGAGCAAAATCGGCATTCTCACTAAGGAACCCATATCCCGGATGAATGCCATCTACACCAAGTTGTTTGCAAAAGGCAATTATTTTATCGCCGTTCAAATAGGATTCAGTTGAAGCGGGTGCACCCAGGCAAACGGCCTCATCTGCAAATAACACATGCGGCGAATTCCTGTCGGCTTCCGAAAAAACAGCAACTGATGTAATGCCCATCTTTCGTATTGACCGCATGATACGCAGCGCAATTTCTCCCCGGTTAGCCACTAATATTTTTTTCATCTTAGCGTATTTGTTTTCAATAAAATTATTTTATTCAGGGAATATTTATTTATTCCAGCTCTACCAATACCTGCCCTTTTTCCACGGCCTGACCTGCAACAACCGCAATCCGTTTAATAGTTGCATTGGCATGGGTCATAATGCTGTTTTCCATCTTCATAGCCACCAGTATCAATATCTTTTCGCCTTCGGTTACCTGCTGTCCTTCTTTTACCGCAATTTCCAATACCAATCCGGGCATGGGTGCTTTAATCTCTTTAATATGTTTATTGGCAATCAAGCCAAAGCCCATTTTTTCCAGCATTTGATCCAGCTCTTCTTTTATTTCTATGTTAAAGTTTTCACCTTCCACTTCTATGGTTAGTTTTTTAGCCGTTCTGTCTGCTTCTAACAGTTTTACATTCACCGAACGATGGTCTTTTAACAGGTTAAACTCCACCGGAGATCTTTGTAACAGGTCAACCGCTTCGATCTGTTCCCTAGAAAAGGAAAACTCAAATTCATTTACTTTTACTTTATACATGGTGTTTATATCCGGCATATCCTTGTTTTTATAAATATTGTATCCCTTTGTTTAAAGAGGAGTATTTTTTTAGTTTAAATATAATATAAAAATCAGTAGCTGCATTTCGTTCTTCCAAAAAGCACCCTTAACCAATCAACCCCGTTTTATTTTTTATTTCTTTAATGGCAGCAAACAGTATATCCAGGTCCTGTTGGCAGTTGCATGCATTTATGGAATAGCGCAGGTAGACTTTAGGTCCATGCCGCATTACCGGTATTTCAATTTTGTAGTGGTCAAAAAAATGGCGGTGTAACTTTTCCGGTTCGGCTGTTTTTATTTCAGCACTGTAGAGTTGTACAATAAAATCATCGTTAATTGGTGTAAGCGGACTGGCGCCCAGCAGTTCACAAAATGCCGGAGCGTTTTGCTGCACCCGTTTTCTGCAATCGGCAGCTACCTGCGGCCAGTTATGATCTGCCATAAACTGAATAGCTGTAGGAATGGTTAAAAAAGCTGAATAATCCCGGGTACCATTCATTTGGTGATAGTCGAGAAAGGTTGATGCAGAAGGAAAACGTGGATGATAACCCCAGCTTACTACCAGCGGATCTACCCGGTGCTGGTATTCTTTTTTTACATACAAAAACGAACTGCCTTTAGGTGTCATCATCCATTTATGGCAGGCGCCGGTGTACATATCAAACGGGGAATCCTGTAAATTCAATGGTATCTGTCCCGGTGCATGGGCTCCATCCACAAAGGTCATTATCCCTTTTTCTTTTGCGGCGGCACATATTTCTTCAACAGGCAGCCGAAGGCCGGTGCTGCTGGTGATATGGCTGATGAAAACGAGTTTTGTTTTGTTAGTGAGCCCTTTTAAAAATTCGGTTACAAAATCATTTTTCGAATGTATGGGCAATGGTATATGCTGCCTTACATAGCTTGCCCCGGCTTTCTTACAATAATATTCCCAGGTTCTGTCACAGGCTCCGTATTCCAGGTCGGTGGCCAGTACTTCGTCGCCGGGTTCAAGATCAAAACTTTTAGCCACTGCATTTACTGCATACGATGGGTTGGTTACATACACCAGGTCATCTTTGTGGCAATGCAGATAACCTGCCAGCGCTTCTCTTGCTGTTTCCAGGTATTTTAGCCCGTTTACGCTAATAAACTGTACGGGTTCCTGTTCAAGCTCCAGCTGAAATTGCTGGTACTGTTCAAACACCGGTTTCACACAGGCACCAAAGGAACCATAATTAAGAAAGGTTACATCGTCTCTTAATAAAAAATATTGTTTAAGATTTTGCATTATCAAATATAATGTCATTTTCTTTTTTTGATGCTTACATAAAATATATATTATTATTTTCTGCTCTTTTATTACATTTTTGAGATGCCTGCTTGCAATTACAGGCATACTTAACTCTCTTTCCGGATCTTCAGTCTATTGCTTATTTTTGAGCAAACAACAACTGATGATCTCTTACAACACCAAAGACTGGTTTACTTTTATTTTTAAATTTCATAAAGCAGATACCTTTCGAAAGCTGTTGCCGCTTATTATTGGCATTTGTATTTATGCCGGCATAGTTGCCTGGCTGGAGTTATATTACTGGAGGCTTTCGGAGTTAAGTCATGTAAAAAATATCCCGCTGATGCATGGATTGCTGGGTTTTGCCATTTCCATGCTCCTTGTTTTCCGTACCAACACGGCCTACGACCGTTGGTGGGAAGGGCGTAAACTCTGGGGTAGCCTCGTTAACAACAGCCGAAATTTTGCCATGAAGCTGGAAACCATGTTACCGGCAGATGATACAGAACAGCGGACTTTTTTTCGTAAAATAATACCGGCTTTTGCTTATGCCCTCCACAATCACCTGCACAGGGAACAAACCAGGGTTGAATTGTTTGATGCAGAAGAGCACAGGCAACTCTTTGCCGGTATTGATCATGCAAAACATGTTCCCAACCAGGTAGCGCTGTTAATGTACCAGCATATACATGAATTGCATACAACCGGAAAGATCAGCGGCGAACAGTTGCTCTTCCTGAATGCGGAGATGCAGTCCTTCACTGATATCTGTGGCGCCTGCGAACGGATAAAAAACACCCCTATCCCTTTTTCGTACAGCGTATTTATTAAAAAATTCATTTTCTTTTATGTGATGTCACTGCCCTTTGGTTTTGTTTTTCAGTTAGGTTTTTATGTAATTCCCGTGGTGGCTTTTGTATTTTATGTACTGGCCAGCCTGGAACTGATTGCTGAAGAAATTGAAGACCCTTTTGGTGGTGATGAAAATGATGTACCAACGGCATTGCTGGCTAAAAATATTCACCGCCATGTTTCGGAAATTATCTGATACAGTAATACTATAATATACGCTTAACGCTGTATGAATTTACGTAACTGGTTTTTTTACTCTTTATTTTGATTATAAATTAATCCCACAGTTATATGATATAAGATTAATAACTTTATCCATAAAAATAACACCCATGAATATTGATAATAATTTTTCTCCGGTAACCGGCGATGATGATGACATCAGCCCGGAAGAAAGGGCTTTACTGGATGATAGTATGGAAAACAGCATATCTGTTGATAACAACAATTTAAAAAGATCGGCACTGGATACTACTGATGAAGACGGCGAGTTGATCAATGAAGCAAGTTTTGATCTGACTGGCGAAGACCTGGATATCCCCGGTGCAGAACTGGATGATATGGCCGAGGAAACCGGCGCTGAAGATGAAGAAAATAATGGTTATAGCAGTGCCGATACGGAATAACGGAATTTTAAACCCATGCCTTTCATAAAAAATATTATCATCCCCGGGGCAAATAAGCTTCCCATCACTCTCGATATCTTCTTTAAGCATGAATTTGAAAAAATGCCGGTGGTCATCTATGCGCATGGTTTCAATGGTTTTAAAGACTGGGGTAATTTTGATCTGGTTGCCCGAAAATTTGCCGGGGCAGGTCATACACTGGTGAAATTTAATTTCTCCTACAATGGTACCACACCCGAACAGCCTGAGGATTTTACCAACCTGGAAGCATTTGGTAATAATAATTATACCAAACAACTGGCCGATCTTACACTGGTGGTGGATTGGGTTTGCGATCCTGGTAACGGATATGGGCACTTGTTGGACAATAATTATATTTATTTGATGGGGCATAGCATGGGCGGGGGAATTGCTATACTGCAGGCGGCCGAAGACAAACGGATAAAAAAACTGGTTACCTGGGCAGCCATCGGCGAATGTAAAACACCCTGGGGAAGTTGGTCCCCCGATAAAATGCAGGTATGGAAAACAGACGGCGTTGCCTATTACAACAACAGCCGCACCAATCAGCAAATGCCCATGTATTACCAGTTGTATGAAGATTATATACAAAACCGGGAAAGGCTGGATATTAAAAAAGCGATCGGGAGCCTGGATATTCCCATTTTAATTTGTCACGGCACAGGTGATACTGCGGTGCCGGTATCAACAGCCTATGATCTTAAAAGCTGGCAACCTTCAGCTCAATTATTTATAACAGACAGCGATCATGTATTTGGTCGCAAACATCCCTGGACCGATGATGAACTTCCGTCGGCAACAGAGGTTGTGGTTGATATAAGTTTGCAATTTTTGAAACAGTAAGAACCAGGTGGCATTATAAGTTTATCAACAGGATGTGCCTTCCCTTAACCATGGCTTTCCTTGACAGAACAAAACAAATACTTATTCTTTCAATTAGCCAGCACTGTTTTTATTAGCAATTTAGTTTAACTTTAACCTATGCCTTTTTATAAACTCCTCATCAGTTACCTGCTTACCACTGTTGTTTTTTTTGCAGTGGATATGGCCTGGCTGGGTTTTATTGCCAAAGGTCTGTATAAAAAATACCTCGGTAATTTTTTAAGCGATAATGTAAACTGGACGGCTGCTATTATTTTTTACCTGCTGTTTATTGTTGGCATATTTTACTTTGCCATATTGCCTGCGGTTGAAAAAAGCTCGGTGGTCAAAGCAATAATAAGCGGTGCATTATTTGGCTTTTTTACCTATGCCACTTATGATCTTACCAATTTAGCTACTTTAAAAGATTGGCCGCTGCCCATTGTTTTTATAGATATCATCTGGGGTTCTGTGCTTACCGGCATTGTAAGCACTGCTGGGTATTATATTGTAAAATGGATCGTTTAAATGGTAACCGTTTTCATACACTGCTTCATCATCATTTTTATTTATGCTACAGTTTGGTTTGCGGCCGCTGTATATAAAAAAAGAAATGATATAGCCGATATTGCCTGGGGCATTGGTTATATAGTAATATGCGGCTATCTTTTATATTCTTATCCTGCTTCACCGGTTTCCATACTTTCATATATACTTGTTACCCTTTGGGGGCTTAGGCTAAGCCTGCATATTTATCACCGTAATAAAAATAAAACAGAAGATTTTAGATACAGGGCCTGGCGGGAGGAATGGGGTAATACTTTTTATTTACGCAGTTATGGACAGGTGTTTTTGTTGCAGGGGGTTTTATTGATCGTCATTCTTTCTCCTGTTATTCATGTTGCGGTTGCAGAAACCTATACCTGGAATGGTTTTACCTGGGTTGGTTTGTTTTGCTGGCTGATTGGTTTTTATTTCCAGGCTGTTGCCGATTGGCAATTATCTGTTTTTATAAAGGAACGGAAAGATCCCGGTGCCATCATGCAAACAGGTTTATGGAAATACTCCCGTCACCCTAATTATTTTGGTGAGCTAATGATGTGGTGGGGTATTTTTATCATTACCCTTCCAGTAACCAACAGTTTTTATTTTATCATTGGCCCGCTTACGATTACATTGCTGATCGTTTTTGTATCCGGTATTCCTATGCTTGAAAAAAAATATGCAGGCAACCCTGCATTTGAAGACTATAAAAAGAGAACGAGTGTATTAATACCGATGCCGTCACGAAAAAAATAAATATTTTTCAGTCCATATTGACTTGAGAAAAACCAGAAAGAAAAACTATCAAAACTTTAACAACCCCTTCGATAAAAATCATGAGCGGCTATTTTGAATAAGTATAATTTTACCTGTATAAAAGTAATCTGCTTTGAAATGTAAATTTGTACCCCTTTCTTTCCTTTTTTTTAGCCTGGCCTTGAATCTTTTTGCACAAAACAAAGCAGCCGATATTGTTGGTATTTGGTTAACCCCCGGTGACAATTCTGCCAGGATTGAAATTTACAGATCGGGTGAAAAATTTTATGGAAAAATTGTGTGGATGAAAAACCCCAATATTAACGGAAAACCAAAACTGGATACCAATAACCCCAACAGCAATAAACATAATATTCCACGGCTTGGCCTTGAAATTATGAAAGGTTTTACTTTTAACGGCGACGATGAATGGAAAAATGGTGATATTTATGACCCGGAAACAGGTAAGACCTATAGTGCCTATGTGTACCTCAAAGACAGGAATACATTAAAGCTCAGAGGATACATCGGTTTTTCATTTTTGGGCAGAACCGAAACCTGGACAAAAGTGAATTAAAAAAAGGGCCACTATTGTTTCCCGTTAAATATCCCGAGGAACAGCCGTATCTACCAAAAGTAAGCGCCTTGTTTTACAAAAATAAATCCACTAACTTACTGCAATGCTCAGGCTCTTTTTAAATCTATATTGGAAATTCTTTGGTTGGAAATTATCCGGCTCCTTACCCATTCAGTATAAAAAAATGGTTTTGGCTGTTGCGCCTCATACCCACTGGGTAGATGTAATGGTTGGCTTTGCAGCCCGAAATGCCATGCACATTAACCATGCTAAATTTTTAGGTAAAAAAGAATTGTTTGTATGGCCGCTTGGATGGATATTAAAAGCCATGGGCGGCACCCCGGTTGACCGTTTCGGAAAAACCGGTATGGTTGACCAGGTAGCAGAACTGTTTGCCAAAAATGATCGTTTTATTTTAGGCTTATCGCCCGAAGGAACCCGTAAACGGGTAGATAAATTACGCACCGGGTTTTACCATATTGCTAAAAAAGCAGGTGTGCCTATTGTGCCCATTGGATTTGATTATGAAAATAAACAGGTAGTAATTGGCGAAGCCTTTTTTCCCGGTGATGATGAAGCTGCTGACCTGAAAAAGATCATTGCCTTTTTTGCCGTTATTAAAGGAAAAAATCCTGCCTTTGATCTGCGGCACCTTAAAGAACCGGTATAGCTTTTAAAGAAAATACTGCAAAACAATACAATCCGTTTGCGGGTTTTTCTGATACAAAAAGTACATTATATTGATAACCCTATGCGGCCTAACGGCGGCAGGTAAGTAAAATACTGATATTGCTCATCCAAATACAATTGTTCATTTTTATTTTATACATTGTATATTTATTTTTAGTTGGAGTGTACTTGCTCTCCGGCAATTGATTGCTAAACTTTTAATTTTTGCTGTATGATTGAAACAAACCAATCCGTTATTGAAAATTTTATGCAACTGGTGGAAAAGCGAAACCCCGGCCAACCGGAATTTCACCAGGCGGTTTATGAAGTGGCGCTGGCTGTTATTCCCTTTATGGAAGAACATCCCAAATACAAAAATGCCAATATCCTGGAAAGGATGATTGAGGCCGAAAGGATCCTCATCTTCCGGATACCATGGATGGATGATGCCGGTAATTACCGGGTGAACCGGGGATACCGGGTTCAAATGAACAGTGCGATTGGCCCCTATAAAGGCGGGCTGCGTTTTCACCCGGATGTTACCCTCAGTGTTTTAAAATTTCTTGCCTTTGAACAGGTGTTTAAAAACTCATTGACCACATTACCCATGGGCGGTGGTAAAGGAGGGTCGGATTTTGACCCTAAAGGAAAATCGGATAATGAAGTCATGCGGTTTTGCCAGAGTTTTATGACAGAACTTTACCGGCACATTGGTAAAGACACCGATATCCCTGCCGGAGATATTGGTGTAGGCTCACGGGAGATTGGTTACCTTTTTGGGCAGTTTAAAAGATTGAAAAACGAATTTAACGGAGTGCTTACCGGTAAGGGTTATGCTTATGGTGGCAGCCTCATACGGCCCGAGGCCACGGGTTACGGACTTTTGTTTTTTGTGGATGAAATGCTGAAGAAAAAAGGAGAAACCATCAAAGGAAAAAAAGTGGTGATCTCGGGCAGCGGTAATGTGGCACAATACGCCATTGAAAAAACGCTGGCATTTGGCGGTATTCCTTTAACTGCATCAGACAGCAATGGGTTTATTTATGACCCTGCCGGAATTGATACTCAAAAACTGGCATACCTGATGGAATTAAAAAATGTAAAGCGGGGCCGCATAGCCGAATATGCAAAAAAATTTGATCGTAAATATTATGAAGGAGAAAAGCCATGGCAGATCCCCTGTGATGTTGCTTTACCCTGCGCTATTCAAAACGAACTGGATGAAAACGATGCCCTGCAACTGGTGGCAAATGGCTGCAGGCTGGTTGCCGAGGGTGCCAACATGCCTACAACACCCGATGCTATAAATGTTTTTCAAAAAAAGGGAATACTATATGCCCCGGGCAAAGCAACCAATGCCGGCGGTGTAGCAACTTCAGGTCTTGAAATGTCTCAAAACTCAATACGTATGTACTGGACCAGGGATGAAGTGGAAGGACGCCTGAGAATAATTATGCAAAAGATTCATGAACAGTGTATTCAATATGGAGCCAATGCAGAAGGCAATATTGATTATGTAAAAGGAGCCAATATAGCAGGTTTTGTATGTGTTGCAGATGCAATGCTCGCCCAGGGGCATGTATAACGATGGTGCTTCATAAATAATATTAAGAGTACCCATCCCGGCTGATCCGGAACGGGTACTTTACATGGTTTCCAGTTAATCTATGGATGTACTGTAATGTTATTTCCTAAAATAACAGATGTAAGCAATCTACCTCCCGGCAGTTCACTTGATGAATAATACACTTTAAAAACACTGTTGTTGTTTTTCTTCAGGCTCAGAATATCCTGTACACTGCAGCTCATATCACTGTTTGTATTCAGATCCCTGAAATGCCATTCTTTAAGCATTTTATCCTGTCCGTCTTTAATGGTAACGATCCGGTTCTTGCCAACTCTTCCGCAATGATGGTACCGGATGGTTAATTTGTCGGTAGGTGAGCTTTGTTTAAGCTGCAGCTCTTTTACCGTGTTCAGGTCCTTACCAAATTGTTGCAGTATTACTTTACCGTTCAGCAATATTTCAAACCCCTCTCCGCCAAAATTGGATGAAAAAGAAAGAAGTATAAAGGCTGTGGCAAGCAGCATCATGGCTTTACCGATCATTGATTTCATGGCTTTAATTATTTAATGATGAAATAAAATGCCTGCTTTTGCAGACTGCGGATACAAAGGAAATGTACCGGAAGACAGAATAATAATCCGTTTGATGAAAGGAATAGAATACCTGATGATCTGATGTAAACGGGTTAAGGAGATCCCGGTTTATCATTAAATCATATCTCAAAAAAAGGGCGGTCAAAAAATAAAATTCAACTTACCCCCACAATTTTTCCTTTTACCACATCAATATTATTTGCCTGTGGTATTCTTGGCAGCCCTGGCATGCGCACCATTTCGCCGCAAACGGCAACGATAAAACCGGCACCCTGGTTAATCACCAGGTCATCCACATCAATTTTAAAATCACCATCCAGTCCGCTGACCAATGGATCATGAGTAAAAGAGTATTGTGTTTTGGCCATGCAAACGGGTAAATGTTCCAGCCCGAGCATTTTTATTTTTTTGTTCATCTCCTGCGCTTTTTTGTACAGCACCACATCTTTAGCCCCATAAATAGTGGTTACAATTTTCCTGATCTTTGTTTCAATATCATCACTTAGTTCGTACGTGTGTTGTATTGGGGGAGAAGGCTGCTCACAGATATCAACCACAGCCTGCGCCATTTCCAAAGCTCCTTCTCCGCCGTGTGTAAAACCATCGTTTACCGCAAAGGCTACTTCTTTTTCGGCACACCAGTTACGCAGCCAGGCAATCTCTTCGGCGGTATCAAAATGATACCGGTTTAATACCACCAGTACTTTTTGTTTAAATGATTTCAGTATGTTTATATGCTTTTCGAGATTACGGATTCCTTTTCCTAAAACTGCCATATCGGGCAGCATCATCGTTTTTGCATCTGCTCCGCCACTGAGTTTTAATGCCTGCGAAGTGGCCACCAGCACACTCATGGCAGGCTGTAACCCTGCTTTACGGCATTTAATATTGAAAAACTTTTCGGCACCGAGGTCAGTTGCAAAACCGGCTTCTGTTACTACATAGTCGCCAAACTGCATGGCTGTTTTAGTAGCCATAAGGGAATTGCAACCATGAGCAATATTGGCAAATGGCCCGCCATGTATCATAGCCGGAGTGCCCTCAAGGGTTTGTACCAGGTTGGGTTGGATGGCATCTTTTAATAAGGCGGTAATAGCACCGGTAACGCCCAGGTCTTTTGTAGTAAAAGGGTTGCCTGCAAAAGTAAATCCAAGCAAAATATCATCAATTTTTTTACGCAGCTCTTCCAGTCCTTCTGAAAGGCAAAGTACCGCCATGATCTCGCTTGCCGGTGTGATCACAAAACCGGTTTCAGATGGAATACCGTTATTGGGTGTATCAAGCGCTGTAACAATCTTACGAAGTACACGGTCATTAACATCAAGGCATCTTTTCCACAACACTGTTTTTATACCTTCGGGTTTGCCCCTGTTATAAAAACGATAATTATCAAGTAAAGCAGCAAGGTTATTGTTAGCGGCAGTAATGGCATGAAAGTCGCCGGTAAAATGCAGGTTAATCTCTTCCATGGGTACCACCTGGCTATAGCCTCCCCCTGCAGCACCGCCCTTCATCCCAAAACATGGGCCCAGTGAGGGTTCACGAAGCGCAAGCACCACTTTCTTTTTTAGTTTATTTAACCCGTCAGCCAAACCAACTGAAGTAGTTGTTTTACCAATGCCCGCTTTGGTGGGGGTAATAGCTGTTACTAAAATAAGTTTTGATGCTGCAATTTTTGTTTTATCAAAACTGGTGATATTTATTTTGGCTTTGAAATGACCATAAGGCTCCAGCATGTCTGCAGTTAATCCCAGCCCCGCTGCAATGGCTGTTATAGGTTGCATGGTATTTTCCTGGGCTATTTCATAATCTGATTTCATAATAAACTTATTAAAGCAATAAATAAGATGAGGCACAAAAATAACACATAACTTATTTGTACCTTTTATATATTAAAGATGCCTGATTTTTTTCAGGTATAAAAGTGATCTTTATCATGATCCCGGGCAGGGAATTGATTTTTAGTTCTTATTGAATGGTTTGGCAGGTTTGGAGTATAGTATTAAAGCTCAAGACCTGCCGGATAAAGACTCAGATCTTCATGCTGATTTTTTGAATAAAAGCACTTCTTAATAAATCATATTAATTTCAGGGGCCCCTGTTTCTTACGTTCTGCTGGTTTTTATTTATTATTTTCACTTTAAATAAAGCAGGTATTAAATAATTATGCCCATCATTCAAAGTATAAGCCGGTTCCTGCAAAGTTCGCTGCTTCCAATTCATGTTTTTTCGTGCATAAGCCGTCAAAAAGCATTCATTAAAAAAAATATTTCTCCTCTGTTGGAGGATGCCAAAAGAATTGCTGATGGAAGCCTGGATGAAAATGATCTGAAAAAAATTACCGGTTATTATGGCCTTGCCGTTCCGGCAATTTTAGGAGAAGCTTTTTGTGCATTAAGAGGATCCGGTATGACAGATAAAGAACGTATGGCCGGTACCTGCCAGGGTGGAATGACCGGATTAGGTGATGATTTTTTTGATAAACAAAGACTATCGGAAGCTGCCCTTAAAGATTTTATTGAACGGCCTGAACTGTTTAACGGCAATACGGCCAGTGAAAAATTATTCCTTCATTTTTATAAGACAGCATTGGCCAATGCGCCTCACCCTGAGCGGATGCAGGAACAGGTGTACCGGGTATATCATGCACAATTACTCAGTAAAAGACAGGCTCGGCCCGGCTTGACTTATGAAGCAATTAAAGATATAACCCTGCGCAAGGGGGCCGAATCACTGCTCTATTACAGAACAGCTTTTGAAAATCCATTTAAAAGAGGAGAAGAAAAAATGCTCTATTGCCTTGGTGGCCTCATGCAGTTTAGTAATGATATTTTTGATGTGTACAAAGATCATAAGAATGGTATAAGCACCCTTGTTACAACAGCTCATAAAATAAAAGAATTGCGTTTTTTGTATTCGGCGATTTTACAGATCGGAACAGAAGCTGCATTTAAAACAGGTTATCCTAAAAAAAACGTAAGAAAATTCCTGGGCATTATTTCCATTGGCATTTTCAGCCGTTGTTATGTTTGCCTGGACCAATTGGAAAAAAATGAACGAAGATCGAACGATATTTTTGATCCGAATCTTTACCAGCGCAAAGACCTGGTCTGTGATATGGAAACGGCAAAAAATAAGTGGCGGTCATTAAGGTATCACTTAAAGATAACAAAGCAGGGAAGACCTGTGGGTTTTGTTAAACCGAAGAAATAAGTTCATTAACGATGCTGGATTCAAAACCTTTTTGCATTAAATGGTCCCGAAGTTTCCTTTTTTTTATGAAGATGTTCTTTTCGCCCCTGATGGTTTTTAATTTTTGTTCAAATAGTTTTTGCAGCGTTTTTTTATACTCCGTTTCATTGATGGCAGACAATGCTTTTTTAATACAATATTCACTTACCTGTTTTTGTTTGAGCGCATATTTAATCTTTATCCTGCCCCATTGTTTTATCCTGAATTTACCCCCCGCATACTGAATGGCAAAACGTTCTTCATTCAGGTAATTTTCTTCAATCAGATTTGACAGCAATTCATCCACGTCTTTTTTATGCAGCCCAAAACTGTACAGCTTTTCTTTTACTTCACTGTGGCATCGTTCCTGGTAGGCACAGTACTGTTTTATTTTTTGAAGGGCTTCATCTTTGGAGAAATATTTTTTGTCCATCAGGGATCAAAAGTAGGATGAATGTTGCAACTCTCTGCAATCTTTGCAGCACTTCTTTGTGCTCTTTACCATTTTTTACCAAAAAGAAACGATATCATTTTCGCATAATATTTATTGGTTCTTTCTGATGTTTTTATTGGGGTCAATAAAAAAGATAAGGGGTTCACTCCTTCCTTCGCCATTACCGTCAGTTTGTGTTACCGGTTTTTTTTCTTTGTCCAGCGATTGAATGGTCCAGATGAAAGTTGGCAGCTTTCTTGTTGCATTACTATCAACCGGGGCAAATGATAATTGTGGCTGCCATATAAATTGTGTGGCTGCTAAAATCTCTTTATCGAGCAACGGTTGATTGCTGCGTAAAGCCTGTACAGGGCTTTGTGCAGGCAGTACTTCAAATACCTGCAGGCGGTACGTTACAGGTGATGTTTGTCTTGGCACAACGGGTGTCCATCGGAAAATAATGGCCGTTTGTGCTGTTTTTGCATTCAGCACCTCTTCATTGTATGGCTTCATTAAAATGGGAAGCTGTGTAGTGGCTAAATAAAAATTCTTGCATTGCTCTTCCCCCAATGGCGCATAGTCGGCCGGTCTAACCGGCCTTACACAAAGCGTATAATTATCTGCCGGCAGTTTACCGGTTCTTTGTAATGAATTTTTATATTTTCCGGTAAATATCATATCCTCCAGTGGAATTACATCATTGGCAAATAAAATGGTGGTCCCCGAAGAGTTACCTGTGAACACGGGCGTCTTTGCCAGGTCGGCAGAACCAATGACCGTACCGTCCAGCGTTTTCATCTCGGCTTTTAATTTGAACTGCCCGGTCACAGCACCGGGAGCGCTTAATATTAAAGTAAGCACTTCTCTTCTGTTGCCCCATTCCGATAGTTGTGCAGGCGGCTGTGCGGTTAAGATCAAATTGGAATTTATCATCTGTGCCGCGGCAGTGGAAAAAATAAATGCGGCTATGATTGAGAAAAATATCTTTTTCATCTGATTATTTTTTTTGTGTCAAAACTGTACTGGATTCCTGTTCTGCTCATGGTCTCTAAGTAATTGGCACCAATGGGCGTTATTTCATTTCCGTATTTAAAATAGTTGGTCGTTAAAAAAGTATTCCAGCTCAGTTTCTTTGTTATTTTATAATCCACATTACAGGAGGCAATAAGATTATTGTTACTGCTGAAGCTGTTCAGTTTACCCCATGTATATTGAAGCTGTCCCCTTAACTGCAGTCTCTTTTTTGCGGCTGTCATGCTTAGTGCACTACTGATGGTGAACAGTTTTATTTTTGCCAAAGGCACATCGTTATAAAAATAGAGTACACTGAAATCAGGAGAAATATCCCGGTCAAAATAAGATGGAACATAAGTAAGCAGGGCAGTGTGTGTATTGTTAGATGTAGTAAGGCCGGTTATAACATCCCGTTCATCGTACTTACTGTAATTGTAACTTAAGCTGATCAGGTGATTCATCTTTGTATTGCTCCAGGTATAGGTTGGATTAAATCCAAGATCGTTACTTACATTTTTTATCCCGAAGGGATTGGTACCGCTGGCTGATTGGAAACCAAAATTATTATAATTCACATTCAGGCTCCAGTGATCATTAAATTGTGTAAACCAGTTGAGGTTGCCTATGAACTGGCTTGCTTTAAGGGCCGTGTTGCGTACATTATTTACCCTGCGGCCAACACTTGCCACCACATTTATTTTATATGTCTTGTTTTTATCTTTCCACCCATTAAAGCGGGTATTGAGGGTATAGTCAAGCCTGTCGGATTGCTGATAAGGATAACCTACGGTCTGAAACCCTGCTCCCAGGTATTTTGATGTTAAGCCAATATCAAAATTCGTTGATTTTTTTCCAACAGAAAGTTGCCCCGCAAAATCGGTAATGGTAGAAGTGTGTGCTTCCATAAAAGGTTTTAGCCCTTTCAAAAGTGTTGTTAATGGTGTTGCCACATCTTTGGTAAAGGTGGATTGTGCGCCTTCGGCTTTAAAATAAATACCTTTTTCAACATAAACATCCGACACAATGCTGATCACAACCCCTTCCTGCGGACGAATGGTAAGTGGCGGTGGTGCTGATGAAGCCGGAACGTCTTTCCCCTTGGCAAAATTTATGGCAAACAAATATTTTCCTTCTGCTTCTTTTGCTATCTGGAACATATAGTTCCTGCGCTTATAAGCCCCGGTAACTGTTGGCGTTCCGGCAAAATAATTAATGCCCTGCTGAGAGATACCATTAAAGAATTTAAACCGCCAGGTTTTTGGCCTAAGGTCAAAGCCAATACCAAACACACCAATATCACCGGTAGACAGATCAGAATACTTTAAATACTGCGTACCCAATTGCAGCTCTGCCCATTTATATTTTGGGTTAATGCCAAAACTATTCATGGGGTTGGTAATGAACTGTCCGAAGTTCTGTTTTTTAATGCCTGCATAAGGCCCGGCAAAATTGGTTGGGATGGCCGCAAAATTAAAATTAAAAGGCAGGGTGAAATGTTGCCCCAAATTAAATGTTGGTGTAAAATTAAACCGTACCTGGTTCCATGGCCTGCGTGGCTGATATCCTGTCCAGCCGGATGGGCTGCGGCTAAGGCCATAACCTTCGTAGGTAATTCCCATAGTACCGCTAACCTTTAATTTCTCTTTTACTTTTTCTTTTACTTCCTGGGCTAATGATGCAGAGGAAGAAATAAAAATAAATATACCCGCAGTTACTATTTTATTTCTCATCATAAAAATCGGTTTGGGTTTTAGCCAATATATAAGGATGTTTCACGCAGAGGTAGAAGAGTTTAGGAGATCGCAGGGCTCTCTCTGTTTCCTCTGCTACTCTGTGAACCCTGCGTGAAATCCTTTAAGTTCCTTCAATATAATTATTTGCAATTCTTTTTATTCCATCTTTTAACTTTTCTACATTAAAGTTTATCAATAACCCGATGCTAATCCCGGTAAATCTTAAATAAGTTAGTGTT
>JANOGE010000001.1:0-1862 GCA_031414035.1 Chitinophagaceae bacterium | reverse complement strand
ATGTATTAAGCCTGCCGCTAGCGTTCATCCTGAGCCAGGATCAAACTCTCCATTGTAAATGAGTTGTTTGAACGTGACTGTGTAATTTCATTGGAAATTAACGTCAAATTCTAAATTAATATTTGCGCTAACATTACCTTGATAATCAAAAGATTATTTGCTGCTGTTTCCAAACTTTCAAAGAACTTTTAGACTATACTTTTTACCCCTTTTTTAATTGGGAGTGCAAAGGTAAGTGCCTTTATTTTCTCACCCAAATATTTCTTCGCTTTTTAGAAAAAAAAACTAGAAAATGGGTGCGATTTTTTTTATAGAACTGGCTCTTTTTTCAAAAGCGGACGGCAAAGATAAGGGCGTATGAACTGTTACCAAAATAATTCTATGAAATAGTTATCAACAAACAAAAAAACAAAAGCTGGTATCCCTGCAAATCATTTACTATACTATATTACAGAGATGATTGTTTTTTGGTATTTTTTTAAACCCCAATTTACTATCAAGGAGTTTAATATCAAGTGTGCATGATATTGACCTTACTTTATCTATTCGGAAACATCTACCAATATGCAGACAAATTACAATCAAACAAAAAAAAATCAGGAAAACGCAACTTTATAAAGAAACAAACCATGCGATGGAACTGAAAAATCGGCTTTGGTACAATCTTTTTCTTCCATAACAGCCCTAAATCCACTAACAGATAGCTTTCCCCTGCCTACCTGCAACATCGTTCCAACCAGGCCTTTAACCATACCCCGCAAAAACCGGTTTGCCTTTATTTTATATACCAAACAATCCTTTTCCTTTACCCAATCGCTTTCATGAATAGTACAAAGAAATGATCTTACCTGTGTGTTACGCTTTGAAAAGCTGGTAAAATCAACCCCTGCCATGATCTCTTTTGAAACCTCTTTCAATACATCAAGATCAAGAGAATATGGATAATAATATGCCCTGTCCGCAAGAAACGAATCTTTAAGCTTATATATATAATAATGATACTCCCTGCTCACTGCATCAAAACGACAATGCGCATTTTCATTCACTTCATATATTCTTTTGACGGCAATACCGCAGGGAAGAATAGCATTGATATTATAGGCCTCATCCTTAATGGTTACCAAAGAATCAAAATGAAAAAAATTCTGCAGCGCATGTACCCCTGCATCCGTTCGTGAAGAACACGTAAGCTCAAATTTTTGTTTGTAAAAGATCTCTAATGCTTTTTCTATCTCAGCCTGAATGGAATTGGCATTGATCTGGATCTGGAAACCTGAATAGCCCGTACCCTTATATGAAACTTCTATAAAATATCTTGACATAAGATTATCCCGCTTTATCATTAACAGTTAATGATGAAGTATCGCTTTAAACTTTGTAATGAAATTGGTATCGGTTAACTGCTGTTCCAATGAAGCAAAATGGTATACATCGGAAACATAGGGGTAAACAGCAGTAAAGAATTTATATTTTCCCTCATCCCTTAAAAATAAAGTGCTCAGGTTTTTTACCTGCTCCGTGGTAAAGCAATTTTTTTTAAATTTTTTTCGGGCCACATTTATCATTTCTTCATAATCCTCTGTAACCGCCATTTGTTTACGCAGCTCCAGAAAATCTTCACGGGATGCAAAATTCTTGCAACCGGGTACAGCCATTATTTCCTTTGTTCTTAATTCTTTCCCAGTACTGTCTTCCGGAGCTGATATTTTATTTGAATCGGAGTTCCTGTTTGGATTTTGCAGTTCCATATCAATGAACCGGACATTCTTATTTTCTGTTTCATCTTTTACAGTTACTGATCCAGGTTTCCCCGTCTGTAGCTCCTGTTTTTCCATCTTCACATCCCTGACTGCAGGAATAAA